>JBCDLR010000104.1:0-11159 GCA_038745205.1 Verrucomicrobiota bacterium
CTGGAAATGCGTCTTCTGGTTTCAGCCAACGCGCGGCTTTGCTTTGTCCCGCTTCTGCTCCTCCTTTTCCTGGGACTATGCCGCCTCCCCGTTTCCGCGCATTGCACGGGGCATGGCAAGAACCAGGTCTGCGTCAGCACGAATTCCATCAAGTTGACCTTGCCCAGTTCGGGTGATCCCGACCCGCTTCCGCTCACGATCACGGGATCGAAGCCCATCACGCACATGGTCAACATTCAGCCGATCATCACCGGCACGACCAGCATGTCGGAAACCGCGACTCACTTTGGCACTTCGTCCCAGCAGGCGGTCATCGAGGACCTCATTGACCAGATCTGGGCGCAGGTCGGGGTCGATATCAATTGGCTTACGCCGGTGACCTACTTCAGCGACTTCTCCTACCAGGGGAATCCCGGGAACAACAATCCCCGCCCGACCACCGACTTGAACATCATGGTGCTCGGGGACCCCAGTGCGCCACTGCATACGGATCCCACGGTCCTCAACATGTTCTTCACGAACATCACCCCGGGATTCAGCGCCGGATCCAACTTGAGCGTGAGCGGTCTCGCCTTTGTCGACGACAACGGCAGTGCCATCACCGTGGGCGATTTGCTTCCCACTTTCCTCAACGGTCAGGAAGCGGTCGCGGCCGTTACCGCCCACGAGATCGGCCACAACCTCGGGCTTCCGCACATCGTGGAATCCTTCAATCTCATGCAGGACGGAAACGCCGCGCCTTCGACACTGGGTGAAAACCTCAGCGCTGCCCAGGAGGCGACCATCTTCACGGACGACCCCCTGTTTCTCGATGGTTTCGATTTCCTCATCCCCATTCCCGAGCCAACCACTGCGCTTTCGCTGATGGCGGCATTCGTCCTGTTCGCGGGCACGCGTCGGAGATCCTGAACCTTATCTTTTGGCCTTGCTCAGGCTTTCCGAACTGCTGGATCGATAGTTTCGGTCAAACGCGGAACCCTCCTCGAACTTGAGGACCTGCTCGACGTACTTGGAGGCCGAGGACGGCACTGATTTGGTGGCAATCACGCGTCCATCCATGTCCTGCATGACGAGAAAATAGCCGTCGTACTTGAACCCGTAGACCGCACCGCGGTCATCATACCAAAGCTCAAATGCTCCGGCGTCCAGTTCCCTCTTCTGTTGGAAATCGAGCGTCACGTTGTCCCAGACTTTCTTGTGCACGACGACATTCCGACCGGTATTCATGGACTCGCCGTGAATGAACAGTGTGGCCTTTGCATCCTCCAGTTTGAAGCCGCGTTCCTCGTTCAAAATAGTAACCCGGAAATGGATGTTTCTCTTCCGCTCATCGACGTAGCCTGCCTCCTTGTCATCACGCTTCTGGCTTCCCCCGTTGACCAAGGAGATTGACAATTTCGGCAGACGATCCCCGAGGACGGCTTTCGCCCGCATGGAGGGATTGCTTTCCCATTCCTCGATGTATTTTTTCGAGGCCTCGTCAAATCGATCCCGCGGAACCCAGACTTTTCTGCCTTCCGGCAACTTGAGCTGCACTTTCTCTGCTTGCGCATCGACCAAGGTCGCCTGGATCGTTTTTCCGTCATTCGACGTGAAGTCACGCTCTTGCGCAAAACTCAACAAGGGCCACCAAAGAACCCCTCCGACAATAACCAAACCCACCCATTTCATACGGGAAGTCTATGCGGGTCGTACCCCAGCGACAATAAAATTCCGCGGATTAAATCGGCAACTGGTTGTCCCTCAGGATCGCCCATTTTCCAAGGAAACGCCTTCGATTACTAGCCATCTCGGCCACTAGACCCTCTGGACTCGCCCTTTCGTCGGCAGGCTTTTCCTTGAAATAACCGATTTTCCGCGAACTCGCCGCGAAGTGTTTTGGCCTCCAAAATTGCCGACTGACAAACCAAAGCGAGAGGGCTATAGGTGGCGCCCGGCGAAACCCGGAATCTTCCTCCTCCCTGGCCATGTCCACCGAACGCACTCTCATCCTCTTCAAACCCGATTGCATCACCAAGAAACTCACCGGCGAGGTCCTGTCGCGCTACGAAGCCGCTGGTTTCGCCATTCGCGGCATCAAGATGATGCAACTCAACGACGATCTTCTGAAGGAGCACTACGCGCACATCGCTGATCGTCCATTCTTCCCGGACATCACGGCCTTCATGTCCAGCACACCGGTCATTGCGCTCATTCTCGAAGGGGAGGACGTCATCGCCAAAGTGCGGGGGTTGCTCGGACCGACAGACTCCAACGCCGCCGACAAGGGCACCGTCCGCGGTGACTTCGGCGACGACATGATGCGCAACATCTGCCACGCCTCCGATTCCCCGGAAGCCGCCGGTGCAGAGATTGCCCGCTTCTTCGGCGAAGGGGAAGTCTTCTGATCAGATCAGCCGATTTTCCTCCCGTAGGCTCCGGGCTCCGAATCGGGGATCACTTCGGCGCCGAACTGCTCTCGATAAAACCCTTCGTCGCTCACCCAGCCAGCGACGGCGTAGGCGTATCCCTCCGCCTGCATGGCAAAAAGCGCCTCGAGCGTGAGCGCCCTCCCGAGTCCCAGGCCTCGATGCGATTCCAAAACGCCGATGGGACCAAAGAACCCCTTGAATGCCGCGTCGTAACAGGAAAAGCCGGCAATGCTCCCCTCCGCGTCCAATGCGATGAAGGCCCTCGGCGGTTGCATCCCCACAGCGACGAGGAATTCATCCGCCCACCCGCGGGAAAATTCCTCAGCAACAAATTCCGCACAACGCGATCCCTCGGATGGAAGAATCCGGCGAAGCGCGTACCCAGGCGGCAATGACTTCCGCTCCGGGAGGACATACAGTTTGATCAGCATGTCCATGGCGCAGGTTCGGGGGTCGCGGAATCCGGCTACTGGTTTTCCGCGGCCAGTTTCTCCACGACCTGTCGCATCTCGTCGATCTCCATGGCGCGGCGTTCCTTGTTCTTGATTCGACCGATTCCATTTCTCCATTGCAGAACTGCTCCTCGAACGGTGCGAATCGTTTGCGCGTCCTCCTGGGTCGCCGGGCGTTTCCACGCCGCTTCAATTCTGGTCTCTCCATCGGGAATGATGAGTAACTCCTCGCCCTGCAACTCGGCCGAAATCACCGCGTTCAACGGGCTCTTCGCACCCGCTCCGCCCTCCAGGGCCGGTGAACCTTCCTTCAACGAGAAGTCTCCCGTTTCGGAGCCGGAGAAGAGCGGATCCAATCCCTCAGACTCACCCTCACCAGCCGGAAACTCTTCCTTCGGCTGACCAGGCTCCTTCGAGGCCTTTGTTCTCACCAACTCATTTTTCCAGTAGTGATTGCCTGCCAGCTTCGGCTCGCCGTAGTCCAAGGCTCCAACTTTCTTCGAACTATTGATCAACGAGTAGACAATCGCGGTGGGATGAGACGAAAAGAGGTTGGCCTTGATCACCGGGGAACACGCGCCCAGCACTGCGATGCCCTCGTTGCCGTTTTCCACAAAGGTGTTTCCGACAATCTCGTCCTTGTTCAAGTACCAGCAGGACATCCCGTTCTTCCCGTTCTTCCAGAAGACATTGCCCTCGACTCTCGCCGCCGTTTCTCCGCTCGCATAAATCCCCGACTCGGCATTTCCGAAGATCGCACTACCAGTAATGACCGGCGACGAATCCTCGTAACGAATGCCGTGCCCACCCGATCCGGAGATTCTGCAATTCTCGATGGAGACGTTGGTTCCTTTCGTGATTCCAATACAGCGACGGAGGCAATTCCTGATCTCCGATCCAGAGATCACCGTTTGTTCCGGTTCCCCGTCCCTCGCTCCGAAAAAGGCGATTCCCGTCCCCCAAAACGCTGCCACGAGGGAGTCCGTCATCGTCAAGGTGGAGTCACCGGCGACAAAAATGCCGTTGGCCCACGGGCCGATAACCTGGCAGCGAGTGACCGTGACTTCCGATTCAATCAACTCCATGATCGCATTCGTCGTGACTCCGTCACTTTCCGCAGGCGGGGTAGACCACCTCAGGTTTTCAAGGATCACTCCCCTTGCTCGGACGATGAACACGACCGGGGGATTCGTCATGCGACGGAACTCAATTTCCTGCCGAAATCGTTCATCCTCGCCTGCGGCAGCCTTCATCCTGGCCTGGTGCTGCTCGATCACATCAATTCCCCGGGGGGCGGGAAGCTCATGGGGACGGATGATAGAGGGCTTCGCGCCGGTGCCGCGGATGGTTACCGCCTTGTCGATGAAGATTCGTTCCGGATAGACGCCTTCCGCCAACTCGATCACGCTTCCCGGGGCCGCGGCGTCAAGCGCCGCTTGCAGGCTGTCTCCGACCTTGAGCTTCACTGTTTCCTGACCAGCGAGAGGACTCGCCGTCCATCCCGCCAGGAGGACGAGGGCAAAAAGAAAATTCAGCTTACCGGGGAAGGGTTTGTGCATGCGCGGAGGATTCAACCTCACTGTTCTTTCGTCAAGCCCTCTCCACCCCGTTGGCCACGGTGACGCCGAAAGCAGCATTGGCAGCAGATACCCAATAGGCTTCTCCGATCACTCGAGTCTCCTCTTCGTACTGCGCCAGAACCGAAGAAGAGATCTCCCCGGAGCGCCCTTCACAGATCGCAACGATACATCCGCCAAACCCTCCTCCCGTCATCCGCGCCCCAATCACTCCAGGAGTCTGCGACGCGATTTCCTGCATCACATCCAGCTCGCGGCAACTCACTTCGAAGTCATCGCGCAACGAGAGATGGCTCGCCGTCATGAGTTCGCCCAGTTTCGGAAAATCCCCACGACCCAGCGCGCCCTCGAAGTTCCGGACCCGCGCGATCTCGGAAACGACATGTCGGGCGCGCCGGTAACCTTTGTCTCCCAGCGCAGCCTTGGCGGCTTCCACGGCCTGCAGGCCGGAATTACGCAACTGCTCGACTCCAAGCACCTCCTTCGCCGCATCGCACTCGTCCCGGCGACGCGCGTATTCCCCGTCCGCGAGAGCGTGTTCCGTGCAGGTGTTGAGAACGAGCACCTCAAGTCCGGGGGGAAGGGAAACTTCCTCGACCTCCATCGAAGCACAATCGAGGAGGATCGCGTGCCCTTCGCGTCCGTGCGTGACCGCCATCTGATCCATGATCCCGCACGGCACGCCGGCGAAATGATGCTCGGCATCACGAGCCATTTCCGCCCGCTCCCGGTTCGTGATTTCCGCCCCGGTAATCGATTCCATCACGAGGGACGTCGCCACCTCCAGTGAAGCACTGCTGCTCAGTCCCGCCCCCACCGGCAAATTCGATCCCACGGCGAGGTCAATACCGGGAACCGCCATGCCCCTTTTTTGAAACTCCGCCATCACTCCGGCCACATAATTGGTCCAGCTGCCAGGAATCGGCTCTAACAAATCACCTAAATCGATTTCTTCAAAGCTATCGTCCAAGCTCGACCACAAGCGCAACGCTCCCCGGTCATTCCTCCCTGCCATGATCACGGAAAAGCGATCGATGGCCATGGGCATGACAAGGCCCCCCTCGTAATCCACGTGTTCCCCGATCAGGTTGACCCGACCCGGGGCCACCGCCACATGCGTGGGATCAGCGCCAAATTGCTCAAGAAAAGCCGCTTCCGCGCGGCTTTGCAGGTCTGTGAGGGTGTCGGCGTAGACGAGCACGGGGCCACAGTATGGAGAAGAGTGTCGTTTTCCATATTCCTTCGTTCTTATAAGATAAGAATCGAAACTTGAGAAATCATTCAGCGCCGTCATAGACTGCCAACCGTGGAAAACTCGGAAAAAATGCCCGGTCGCCGCCGCGTGGCCCTCCTCGTCGAGACCTCTCTCGGGTCCGGACGGGAAATCCTTCGCGGAATTGCCCGGTTTGCCCAACAGAAGGGTCGTTGGACCCTCTTCCACGTTCCCCATGGGCTCGGTGAAGACTTCCTCCCCTGGCTGGATCAATGGGAAGGCGACGGAATCATCGCCCGCATCAGCAACGAAACGCAAGCCGCCGCCTTGAAGGAACTCCAAGTCCCCGTCGTCGACGTCCTCGGGGCCTGTGAGCCTCACCGTTTCCCGCTGGTCCATGTCGATGACGAGGCCATTTCCCGGGAAGTCGCCCATCACCTTCTCGCGCAGGGATTCGAGAACTTCGCTTTCTTCGGAATCCGGGACGAGAACTGGTCCGTGCGACGCGGCAAGGCCTTCGAGGAATCCGTCGGCCAGGGACGCCCCTTCTTCGCTCTTAACCTGGAGAGGGAACTCGATTCCAAACCCACCGAACTCCTCGCACGGCTCCGCAAGTGGCTCTCCGCCTTGCCCCTTCCCACCGGCGTCATGGTCGCCAGCGACCAGCGATCCCTCGCTCTTCTTGAAGCGGCTCGACTTGAACGCATTCACGTCCCCGAACAAATGGCGGTCGTCGGCGTCGACAATGACGTCCCCCTTTGCGAGATCAGCGCGCCACCGCTCTCCAGTGTGCGCGCCGGACATTTTCGCGTCGGCTACGAATCCGCGATCTTGCTTGAGGCGCTCATGAATGGCGACCAGGCCCGGGAGAAGGCCTTCGTCGAACCCACCGGCGTCGTCGTGCGGCGCTCCAGCGACCTTCACGCCATCCAGGATCCCGTTGTCGCCCGCGGCGTCCGGTATCTCTTCGACCACTTGAATACAAAGGTCACCATCGCCGATGCCGCCAAGTATGCAGGAGTCTCCCGCACTCTCTTCCAACGCATGTTCAAGGACGAAACCGGAGAGACTTTCCATCATTTCCTCATGAAACACCGGCTCAGCCGCGCCACGAGGTTGCTGCAGTCAACCGATCTCAGCATCGCTCAAATCGCGTCCGCCAGCGGATTCCGCCACCAGGAATACCTGAACAACGTCTTCCGCGAAAAGCTCGACAAGACCCCGGCTGAAGTGCGTCGGGAGGGCAAGAATGCCGCGGGAAGTATCAAGTAGGAAATAGGAGGGCACAGCGACGCCTGCCCTTCAGCGAGGGGCGACGTTCCACGACACCCCTTCCCCTCTGCCCCCCGTCAAAGCCCTGACAAAACCACGTCGATGTGCATGCGCACAAGGTCGCCTGTCGACCGGCAGCCGTTGAAGACGGTCGTCTTGTGGTACTCGTTCAGGCCGTTGACCAATTCAACGAACTTCTCCGGAAGCATCAGCTCCTGCATGCTCATGCAGTGCAGGAGAAAATCGAGACGCTGCTGCGCGATGCGGCGTCGGCGCGCAATGATCGTTTGCTCCTCCCGTTGATACTGGCGGATCGTCTCCTCGTTCAGCTTGCGCGTGACGAGCTGTACCACCGGCTGGTTGTCCGCGAAGAACTGCGACAGGTATACCTGGATGTTTCCTTCATAAGACTGCTGGTCGAAATCGATGGGACGCACGCGGTACTGCACCTCTTCAAAATCGGGCGTTGCATCGATTACGTAATTGACCGACCGCATGTCTCCGAGAAGGCGGATAAAGGAGCGCTCGTTGAATTTCACAAATTCCTTCGCCACGCGCACCTCGTTGAGATCATCGCGCCCGATGTATTCGCGGATGAAAACGTCCCCCGGCACGCCCGCGATGTGCTCCTCGATCAGAGTGGAGTCGCGGACGAGGAAATTGATTCGGTTTGGAGAGAAGATGTGCTCGAACTCCAGACCGTAAACCCGCGAAGCATCGGCGCGTTTCACGTAGAAATAGTCGCTGTTGTCGTTGAACTGGTTCGTAATGCGCACGCGGAAAGGCTTCGAGTTTCCGAATTCGCCGAAGTCGATCCGGTCGACCGAAAGGTGATCGGGAGTCGCCACTTTCTCGCCACCGATCTTCAGTCGCGTGTAGATCTGCGCCAGTTTCGGCCGCAGTTCGGCCATTTCGTGCGCCGGATAGACCACCGTGTGCCAGAGCGTCTCGTTCCCCTTTGGATCCACGTAGGGATAGGCTTCGGAGAAGTGAAACATGTCATCGTAAATCACCGGAATCTCCGACTCCCGACCATAGCGCTGCAAGTACTCGACCAACTCGTCGGAAAGCGAGTAGAACTTCTTGCGCTTGGAGATAACGACCATGGATGGGGGGAGTTATCGGTAAGATTCGGGAGATTGGAATGATTGCGAACTTCTTTTCGCGGTCCGCCGCGGCGGATTCGCGCCCTTTCGTGGTCACTCCCTGCTTGAACCGCGGTACTCGCTCATCGGAAACGCCCGCTGCTTGCCCCGCAGTCCCCATTTCACATCCCGCGGCTTGCCCACCCATCCACTCATCCGTCTGCTCAAAAAATTGATCGCACTCTCCCGGAAGGCGAGTGCCTGCGGCGACAAGTTGGTGGTGTCGAGCGCCTTCAACCCTTCCACGAGGACGCGGTCCGACTCCCGCAATTGCTTTAGCCTGTAGCCTTCCACGTAGGCCCGGTCGTGATCGTAAAAGAGCGCGTCCAACGCATCGACGGGGCGTCCCCCGCTATTCCCTGGGCCTCCGTAGTTTCCGTAAAACATCCTTTCCTGGAGTCCAGGCTTCAACTCACTCAGGGCCCGCAGCTTCTTGCTCGTTCCCGAAATAGGCAATACAGGATAAGCCTCGTAATCGATGTAGTAGATCTTGTTCGAGCAACTGGCCAAGATGAGCGCCAGCAAGACAACGGGGGCTTGTTTTTGAATCATCAGGCTTTCTTCATGAGAACGGCGTCGACCACGAACTCGCCCTGCAACACATCCGAGAGCACCACCAGCGGATCACCTTCCTCGACGAGGTTCAACCGGCGCAGGCGTTGCGTTGCCACCTCGATGGTGGCATCGGGATCGTTGCTCGAGAAGTTCATCAACATCGGGTGCACCGCGCGGCTCATGTTGAGCGAACGACAGACATCAAGGTTCGGGGAGAAGGCGAAGATCTGCGCATATTTAGGTCGGAAGTGCGCGACGTAGTGCGCCATGATGCCGTGTTTCGTGAAGACCATGATCTTGGCGTCGGGAATCGAATTCGCGAGGACCACCGCCGACTTCACGATCTTGTGCTTTTCCGTGCGCAAGGGCGTGTCTTCGGCAAATCCAAGTCCCGGTTCCTCCTCGAGTCGGCGCGCGATCTTGTCGAAGACGTTCACGCACTTGATCGGGTAACTCCCGATGCTCGTCTCGCCGCTCAACATGATGGCGTCGGCCTGCTCAAAGATCGCATTGGCCACATCCGTCACCTCCGCCCGCGTCGGCACGGGATTCTCGATCATCGACTCCAGCATGTGCGTGGCAACGATGACCTTGCGGCTGAGATTGATGCACTTTTTGACGATCTGGCGCTGGATCATCGGCAGGTCCTGGAACGCGACTTCGATTCCGAGGTCCCCGCGCGCCACCATGACGGCGTCGGAGGCAATAATGATCTCGTCGAGGTGGTTGACCGCCTCCTGGTCCTCGACCTTGGATACCACGCGCGCCGGACAGTTCTTCTCCTGCAGGAGGTCCTTCAAGGTCTGCACGTGCTCCGCGTCGCGGGCGAAACTCAGGGCGATGAAATCCGCGCCGATCTCCACGCCGACGTCGAGATCCTTGAGATCCTTGTTCGTCAGGGCCGGCAGGTTCACGCGGATGCCGGGCAAATTGATGTGACGCCGCGAAACCATCGTCCCTTCCGTAAGCACTTCGCAGAGAATGCGCTCCTCGTCAATGGACAGCACCTTCATGTGGATGACCCCGTTGTCGACGAGGACGGTATTGCCCACCTTCAAGTCACCACCCAATCCCGCGTAATTCACGCTCACCGACTTCTCCTCCTTCGCCGTCGCCTCGCCCATCGTGAACTCAAACTTGTCTCCGACAGCCAGTTCAAT
Source organism: Verrucomicrobiota bacterium (assembly GCA_038745205.1). GTDB lineage: Bacteria > Verrucomicrobiota > Verrucomicrobiia > Verrucomicrobiales > DEV007 > JBCCWV01. The sequence continues at coordinate 9,786 of JBCDLR010000104.1, forward strand.
GGGTTCGCTCACATCGCCGGTGCGGATGGACGGCCCGCGCAGATCCATGAGGACTGACACATCCTTGTCCAGTTCCTCCGCCGCCGCCCGAATGTCCTTTGTCACCTGCCGGCACCAGTCATGCGCCGCATGGCTCATGTTCAGCCGGAAAATATTCGCCCCCGCCGTGATGAGTTTCTTCAACATCTCCGGCGAATCCGTGGCAGGACCCAGCGTACAAATGATTTTCGTTTTGCGCAGCATGAGAGGGAGAAGGAGTGGATTGAGTGTAAGCCGTTGAGTTTCCTTGTCCACGCACAAGCAGGGATCGGGCCGAATTCGAGACTTGAGCAATGCCCACAATCGGCGAGCTTTCTCCAATCCTCCGGCAACAAGCGCGACCATGAAAAAAATCTGGGATTACTCGAAGCTCGTCTTCTTCGTCGCCGGCGTCCTCATCGGCATTCAAGTTCCGGGGTTCGTCGACCAGTATGGAAAGAGCCTCGAATCCAGGGTCCTGGAATCGCGAGTCAGCGTGAGCGAGTTCCAGGACGACGCCGACAAGTTCTTTGGCGGCGACCTCGGCAAGCTCATCGCTCACTACGAGAAAACCGGAGATCCCGTTTTTGTCACCGGCGGCGAAAGCATCAGCGCCATCGTTTCACGAAATCAATTCCTCGAAAACGCCTTCCAGGATTTCAGTTCATCGCTCGTCGCGAAGTACTTCCACGTCTTCGCCACCCCCGTCACCGAAATCCAGGACCACGTCTGGTCGACTTATACTTACGGCGTCGTCCTCGATGCCCCCGCCATCTACGTCGGCCTCCTTGCCGGGATCCTGTTTGCCGGCCTCGGCGAACTCTCACTCTTCTTCGGAAAGCACATTTTCAAGGCAGTCCGGCAAGGCCGCATCCGCGTGATCCCGCGCCCGGCCCAACCCCAGGACGGCTAACGGCCCCGCCCACTCAACTGCGCCGCGCATACCCCGATGCATCGCGCTCGCAGCCCCTTTCCCGGGAAATTCTTCAAACTCCCTAATAGCGAGTAAATTCCGGCTATTCCACCCGTTCCCACCGAACCTCCGGGAGCCGCCCGCTAAGCGCAGAGTCACGATAGCTTAATGAGAAGCTCCGATAGCGAACTGGAACTGGAGAACCGCGATAGCTAAGCGGACAGCGGCGATAACTTAGTGAGGAGTTCCGATAACTAAACGGAGGGTAGCAGGAGCTACGCAGCCAACTCCCGGCACCTCTCCTCCGCTTTAGGCTTGACCGATGTTCGCGATTTTCGGTAAAATTAATTCCATTGAGCTGAACCCGCCAGCCCCTTCAGGGCCAAAGAAGCGGGTCGGTTAACAGAGTACTGTTCGGCATAAGAAATGAATATGGAACTTAC
>JBCDLR010000105.1:0-11135 GCA_038745205.1 Verrucomicrobiota bacterium
GTATTGTTCAACCCTTACACATGGGGACTTGTAGGCGTATGCTTTGCGGGCGGCTGGTATGCGAAGAAGGAACTTGCCGGCGCCGTGGCCGCCGCAGTTTGCTTGCCCTTTTTTCTGCTCTTTACCTGGTTTGTCGGCTCTCTCGTTACCGCCTTGATCGGCGGGGTCTTGACGCTGGTCAGTCCGGGCGCGGCGGGAATCGTGGCCGCGCAGTGGAGCCTGCTGCCGGAGGCATTGCGCTTCGTCCTGCATCCCGCGACGCTGTTGAGTGGATTCCTTTTCGTGCTCTACTGCCGGTCTGAACGGCGCATGACCAACCAGGCCCCCATCATCTCGCCCCGTCGGGAGCAATTGACCGACTTCAACGTCTTTCATCGTCAGTTCGTACGATGAACAGGCCCTGGCTCTTTCTAATCTACTTCGCGACCCTGTTGGCGGCGCGGGGCGCCGATCTGGGTTCGACTTACTACTTCAGCCCGGATCTGGCGCGGGAGGGGAATCCCGTTGCCGTTTCCCTCGGATCGTGGCCGTCGATTCTCGTCGTGCAAGCGGTGGCGTTCGTCGTCATTGCCGGACTCCTCGCCGTCTATTGCTACGGTAGGACGCACCGGGCGAGCCGGGAGGGACTCAAGAAGGTCGAATACGCCGCGGATTGCCTGCTGGGCGATCCAAGTCGGACGAGGGCCGTCTGGTCGACCTTCCTCTTTCTATGGCCGTTGCCGAAGAACTGGCTGCAGTATGGGCGGCTCCTGGGATTCGTGCTCGTCAATGCCGTCATCGTCGTTTCGTTTCTGGCGGCCTTCTGCTGGTGGATGCTTTGGGGATGGAAAGTGGAATGGTTCAATACCTTCTATGGAAGCGCGAGCATTGCCGGTTACCCGGGCGGCCTCGTCTATCTCTTCGGGATCTTCGTCTCGATCGCCGCCGCCCTCTTCGTCTTTTACGGAACCGAATTGCATCGCCAGAGACAAAGTGCGTTGGTGGACGGCGGGGACACTTGACCATTGAGGAACGATGCCGATGGTGCGCCCATGGCGGAGTTTTCACTCGAAGTATTTATCAAGCCGGGTTGCCCCTGGTGCGTGGAGTCCGTCGCGTGGCTGACGGAAAACGGGTATGAATTCACCGAGTATGACGTCATCGCCGACCGCGGGCGCTTCGAGGAGATGATCGCGCTGACCGGTCAATCCAGTGCGCCCTCCATGCGGGTGACCGCGGGGGATGATCGTGGGGAGTTGGTTCTCGCCGATTTCGGCGTGCAGGAACTGGTGCCTTTTCTTGAGAAACACGGCCTGCACGGCGCGTAGTTCCGCGATTCGGGGCCGAATTTTGCTTGCCGGGAGAAGAAGGTCTGTGGGACTGTCTCCGCATGCGATCCCCCCAACCACTATGCACTGTGGTCGCGGCGTTGTGCCTCGCGGTCTCGCCCGTCAACGCTTTCATCCTCACCTTTTCAAATGCGGATTTCGGGACGAGCCCGGTTTTCAGTACTGTAGAGACCTTTTATTTTGAAATCGACATCGCGGGACCGTTGCAACCGGGCCTCTACGCGGACCCGACAATCAACGCCATCGAGTACAACGTGAGTGGAAGCCTCGCGGCAGGAACACCGTCGATGTTTTCAGGTTTTGTCTTTCAGGTCAGTCACTTGAACGCGCCCCCTCCCGCGTCGCCGGAATCGATTCCCGGAACACAGTTTTACAGTTTGAATGGGGGGGCGGTTCCCGGGCAGACGCTGCGGTTTGAAATTGCGGCGGGGGCGGACCTTACGAATGGCCTGCAGTTGGATGAACTTGTCGATCTCGGTGGCGGCGTCGTCTTCCGCTTCAATGGCCGCGAGACGGGCGAAGGGAGCAATCCAGGCCGCTACCATCCGGCCTTCCTCGAACTCCGATCAGATGGCACCGGCCGCATCCAGAACGCGGACAACAACGGTGGCGTGAATCCGTCGACCACCGAAGTCGTAAACGTCGCCTTCGGCGAGGAGTACATTACTGATCTGACCTTTTCGCCCTCCGCCTTCACGATCGCCGTTCCGGAGCCCGGTGTCGCGCTCCTCCTGCTCCCCGTCCTGGCCGCCTTGGGCCTGCGGCGCCGGAGAATTGCGTGAAATAAGTCCTTTTCGTCGGGCCTCTCCCATCGCATTGTCTTCTCCCATCCCCATCCATCCCACACCATGAAAAAGCTCTCTGAAAACAAGCTCTTCTTCCCTGTTATCCTCGCCGCGGTCGTCTTTTCCGCCATTCTCCTTCGGGATATCACCGCGCAGGACGGTTCTCCCGGCGCGCTGAATCCGACCGCCGCACCCGCGCCGACGATGAACACCTTGGGCGACATCTTCAACGCGGTCGATGGATCACCCGGAGGGAATTTCGGGGCTTTGTTCCAAAACAATGTCTATGCGTTCGATGCGACTGCGTCTCCGCCTGCGTGGGTCGGGCCTCAATCTATTTCGGGCGGGGCTGCTTCGACTAGTAGGATTGTCGAATCGAATGGAAACATTGCCGCGAATGGAACCACCAGCGCGGCTGCTTGGAGCCCGGCGAATGGCTGGGCTGGACTCACGGGAATAAGCAGCCCGCAGGAGCTTCTCGGTTCGAATGGCAATTTCCTCCTCCGCACGTCGGCCCAAGCATTTGTTTGGAATAAAGCGACTGGTACGTGGACGGAGTTTCCTGATCAGGGCAATACAGATTCTGCCATCGGATCCAACGGGAGTTTTTGCGTCATGTGGACTAACAACGTTGCCGTCGCTTGGACGCCCGGGGATGGTTTCGTTGTTCAAGTAGGCGGATCCAATAGGGGGGGACTGGCCGGCGCCGATCCTGTCGAAGTCACCGCCCCTTGATCGGACACTGAATCGACTCCTTCACGGGTCGAAGAAATCGATCTCCTTCCAGAGCATCGCTTCGTCGTCGAAGACGAAGCGGCCTTTGAACGAGCGGTCTTTTTCCAAGACTTCGGGAATCCAGTACTGGTCGTCTTCCCACATTTCGTGGTAAGGTATCTCCTTGATTTTGAACCAGATCGGCGTGGCTTCGTCGGTTTCGACGGGTTCGCCTTCGTGCGCGTGGGCGACAAAAACTCGACAGTGGAGCTTCAGCCCGTCGGTGAAGTGAAAAAGGAGCTCGCCGTGTTCAACGGGATCGATGCCCGTGACGCCGACTTCCTCGATCGTTTCCCGCACTGAACACTCGAGGGGTGTTTCGCCCGGCTCGATTTTTCCGCCGGGCCCGTTGATCTTGCCCGCGCCGATACCGCGCTTCTTCCGGATCAAGAGGACACGGTCACCCTCGACGATAAAGAGCAGCGTCGCCAGCATGGTCGGTTCCCACGTGTTCCAGTCGGGAACCGCGACGTCCATCCCGTTCACGAGGCCACGGCTTCTTCCTTTTCTTCTTCCACAAACTCATCCACGGCCGGACAGCTGCACACGAGGTTGCGGTCGCCGTAAACATTGTCGATGCGGGCCACGGCGGGCCAGAACTTCGCACCTCGCACCCAGTCGATGGGGAAGGCCGCCGACTCGCGGGAGTAGGCGTGGTTCCACTCGTCGTCGACCACTTCCTCCGCTGTGTGCGGAGCATTCTTGAGTGCATTGTCCTTCGCGTCGGACTCGCCGTTTGCGATCGCTCGAATCTCACCGTGAATGGAAATCATCGCATCACAAAAGCGGTCCAACTCGGCTTTCGACTCGCTTTCCGTCGGCTCGATCATGAGGGTCCCGGGAACCGGCCAGGACATCGTCGGGGCGTGGAATCCATAGTCCATCAGGCGCTTGGCCACATCCTCGACCTCGATTCCGGCGTCGTTCTTGAAGGGGCGGAGGTCGATGATGCATTCGTGGGCAACGCACCCGCTTTCACCGCGGTAGAGAACGGGGAAGAAATGCTCCAGCCGCTTCGCAATATAGTTCGCGTTGAGAATGGCGAGCTTGGTCGCCTTGGTGAGTTCCGCTCCGCCCATCATGCGGATGTACATCCACGAGATGACGAGAATGCTTGCGCTTCCGAGCGGTGCGGCACAAACGGGCGGCGTGCGGCGACTCACGGAAAACCGATGTCCCGGCAGGAACGGATCAAGGTGCGCCTTGACGCAGATCGGCCCGACGCCTGGTCCACCCCCGCCATGGGGAATGCAAAACGTCTTGTGCAAATTCAAATGGCAAACGTCGGCGCCGATGGCCCCCGGACTGCAGAGACCGACCTGCGCGTTCAAGTTTGCGCCGTCCATGTAAACCTGTCCGCCATGTTCGTGGATAAGTGCGCAAATGTCTTTCACCGAAGACTCGAAGACGCCGTGGGTTGACGGATAAGTGATCATCAAGGCCGCGAGGTTTGAGGAATGCTTCTCCGTTTTCGTACGGAGATCGTCCTCGTCGATGTTTCCCTCGTCGTCGCATTTCACGACCACGACCTTCATCCCGACCATGACCGCGCTGGCGGGATTCGTGCCGTGGGCCGAAGACGGGATGAGGCAGATATCGCGTTCGCTGTCGCCATTCGAGAGGTGGAACTGCCTGATGGCCAGCAAGCCGGCGTATTCTCCCTGGGATCCCGCGTTTGGTTGAAGCGAGGTCGCGTCCATTCCGCAAATCTCTGCGAGCCAGACTTCAAGATCCTTCGCAAGGCTGGTATACCCCTCGCGCTGCTCGGGTGGAGCGAAGGGATGAATGCGTCCGACGGTGGGCCAACTCAGTGGCATCATCTCGGCGGCCGCGTTGAGCTTCATCGTGCACGAACCGAGCGGGATCATCGAATGATTCAAGGCGAGGTCTTTCCCTTCGAGCCGCCGCAGGTAGCGCAGCATCTCGGTTTCGGTGTGGAATTGATTGAAGACTTCGTGCTGGAGAAACCTGCCCTTGCGGGAGAAACCTTCCGGCAAATCCGGCGTGTTGTCCGCATCGCTTGCCGGGTTCCCCGTGAGGGCGTTGGCGAGCGCGTTGAGTTCGCTCTCGGTGGTTGTTTCGTCGATGGAAATGCCAAAGCGGTCCTCGCCAAAGTCCCGAAGATTGAAGCCGGCGTCGCGGGCCTTTGTGACGGCGCTAGGAATTCCACGAACTGTCAGGGTGTCAAAAAAGTGGGCGTTCTCGACGGTTGCTCCGGTCGTGGCCAGTGACTCGGCGAGGCGAGCGGTCTTCCTTCGCACCTCTTCGGCAATCCGTCGCAGCCGGTCTGGCCCATGGTAGACGGCATACATGGAGGCCATGACGGCGAGGAGGACTTGCGCGGTGCAGATGTTGCTGGTGGCCTTGTCGCGGCGGATGTGTTGCTCGCGGGTTTGGAGCGAGAGGCGGAAAGCCGGGTTCCCGTGGCGGTCCTGCGAGACGCCGACCAATCGCCCGGGAAGCTTGCGTTTCAACGAGTCACGGCATGCGAGGAAAGCGGCGTGGGGACCGCCGTTGCCGAGAGGAATCCCAAACCGCTGGCTGCTTCCGACGGCAACGTCCGCCCCAAGGGCGCCGGGCGGTTCAAGGAGCGTGAGCGCGAGAAGATCGGTGGCCATGATGACCAGTCCTCCCGCCCCGTGTGTCTTCTCAATCAGGGACCGGTGATCCATGATCTCGCCGGTCGTGTCCGGATACTGGACGACGATGGCGAGTAGATTGTCACATTGGGTAGGATCAAAGGTGGCTTCGTCGCCGACGATGATCTCCAGCCCGACGGGTTCGGCGCGTGTCTTGACGACATCGATCGTCTGCGGATGGCAGCGTTCGCTGACAAAAACCGCCTTCGCCTTGGGTTTGATTCCCGCGCACATGGTGACGGCCTCGGCCACGGCCGTGCCCTCGTCGAGAAGCGAGGCATTGGCCACGTCGAGTCCGCACAAGTCGGCGACCATGGTCTGGAAGTTCAAGAGGGCTTCAAGACGGCCCTGCGCAATCTCTGCCTGGTAGGGTGTGTAGGCCGTGTACCAGCCCGGGTTTTCGAAGATACATCGCTGGATGACGGGCGGGGTAATCGACTCGTAGTAGCCAAGGCCGATGAACGACCTGGCGACGATGTTCCGCTCCATTTTCTCGCGCAATTCGCCGAGAGCCTCCGCCTCGGTCGCAGCACCCGGCAAGTCGAGGGGCTTCCGCTCGCGAATTGCTTCCGGCACGGCGTCGTCGGCGAGCGCATCGAGCGTCGAGTGCTTCGTGACCGCCAGCATTTCGGCGATGGCATGATCGTCAGCCCCGAGATGCCGCGGGGCAAAGGCGTGTGGATTGTTCATGGCTTGGCGGCGGCGAGTGGTAGGACGTCCATTCAGGTTACGTCGCGAAATTAGCCGCGAGTTGCAGGGGTGCAAGCGGTCCGGAATTGGCAGATTTCCGAAAGCAGCGTTGGCTTTGCCCGTATCTCTGTCCTAGGAAGCAGCTTGCGGTCATCGCCGGGCTCTGCATCGCTCATTTTGTCCCGGGGGCTTTCGCCTCTGATCTGGAGAAGAAGTTTGCGGACTTCAATTTTGATGGGCACGGGGATTTTCGTGTTCTGACACTTCGGAATGGAAAGGCCGATCAATTCGACGTTTATATTTGGGATACCAAGATCGGGAAGCACGTACGGAATGCCGCCTTGTCCGGGACCATCAAACCTTGGCCGAAGGAAGAACACGATGTTGTGGAGTGTACCTGGTCGGGAGGTCACAGCGGCACGCTCTATACCAAAGAGATTTATCGCTGGGATGGCGATGAATTCCGGTTCGTCGCGGCCGTGCGCCAAGAGTGCGTGCAGGCAGGAGAAGAGATGATCTACGTAAGAGTTCGTTCAGAGTTGAGAGACGGAAGACCCGTGGTGACCGAGGTAACGAGGTTTGAGCGGGATGAGTAGAGTGAAGCTCAAGCTTCGCCCCGCTTTCTCAAGGCCGACCTCCGATGCGGTAACCGACGCCCCTACCCGATCGTGCCCTTGTAGCCTTCGGCGTCGAGGAGATCCTCGGCATCGCCGGTGAGCTCGATCTTGAAGATCCAGCCTTCTCCGTAGGGGTCCTTGTTGATGGCCGTGGGGTCTTCGGTCAGCGCCTCGTTGATCTCGACGATCTTGCCGGAGACGGGGGCATAGATATCACTGGCGGCCTTGACGGATTCGACGACGGCGACGCCGTCACCTTTCTCGACTTCCGTGCCGATCTCGGGGAGCTCGACGTAGACGAGTTCGGAGAGTTCCTCCTGGGCGTGATCGGTGATGCCGACGGGCGAGGGGGATGCGGAGGTGTCGACCCACTCGTGGTCGTCGGTGTATTGGAGGCCGTCGGGGACGTTCATGAGGATGGGGTAGCGGGTTGGTAGAACGGTTTTTTCACAACACGGGCGGCAAACCGTTTCCCCCTGATATCAATTTCCAGTTCGGTGTCAATCTTCGAAAGTGGCTTTGGCAAATACGCGAGACCGATTCGTTGGCCGAGGGTCGGTGACAAACCGCCGCTGGTGAGCTCGGCGATTTCCTCGCCCTTGTGAAAAACGGCGTAATGCGCCCGAGGCGGCGGGCCCTTTTCCGGGAGGAGGAGGCCGGAGAGTTTTGTTGGCAGGCCGTCGGCTTTCTGCTGAGTAAGGACACCACGGCCGACGAAAGCTCCCTTGTCCAAATCGACCGCCCAACCGAGTCCAGCTTCGAGAGGCGTGCGGTCGGGGCCGAGGTCGGAGCCATTGAGCGGGTAGGCCATTTCGAGGCGGAGTGAATCACGGGCGCCGAGACCGCAGGGAGTGGCGCCGGCGTCGAGGATCTTTTGGTACCAATGACCGCCATCGGTGGCGGGAATGACGAGTTCAAATCCCTCTTCGCCAGTGTAGCCGGTGCCGCAGATGTAGGCCATGCCCGAAGGCGAGGTGACGCGGACGACGGAGTTGCGTTCGGGAACCGCGATCGCTTCATCAAAAACTTCGTCGAAGACGTCTTCCATTTCCGGTCCCTGCACGGCGAGGGCGGCGTGGGCGGCGCTGCGGTCTTCAAAATTCACCGAGCCTTCGAGCCGGGACTGCATCCATGCGCGATTCTCGTCGATCTTCGAGGCATTGACGATGAGGAGGAACTCCGCCTTCCCGATACGGTAGAGAATGAGGTCGTCGATGACGCCGCCGGATTCGTTGAGGAGAAGTGTATAGTGGGCCGCGCCGACGGAGAGCTTGGCAACGTTGTTGGTGAGCAGGCCATCGAGCCACCCTTCCGCGTCCGCGCCATCGACGAAAAATTCGCCCATGTGGGAGATGTCGAAAACGCCGACGCCTGTCCGGACCGCTTCGTGCTCCGGAATAATACCGGCGAACATGACCGGCATCTCCCACCCCGCGAAGGGCACAAAGCGGGCGCCAAGGTCGGCGTTGGCGGCGTGAAGCGGGGACCGCTGGTTTTCGGGCGAGTCGCCGGGCATAGGCGAGGAGTCAGGGAGTTTCCTGGTTTTGTCAACGCGGGGTCGGGTCAAACTGATTAATTTATCTTGACTATCAATTTAAGTGGCCTTTAACGAGAGGAGAAACTCCACTCACGGAGTAAAAAACACTTCACAAAACCACTTTGAACCATGAAAATCGCCGAAATAATCCACTCCGTCCCGACGCCGCCTGTCGGCATGGGAAATGCGGACGACACCTTTGCAAGCAATGGGACTGATCAGGAATTGGTTCCCATTGTCTAGGTCCAACAAACAAGCTCCATTCATACCATGAAGATCCATGACACCTCACGCGGCATGCCCACCGACGATACCTTTGCGGACAATGATGATCAGCGCGAGGTCGTTCCCGTGGTGTGACCTCTCGAGGGACTTGCAACCCATGAAACACGATCTCATCCGTCAAGCTGTCCCTGGCAATGCGGGGAATGCAGACGACACGTTTGCAGACAACGACGATCAGCGCGAGGTTGTTCCGATCGTTTGATCCTTTACTGACATGAAAATTGATCCGAGAATTCAGAATGTTCCTGTCCCGGGAGACGACACGTTTGCCGATAACGGTGATGAGCGGGAAGTCGTCCCTGTGGTTTAACTGAAAGCCCGAACGCAATCCAACATGATGATCAATGCAATAATCCATGCCGTCCCCATTCCGATGCCTGACGATACCTTCGCAGACAATGGTGTTGAGCAGGAAATCGTCCCTGTGGTTTGAGGTTTTCCATGCGTGCCGAACACGTATTGATGAACGTTCCTACCGGGGTGTTTGACGACGGATTTGCGGATCTGGATGTCGACCGGGAAATCGTTCCGGTTGTCTGAGCGGGGAAGAGGGCTTTGAGTCATGGGTCGTCATGGACTGACCCGGACTGTGCAAGATCCTGCTGACTTCCGTTTTCTGAATCGCCTGTCTTCCCGGCTGGGAAAGCCGGTCGATCTTGCAGCGCTTGCCCTCTTTCGGGCCTTTCTGGGTGGCCTTTGCCTATACGGGACCCTCCTTTTCTATTTCTCCGGCACGGTGGAGGCGCTTTGGCTTGTCCCGGAATTCCGCTTCAAGTATTTCGGCTTCGAGTGGGTGGGCGCGTTCCCGGATTTGATTCTGCGGGGGCTTTGGTTGGGTCTTTGCATCGCCTTTGCGGGGATCATGCTGGGCGCATTCTATCGCTTCTGCGCGATCTACGCGTTCGTGGTTGTTGCCTATTTCTTCCTCCTCGATCAGGCGCCGTTCTTGAACCAGTACTACCTGCTCCTGTGGGTGCTCTTCTGGATGGCCATGATTCCAGCGCACGGCATGTTCTCGCTCGACGCGATGTTCCGCGCCTCCGTGCGGCGTGCGTTCGTCCCGAGCTGGATGGTCGTCATGCTTTGTTTTTCGATGGCATGTGTCTATTTCTTTGGCGGCGTGGCCAAGATCAACGCCGATTGGTTGCACGGGGAGCCGATGACCTCCTGGCTGACGGGAAAGGTGGGCGAGTCTTTTTTCACGACCGGGTTGGCGACAGGGGATGTGGCATGGTTCTTCTCCTACGCGGGTTTGATTTTCGATCTGCTTGTCGTGCCGCTGTTGATCTGGAGAAGGACCCGGATTTTTGGATTCATTCTTTCCCTCGTCTTCCACGTGGGCAATTCGGTGCTCTTCAGCCTCGGTCCGGGCGGTTTGGGCACGGTGAGCCTCGGGTTTTTTCCTTGGATATCCATTGCCCTGACGGGGCTCTTCTTCCCGACGGACTGGCCGCGGAAAATCTTTAGAAAATGGGCGGGGAGTAGGAATGATGAAGGGGCTGCGTCGACTTCGATTGGAAATGCCCCTGTCGTTCTCCTCGTTATCGCCGTTGGCCTTCAACTGCTCCTTCCCCTCAGGCCTTTCTTTTATCCGGGCAATGCATCGTGGACGGATGACGGGCACCGGTTTGCGTGGCGCATGAAGTTGCGATGGAAGACGGGTACCACGCGCTACTTCGTGAGGGAGAACCGTCAGGAGGAGTTGGAAAAAGTTTACCCGGACGCGTTCATTACCGACTATCAGGAGAGCATGCTCCTGGGCCGGCCAGACATGATCCTGCAACTGGCACACCACATCGGGAAGGAACGAATGAGCGGCGGCGCCACCGCCGTCGAAGTCTACGCGCGGTCCAAGATCGCGCTGAACGGTCGCACGCCACAGGACTTCATCGACCGCCGGGTGGACCTTATGACGGTGAAGCGATCGCTGGGGCCAACGACATGGTTGCTTCCATTGAAGGAAGAGCAACGCTAGCTTGATTGTGGGCTTGTCAGGCCGCGGTCGGTCGGTGCCTTCACGCCGCCAACCCGTCGCGTTTGAGCATGGCGGTGAGGTCCGGGTCGCGGCCCATGAAGTCGTGGAAGAGTTTTTCCGGTGGCTCGGAGTTGCCCTTGCTCAGGATCTTTGCGCGGTATTCGCGGCCAAGATCGCCATTGAGAATTCCTCCTTCCAGGAATCGCGAAAAGGCGTCGGCATCGAGGACCTCGGCCCACTTGTAGGAGTAGTATCCTGCGGCATAACCTGTTGGTCCTGAGAACAAATGGCCGAACTTGGGCGCCATCGACGGCACCTCGGTCTTCGTGGGAATCCGGTAACCTTCCGTCGCCTTTTTCGAGATGGCGTCGATGTCGAACGGCTCCTCCGTCGCGTGATGAATGTGGAGGTCGAGATCGAGTTTCCCGAGCCCGAGTTGTCGCATCATGGCGGACGCCGACCGGTAAGTACGCGCCGCTAGCATTTTGTCAAAAAGCTCGCCGGA
>JBCDLR010000106.1:0-11128 GCA_038745205.1 Verrucomicrobiota bacterium
AGAAATACCTGGTGTTCGAGCAGAATGTCGAATTCACCGGCAAGGGCAAAATCGACAAGGTCTGGCTCCACGGAAGCCGGAACGACGAGGAAGTAGGGCGCAATCTGTTCCGAGGCGACCTTCATCATCTCGGGAAAAAGCGGAAACGCAGCCAAACTTCCATCACCGTCCACACCCCCGATAGCCAAAACCTTGGCTCCGACCTTGGTTCCTTCCCGGAGGGAATTCATGGCAAGAGCAATCGCCAATTCACTCGCCCTCGCAGGAAGACCGAAGTCCGCGTCCAACACTTCGAGAATGACATCTCCCCGCGCGGGCCATCCGGCATCCATCTCCCTGATCACCCTCATGAGACGCTTGGAATCAAATCCCCGAGACCCGCTGCTCGCGGAAAATTCTTCCGTGCTCAGTTCCGGCATCTTCTTGTCTTCCGCTGCCACTTCCACCCGGGCAATCACTCTTGCCACGCTTACGGATACAGGGAGGTCACCCTTCGCCGGTGCGGCCTCCGCCGAGAGGACGTTGACCCTCGACTTCGCAAGAGCAAATCCAAGGTCGGCCGCGGCATCCTTGTTCGCCCGCTTTGTCGCTCCGGCGGCCACCACGGGTTTGGCGCCGTTGTCGGGGACCGAAGTCCTTCTTGCCATCGCAATCAAGGCATCCGGATCGCCACTCCCACGAAGAACCCCTCTCCATCCGGCCACGCCCGCCCGGGAAGCAACCTCCGCGAGATCGACGAGGCCCGAGGCCTGCAAATTCGGCGCCGACTCCAGCGCCACGTCGGTGAGAAAGGTCGCCAGCACGAGCTCGTCCTTCGAGGCAGTTGGCCGGTCCAGTCTTCGGGACCATTCAAGAACCTTTTTCGCCACTTCCATCCCCGGCGACTTCGTCGGGCCGTCCTCATCGACCGAGCGCTCCCCTGCCTTCATCTTTCCGAGGGTCTGCCGGGCCGCCCGGTTGACCGGGTCCACGAGCAAAGCGAGAGCGATCGCCTTCTCTCCAGCCAACCCGTCTTCCTCGTCACCGCTAGAACTGTCCGCCACGGAGACTAGCAAACCCACTATTTCCTCCTCTTCTTCCTTCGAGAGCAGCACTCCATCCATCGAGAAAAGCTGCTTGGAAAAATCCGGGGGAGTGAATCCAAGGACAACCTGCAAAGGGAATCCAAGGAGAAGAAAAATAGTGAAATAAAGGGAGGCGGGCATCCGGAACACCCCAGTATAACGAAAGCACGCAAAGAATCTTGCGGAAATCTCTCACGAGACCTCCGCAAAGCGGCTGCCCTCGTTGGACGCCATGACGTGCCTGAGCGGCGCGTTAACGTCCAAGAGCAGCTCAGGGTCACGGGCAACCGTCAACTTCGCAAGGTCAGACGCCATTTTCACGAGGTCGGCCTGGGCACAGAAATCGGCCAACTTCAGACCACCGAGACCACTTTGCGCCGTGCCGAGAACGTCGCCGGGACCGCGGAGTTTCAGGTCCTCCTCCGCGATCTGGAATCCATCACTCGTCGAAGCGAAGACCTCGAGTTTCCCCCGGGCGGCATCGTCTTTTGCCGCTGTCATGACAACACAGTAGCTCTTGTGCGCCCCGCGACCGATGCGTCCGCGCAATTGGTGGAGCTGCGCGAGGCCAAAGCGCTCGGCGTCATAAATCAACATCAAGTTCGCGTTCGGCACGTCGACACCCACCTCGATGACCGTGGTCGCGATCAGCACCTTCGTCCGGCCCTCGCGGAAGTCCGTCATCGCGACTTCCTTTTCCTCGGGGCTCAGCCGTCCGTGGAGGACGGCGCAGGGTTCCGGATCGAGAAGCGCCTTCCATTCCTCAAAGGCCGTCGTCACCGCCTTGGCCTTCAGTTTCTCTGATTCTTCGATGAGCGGATAAACGATGTAGGCCTGCCGGCCCGCGTCGAGTTGCTCACGAACGAATTTCGCCGCCGCGGGCGTCTTCTTCGCCTCGCGGATTGCGGTGACGATCTTGCCCCGGCCTGCGGGAAGTTCATCGAGGATCGAGACATCAAGATCACCGTAAACCGTCATGGTCAGGGTCCGGGGAATAGGCGTCGCCGTCATGACCAGGACATCCGGAGTCACTCCGCGGTCCTGAAGTCTTCCACGCTGCGCGACCCCGAACTTGTGTTGCTCATCGATCACAATGAGGCCGAGGTTCGCAAAACCTGACTTGTCGTAGAGCAGGGCATGCGTGCCGACGATGATCTGCGGCGCCTTTGCCTCGCCCCCAAAAAGGGGAAGGTCGCCGGAGTCCTCGGACTTGGATCCGGTCCGCAGGGAAACGCGAATGCCGAGCGGATCGAGCCATTTCCGAAAGTTGAGGTAGTGTTGTTCCGCAAGGATCTGCGTCGGGGCCATGACCGCGGCCTGGCAACCGGATTCGACCGCGAGCAACATCGCGGCCAGGGCGACAAAGGTCTTCCCGGAACCGACGTCCCCCTGCAGAAGCCGGTTCATCGGAAACTCCGCGGCGAGATCAGCACGGATTTCCTCAATGACCCGGTCCTGCGCCGCCGTGGGTGCGAAGGGAAGTCGATCGAGGAGACTCCTCAGGAGTTCCCCGGGGCCACTGTGGGAGGCTCCCGGCGTGGCCCGCAATGCCGCCCGGCTGCGTGCGACCCTGATCTGGAGACAAAAGAACTCCTCGAAGGCAAGATATCTCCGCGCAGCCGTCATTTTGGTGTCATTGTCAGGAAAATGAATCTGCCTAAGCGCGTCGATCCGTGCTTCGCTCCCGGCAATCCCCGCGGCCTCGGACGGAAACAGATCGAGGACCGTATCGGGATCGACTTCATCAAGTGCCCGGAAGATCGCGGAACGCAGCGTCCGCTGGGCCACACCTTCTTTCAACGAATACACCGGCGTTATCCGCCCCATGTGAAGGCTCGCGTCTGCCGGGGCCGCCTCGGGATCGATGACCTCGTGCTCCGGATGATCCATGACCAGTCGTTTCCCGCTCTGCTTCACTTTCCCGAAGAGGATCAAATGCTGGCCCACGGCGATGACCTTCTGGATGTAGGGAAGGTTGAACCAGCGAAGCGTGAGTTGTCCCCCCATCGCGCCGAAATTGGCCTCCTGCACCTTGGCTTCGAACATCCGGCGGCGGCCAAAGAACCGCTGCTGCGTATCGATTACTTCGACGTGCAGGCACACCGCTTCCTCCGTCGGTTCGCCGGGCACGGCCTCAAACTTGCGCCTGTCCTCATACCGCCGCGGGTAGTGCGTAAGGAGCCCTCCCACCGTTTCATAATCAAAGGCGGCGGCGGCTTTCCTCAAGCGCGCATTGAACCACTTCAATTCTTCAAGACGTTGATCCAAAGAATGTAACACCGGCAGGAATACGAATTAATCGAGTGGTTCGTGGGAGCGGATCGACTTGACCACCAGCTGCAGGCTGACGCGGCCACGAAATTCATTGCGATGCAGGGCAAAAGCCACGTCCCAGGGCTGCGGTGGTAAAATACCGTCGCAATCGTTCACCCCGTCGAAATAGATGGCGTCCATGACAATTCCGCCCTGCTCCAGGCGCAGCTTGTAGTGCCGCTCGTTCAGAACACGACAATCTCCGGAGGTCCTCACGTTTGCGGAAAAGAGCACCGGCTCCGGATTCCCCGATCCGAACGGCTCCATCAATCCACAGGCCTCGAAAAGCGTGAAATCCAATTCCTCGAAGAGGACCTCGGCATCCACCTCGAGGACCGGCTCAAGCTCTCCATCTCCCGCGATCTCCCTGACACAGCGACAAAACATCTCCCGAAAGTCATCCAATTTATCCTCGCGCAATGAAATCCCCGCCGCCATCGCGTGCCCCCCTCCCTTTTCGAGCAATCCCCGGCAACGATTGATGCATTCAACGAGGGAAACTCCCGGCACGCTTCGCCCACTTCCCTTTCCGAGGCCGTCTTCATCGAACCCCACGACAAACGTCGGCCGGTGAAAGCGCCGCGCGAGGCGCGCGGAGACGATACCCACCACCCCCGGATGCCAGCCGTCCCCACCAACCACGATGCCCGCGTGCGTATCGGCGTCATAGGTCTCCTCGATCATCGCCTCCGCTTTCCTCCGAATCTCCAGTTCGAGATTCTGCCGCTCGCGGTTACGGTAATCGAGGTCGGCGGCAATCACTTCCGCTTCTTCATCATCGTCGCACAGCAAAAGGGCGAGTGAGGCCTCCGCGGTATCGAGCCGGCCCGCCGCATTCAGCCTTGGCCCCATGCGGAAGCCAATGTCCATGGCGGAAAAAGGCGGCGAACAACCCGCGACCTTGGCGAGGGCCTTGACCCCGGGACGCTTCGAAAGGGCCAGTTGCTTCAAACCGTGCCGCACCAGGGATCTGTTTTCCCCTTCGAGCGGAACGATATCCGCAACGGTCGCCAGGGCCAACAGGTCCAAGGTCGTCCGCAGATCGAAACCTTCGCACGGTCGCGTCTTCAAGAGTGCGTGGGCCAGCTTGAAAACCACCCCCGCAGTGCACAGGTAATGGAGATCATCACCGAGTTTCGGGTTCACCAACGCCACGCATGGCGGACGTCCATCCGGATGGGCTTCGTGATGATCGCAGACGATCGTGTCGATACCCTTCTCCTTGAGCGCCGCGATTTCCTTCAGGGAGCCCGTCCCGCAGTCGACGGCAATCACCAGCGAAGGTTGATGACTTGCGAGGCATCTCTCCACTCCTTCAAAGCTCAATCCGTAGCCCTCGCCCATGCGGGACGGAAGAAACGGCTCGGATGCGAGTCCGTAGGCCGCAAGGACTTCGCGCAACAAGGTAATCGAGGTGACACCATCCACATCATAGTCCCCGTAAATGACGGTCCTTTCTCCGCAATCGACAGCCTGCAGAATCCGCGCAACGGCCAAATCCATCTCCGGAAGAGCGAAGGGGTCGCCGAGTCCGGCGAGTTTCGGGAGTAGAAATGCCTCCTGCTCATCCGGGGAGAGAACTCCACGCTGCGCGAGCATGAGACGGACAAGACGGGGAAATACCCGGTCGTTGAGCCGGTAGTCCGGTACCTCCGCCGGAATCGGCGTGATCTTCCATCGAAGGCAATCGGCAGTCGTCGGCATGAAGAACGGAGACGGGGTCCGGGCAAAAACCCTGACCCTCTTCCATAACGGCGATCCCGCGCAACGGCAAGCAAGCGTGCCGAATCAGCGCATGCTCAAGAGACGATCCGAACGCGAATCCAAGAGCCGCTTCATTGCTTCCACCGGCTTCAACACGCCCTGATACTTTCCTTTTTCGAAGCTGTGAGCGACAAGTTTCCCCTCGGCATCGAGAACAGCGACGCTGGGAATCGCCCGGCCCGCATGCTTGACCAATCCGTCGACGTCCCGCTGCTTCTCGAAATTCAACGCCACCCACGGCATGCGATATCCGTTCATGAAGCGCAGCATTTCCTTCTCGTCCTTGTCGGAACTGATGAAGACGATCTCGAAATTCTCGTGCTTCTTTCTGGCCTGCTCATAAAACTCCACGAGTTCCGGGGTCGCCTCTTTCGATCGATGATCCCAATGGGCGGAAAAGTAGAGAACGACAAAGTCCTTGCTCCGAAGTGTCCCCGGTTCGCACGCCTCAAATCCGTCTGCCTTAGGCTTCACCAACCGCTCCTCGATCTCTGCCAGCATCTGCTTTGTCTCGTTCGCGGGAGCAAGACCGCAAATAAACCCCAGGGAAAATGTAATAAAAGTGGCCCGCAGTCGAAGAATTGGCAGCATGGACAGATGAAAGGTTGGTTGGTTGGAGGCTGGGAGTTGGCGATCCCTCGGAGAATCTTGCGAATATCAAGGGACCTTAAAGTATTTTTTTGCAAAATCGTGAAGCCCCGGAAGCCGGGTTTGGCATCTCACGACTCCTGCCCGAATAGCGTGTTTCGTGCCATCGAAATGCTCGATTTTCTTTATTTCCCCGTCACCAGCGCCGTCGCCAACGCGGCAATTCCTTCTTTTCTCCCCACAAATCCCATCTGTTCGTTCGTGGTGGCCTTGAGGCCGATTTGCCCGGGCTCGACGCCCAGCGCCCTGGCAATTCTCGCCTTCATTGCCCCGACGTGAGGCAGGATTTTGGGCGCTTCCGCCACAACCGTGGCATCGACGTTCTGCAAATCCCATCCCAGTTCTCCGGCACGTTCCCGGCACTTCTCGAGGATCTTCAAGCTGCTGATCCCTTCGCAATCCGGATCCCCCGGCGGAAAAAAATAACCAATGTCCGGTTCCCCCATCGCGCCAAGGACGGCGTCAGCGATGGCATGCGAAAGCACGTCGGCGTCCGAATGACCGGCGAGGCCACGCTCGTGCTCAATGATCACCCCGCCGAGGACGAGGGGCCGACCTTCCGCAAACTGGTGGACGTCATATCCGATGCCGGCGCGGACCTTCATTACCCTAACAAACTCCCAGTTCCTCCAGAGGCAACAACCCGTTCCATGCGACTACCCGCATCTTGTCGGGCGCGTCCTCCCGCGGGATGACCACGACCTTGCCGCCGGCCTTCTCGACCAGCTGGATGCCGGCCGCAATATCCCAGAGGCTGATGACTTCCTCGATGTAGGCGTCGAGGCGCCCCGTTGCGACATAGGCCATTCCCAGGGCCGCGCTCCCGAGCATGCGCGTCTTGCGGACCCTCATCGCCAACTCGCCGTAATGCTTTAGACCGGACTCAATGGATTCCTTCGACTTGGAAAAACCGATGGTCATGATCGCCTCGGAGAGCTTCGCCCGCGGGCTCACGGAAATCTCCTGCCCGTTGACCGTGGCGGGTTCACCGGGACCGACACCCCACATCTCATCCATCATCGGGTCGTAGATCACCCCGTGGGTCAGCTCGCCCTTCACGCGCAGTCCGATCGAGACGCAAAAGTGCGGGATGCCGAAGAAGAAATTCACCGTGCCGTCGATGGGATCCACGATCCATTCGTGGTCGCTCTCCTGGTTGCCCGCGATGCCCTCTTCGCCATAGATGGCATGTCCGGGATGGGCGCCGAGAAGCCGCTCGGTGATCATGTCCTGCGTCTTGACGTCGAGTTCCAGCTTGATGTCATGGTCGGCGAACTCATCCACCTTCTTCTCGTGGCGGAAATTTTCCCGCAACGTGGCTCCCGCTTCGCGAGCAACATCGGTGGCCAGGTTCAGCAATTCGTCAGGCATGCCGGAGACAACCACCAATTGATCCCGATGCACGGGATTATTTTGCCGGCCCGGAAACGAAAAGGTCGATGAGCTGCGACGCCAGATCCGCCTTGGAACGACGACCCAGCGGGAATTCCCTCCCGTCCGCGGAATAGACGGTGACGGCATTGTCGTCCGACCCAAATCCAATCGAGGGGTCGCTGACGTCGTTGGCCACGAGAAAGTCGCAGCCCTTTCGCTCGAGCTTCGAGAGGGCATTCTCCCGGACATTCTCCGTTTCCGCGGCAAATCCGACTAACAATCCGTCAAAGTGAAACGTATCCCGAGCGCTGCCTAGAATATCCCGCGTCCGCTCCAGTTCGATGGTCATTCTTTCATCCGACTTCTTGATCTTCTGGTCGACGGGGTCCACCGGCCGGTAATCGGCGACTGCCGCGCAGAATATCGCGGCGTCGACGCCGTCAATCCGCGTCTCGACCGCCGCATACATCTCTTCGGCGGAAACGATGTCCACGCGCTCCACTCCCTCCGGCGCCGGAAGACACACTGGACCGGCAATGAGGACGGCCTCATGCCCACTTCCGACGGCGGCCGCCGCCAAAGCGACCCCCATCTTCCCCGAGGAGTGGTTGCTTAGATAGCGAACGGGATCGATGGCCTCGCGCGTAGGGCCAGCCGTGATGAGGAACCGCATGTCCCGCGAGTTGGCCCGATTTCTCCGCTGAATCAAGGGGTTTTCGAACACGACCAGAGGCTGGACAGAGCCGGGAAAACAAGCCACCATGCTTCTCACTCCCCTTGCCTCCCATGAAAAAAGCCACGCTCTGCCTGCTCCTGGCCACCGCCTTCAATTCGCACCTCACCGCCGGAACCTACGTGAATCCGAAGGGCGTCATCGAATCCGATGCCGTTGCCGAGGAGGGAATCCTGAATAATCCCGATATCACCCTTTCGCTCGGTTACGACTCGCAGCGGTTTTACCGCGGATTTGTCATCGCCGACGACGACTGGTTTTTCGGGCAACTCGATGTCATTGCCTGGCCACTCGAAAACCTGGGCCTGGACATTCAATACCGGCAGGGCGTGACCGACGGCGGGTTCGAGGAACAGGATGTGGGTGTGGCCGGACTCGTACGCCTTCCCAAGGGGTTTGTCTTCCGCGCCGGCTGGGAGTGGGACAACTACGGGGAGGGTGACCTCTTCATTGAAGACAACCACCTCGCCATCCTCGCCCTCTTTCATGACTCGAGGTTTGGTCGTGGCGTCATGCGCTGGGTTTGGGATGCCGAATTCGAAGGAGACCTCTTTGAACTGGGATTCCAAACGCATCCCTACCCGCTGACCGAGCGCCTCGGTGTTGCCGTGCAGACGGCCATCCGCTGGAATGACGAATTCTACGGCGTCAGCGACACCGGATTGAGCAACGTTGAAGTCGGCCTCCTCGCACCCCTCCAAGTCACAGAGTGGTCCCGCATCGTCCCGTTCATCCGCTATTCGGAACCCGGGGAAGCCATCGATCTCTTTACCGATGCCGGATGGTCCGGCGGAGTAACGGTGCAGTTCAAGTTCTAGACTTCGGGCGTTCCAGAATAACCAAGGGCGATCTCGCGCGAAATCAGAGAACCTGTGACCCCGCCACCGGTCACCTAATGCCCGATCGCCTTCAGGAATTTCTTTTTCGCCTTTGAGGAAACCATCGCGTAGACGGTGTCTCCCTCGGCGAGCGTGTCCTCGGCGGCCGGGACCTTCGCGTGAATGCCATGCATGACGGCGACAAGCACGCTTCCGGGCGGCCATCCGATTTCGCTGATCTTGTTCCCGGCGACTTTCGATCCCTTCGGCACGGTCGTTTCGATGATCTGTCCCGCAGCAAGCCTTTTCATCGTGTGACACTTTTCACTGGTGATGAATCTCATGAGTTCACGCCGCGTCGCCTCCCGCGGGCTGACTGCCGCCAAGACGCCCAACTGCGAGCCCGCCTGGCTGATGGCATCGGCGTAGTCCACCCGGTGAATGAGCGTCAGGCAGTGCTTTGTGCCGAGATTGCTCGCCTGCAGGCAGGTCATGACGTTGTCCTCGTCGCTATGCGTGGTCGCGATGAAGAAATCCGCATCGCCCACGGACTCTTCCTTTAATTCAGTGAGGGAGGTCGCGTCGGCATTGATGACCGTCGTGCGGGAGAGTTCGTTCGTGAGCAGCTCGCACCGCGCGTCGTCCACTTCAAAGATACGCAGTCGGCAATTCCAGCTCTCGAGGAGTTGCGCCAGCGAGAACCCGTAGTCGCCGCCGCCGAGGATCACGATACTGATCGGTTTCTCCTTGCCCTTGCCCGCCTGCAACATCTCCACCGTCTCATTCAACTTCCGCGGCTCCCCGAACAAGGTCACACGGTCGCCAGCCTCAAGCACTTCGTCCGCAGTCGGAATGAACGCCTCGTCGTGGCGGCCGATCGAGGCCACGCGCACGCGTTCGGGCAGGTCCACATCGCGGAGGTTTTTCCCCACAGCCTCGCTGCGGTCGGAGAGGATCACCTGCTGCAACTCGATCTTCCCACGCGCGATTTCCTCGACGAGGATCGAGTCGGGATTGCGAATGAACTTCGAAAGCTCGACCGCGGTCAACCTCTCTGAGCTGAAGAGAAAGTCCGCGCCGAATTGCGTCTTGTAGTCGAAGAGCCATTCCTCGCGCTGGATGTCGGGATCCACGCGGCTGATTGTCGTCGTCGCCCCGAGGGTCTTCGCGATCGAGCAGGCGACAAAATTCACGTTGTTGCTGCTCGTCAACGCCATGAAAAGATCGCACTCGGCGATGTTCACCTCAATGAGCGATTGGGCGGAAGAGCCGTCGGCATGCAGGACGCGCGCGTCGATTTGTGAATCGAGGTCCCTCGCGATGTGCTCATCGGATTCAATGACGACGATGTTGTGCGCAGCCGAGGAAAGACTGGTGGCGATGTGTCTCCCGATTTCCCCCGCGCCGACAATGATGATATTCATGAAGTGGAACTTGTGGTGTCAGATTCAGGTCAAAGGTGCGTTGGATCAAGCCGCTGCACCGCAAATGGGATCGAGAACCTCTCCCAGTTTTTCCATCGGCAACCCCACGACATTCGTCCACGAGCCCACGGTGGTCTCAATGATGAACTCGCCGTGATCCTGCGCGGCGTAAGCGCCCGCCTTGTCGAGTGGATCAATCATCTCCAGATACTCGCGAATCTGCTCCCCGCGCAAAGGCCGGAAGGTGACGTCAGTGATTTCGTGGAACGTCCGCGAAATGTCCCCCGTCGGATGAGCCAGGCAAACGCCGGTGCAAACCTGGTGCGTCTTGCCCACAAGGCGCCCGAGCATTCTCTCCGCTTCGACCATGTCCCTGGGCTTGCCAATGGGTTCGCCCTCGAGGAATACCAACGTGTCGGCACCGATCACGACCGCGTCAGGATTTCTTGCGGCAATGTCGCTCGCCTTGAGGCGGGCATTCTCTTCCGTCAGAGCCCACGGCGCCATCGATGCATCGTGAAGCTCCTCCAC
This sequence comes from Verrucomicrobiota bacterium, assembly GCA_038745205.1. Lineage (GTDB taxonomy): Bacteria > Verrucomicrobiota > Verrucomicrobiia > Verrucomicrobiales > DEV007 > JBCCWV01. Next base: position 10,670 of record JBCDLR010000106.1, read on the forward strand.
CTCCGAGGCCACAATCTCAAAATCGTAGCCGGCCTCATTCATCAGGTCGCGGCGACGCGGTGACCGGGAGGCCAAAATCAATCGCATCCTCAAAAATCCTCTCATTCCGCGCCTCCGCCACTCGTTTTAACAACGTATCAACATATCTTGATTTGTTGATATATGCATTGAAGCAAGCAATTTTCTCCGTAAAATAAAGGAAATGTCAGCCCTTCCCGAACTGCACAAGGCTCTCAAGGAGCGCATCCTCGTCCTCGACGGCGCGATGGGGACGACGATTCGCGAATACGGTTTGGACGAAGCTGCGGCCCGTGGAGACCGATTCAAGGACAACGAAAAGGACCTTCTCAACAACGGAGACATCCTGAGCATCACCCGTCCCGATGTCATCGGCGACATCCACAAGAGGTTTTACGAGGCGGGTTCGGACATCGTGGAAACGAATACCTTTTCCGCGAC
>JBCDLR010000107.1:0-11112 GCA_038745205.1 Verrucomicrobiota bacterium
GGCAGCTTCAACCCGTCAGATGACCGCGGCGGCGGCATCTACTGCGCGGGTCCAACATTCACCATCACTCTTCGACTCGAAGATGTGATCATCATCGGCAACTACGTGGGAGATCAGGGCGGAGGTATCTACTTCAACTGCGACGATTCGAGCAGTCTAGAACTCATTCGTTGCTCTATCATCAACAACGAAAACCGCGGAAGCTCCACCGTCGCCGAAGGGAGTGGCGTCACTTTCAACGGTCGGAATCTCGAGGTTTCCGGCTGCCTCTTCCAAAATAACGCCTGCGATCCAAGGAGTGCACTCGGCGCCGTCCTCGGTTCGGCGCTGCACGCGGATGCCAATCAACTCAATCCAAACACGGCGATGTGCACCATCGAGGATACGGTCTTCGAACTTCACGGAGCAGAAGTCGAAACGGTCAATCGAAACTGGTATGTCGTCGATTGCAACTTCTTCGACAACGTCTCCATCTCGCGGTGCATCTTCCGGGGGAACGGCGACACCGGTGTGGACAGCGAAAGCACGCTCCGGTTGCGCGCAAACGCTGATTCCGAGGTTTACGATTCCCTTTTTTCCGGGAATCACGCACAATATGATGTTGAGCTGACCACGTTCTCCGGCTCGAGCGCACACACCTACGCGTTCCGCAATCTGACCATTGCCGGTGGGACCGGCTTCTCCTTCAGCGGCACATCCCCAGCCGGAAGCACAGCGACCTTCACCAACTGCGCCTTTACTGAGGAAATGGACACCCTCAACAACATCGCGCTTTTCCGCATAAACTCGCTCATCCCCGGCGTTTTTGCCGGACTCGATCCCAGCACCAATCCGCGCTTTCAAGATCCTCGTCCTTCGACCGAAGCGCCTACCACTGCTGGTGATTACTCTCTGCTCCCCATTTCGCCACTAATCGAGGCCGGCCTCAACTCCGCCTCCAACTCCAGCTTCGACCTCCTCGGCAACCCCCGTGTCTTCGACGCCGACGATGACGGCACCGCGACCATCGACATCGGCGCCTTTGAATACCCCCTCGTCGTCGTTCTCCCGTCCGACGGCGTGACGATCACGGAGGTCGATGTCCACCAAACGAACGGCCAGGTCACCCTCACTGTCGAGGCCGATTCCGCGACCACCTACACCTCCGAATACAGCGAAGACATGGATAGTCCCAACTGGTCGCCCGGCCCCTCCGGTTCTCTCAACGCCGGCACCAACACCGTCATCATCCCCGGCAATGCTTACGGCTGGCCCGTGGACAAGAGTTACTTCCGCCTGGCGACCCCGTGATTAGTGACAGCAGCGGGTAGCGGCAACTACCTCTGCTCGCGCTCCTGAAATTTGCGGCTACTTTCTTCCCTAAGGCCGCCATGCACACCCCCGCCACGCCGTCCCAGATGCGCGCGATCATGATCTTTTCCGCGATTTACATCGTGGCTTCGGTCCTTGTCTCGTGGAGCGTGGGAAACTCGGAGTTCGTTTTTTACATCGTGGTCATGGCCCTCCTCATCGGAGCGCTTCTCGCCGTGCACCGGCGGGTGGGCATCAGCGCAACCTTGGGCTGGTGCCTGAGTCTCTGGGGGCTGTTCCACATGGCAGGAGGGCTCGTTCCTGCGATGGAAAGCTGGCCTCGCCACGAGAACGGCGCCGTCCTCTACAACGTCTGGATCATCCCGGACGTCTTCAAGTACGACCAATTCGTCCATGCCTACGGCTTCGGCATCGCGACCTGGCTCTGCTGGCAGGCCCTCAGCGCCCGCACTCTCGGCGAAGACAAGCAAGCCCTCCGTCCGACTTTTGGGATCATGGTCCTCTGCGCCGCCGGCGGGATGGGCCTCGGTGCCCTCAACGAAGTCGTCGAATTCATCGCCACCCAGACTCTTCCGGAGACCAATGTCGGTGGATACGTCAACACGGGCCTCGACCTCGTCTTCAACACCATTGGCGCTGTCATTGCTGCCGCCGTCATCCACTGGAGGCGACGTTGATCCGGAGAACCGCAGAAGTGCGCGATAGAACATCATCGGAATCACTTCATCAAACGGCACCAGCCCCTGCGGGCATCGCATGCCATCGCCTCAAATAGAAGCCCACAAAACGTTCGCGCCTTTTCGCGCCCTTTCGTGGTTCCCTAAAATCCGAGTTCCTTGACAAGAAACGCCCACTTGTCCGCGGCTTCGGCGATGCGCTTGCTCGTCGGCTTGCCCGCTCCGTGACCCGCCTTCGTCTCGATGCGGATCAGGACCGGGTTTTCGCCCGCATGCACCGTTTGCAATTCCGCAGCGAACTTGAAACTGTGAGCCGGCACCACCCGGTCATCATGGTCAGCCGTGGTCACCATCGTAGAGGGATACTTCACCCCCTCCTTCAGGTTGTGCAGCGGCGAATAGGCATAGAGCGGCTTGAATTCCTCCGGGTCATCGGGGTCTCCATACTCCTTTGTCCACGCCCAGCCGATGGTGAACTTGTGAAAGCGCAGCATGTCCATGACACCGACCGCCGGCAGGCAGGCAGCAAACAATTCCGGCCGCTGCGCCATGCAGGCACCGACTAACAACCCCCCGTTGCTTCCACCCGAGATCGCGAGCTTTTCACTCGATGTGTATTCGTTTGCGATCAACCACTCCGCCGCCGCGATGAAATCGTCGAAGACGTTCTGCTTGTTCTCCTTCATCCCTGCTTGATGCCATTCCTCGCCGTATTCACCACCTCCACGCAGGTTCGGCACGGCGTAGACGCCCCCCATCTCCAGCCACGCAATGATCGAGGAGGAAAAACGCGGAAGGATGCTGATGTTGAAGCCACCGTAGGCGTAGAGCAGCGTCGGATTCCTCCCCGCAAGCTCCAGCCCCTTCCTGTGAACAATGAACATGGGAACCTTCGTCCCGTCCTTGCTCCGGTAAAAAACCTGCCGGGTTTCAAAAGACGCAGGATCAAACTTCAGATCCGGCGCGCGGAAAAGCGTCGACTCGTTCTTGTCGAAATCGTAGCGGTAGATCGTTGATGGCGCGGTGAAAGAGCTGAACGAATAGAACGTTTCCCGGTGATGCCGTTTTCCTCCGAAGCCTCCTGCGGTTCCGATTCCAGGCAAAGCGATTTCCCCGAGAACTTTACCGTCGAGAGCGACCCGTTTCACCGCGCTGTGCGCGTCCTTCATGTAGACAGCCACGAACTGGCCTCCCACAAGACGCACCGAGCGCAGCGTGTCTTTTGATTCCGGAATGATCGATTTCCAATTCTCCCTCGCGGGTTTTTCCAGGTCAATCGCGATCAACCGTCCCCGCGGCGCGTCCAAATCGGTGCGAATCCAGAAAAGCGAGCCCTCGTTGCCGACGACCGAGTAACGGGCGTCAAAATCCGGCAACAATTCCACGACCTCCGCGCCTTCTTTCCTCAGGTCCCGGGAAAAGATCGCGTTCTTCCCGCCCGCTCCGCTGCGGACGTAAATCAAGAGATAGTTCCCGTCATCCGTCGCATAGGCGTTGAATCCCCACTCCGCCTCGTCCTTCCGCTCGTAGATCAGTTCGTCCTCCGTCTGCGGGGTGCCAAGACGATGGTAGAAGACCTTCTGGTAGTAATTCGATCCCTTGAGCTCGTCCCCTTCCTTCGGCGCATCGTAACGCGAATAATAGAACCCCTCGCTATCCACCGACCAGGCCGCGCCGGAAAACTTCGACCACTCGACGAGGTCGGGGAGATCCTCGCCCGTCTCCACATTCTTAACCCGCCACTCGATCCAGTCCGATCCCGAACGCGAAAGGCTGTAGGCCACAAACATCCCGTCGTGCGAAACCTCGTAATCCGAGAGTGCGATGGTCCCGTCCTGAGATAACTCATTCGGATCAATCAATACCCTTGGCTCACCGTCGAGCGACTCCGCCGTGTAAACCACGCTTTGATTCTGCAGCCCTGAATTCCGCGAGAAAAAATAACGGCCCGCCCGCTTCCAGGGCGTCCCGTATCGCTCGTAGTTCCACAGTTCGGTCAACCTCTCCTCGATTGTTTCCCGCTCTTTGATACCACCGAGGTAGCCGAAGGTCACCTCGTTCTGTGCCTCGACCCAGGCGGCGGTTTCCTCCGAATTGTCATCTTCCAGCCAGCGATAAGGATCCGGAACCTCGATCCCGTGCAGGTTATCCACGACGTTGCCTCGCTTGGTCTCGGGATAAACAATTTCACCCATCGAAGGGACTGGAAGCAAAAAGAGCAAGGGTAGAAACTGGGATTTATTCACGAGTCGAGACTTAACAGAAACTCCAGATAACTCCAACCACATCTGTCGCCCTGCAGACGCGAGGTGGTTCGCAATCCCGCCATGGCGGGGTCACGATCCACCTTTCGCCAATTAAGTTGAATACACGTGAGTGCTGAAAACTTCCAATAACCCCATCACACATCCCGGATGACGTTGCAGACGGGTGGACCCTCGACTATGGACCAAGTCTCCAGACCATGCTGAAGAACGACCTCGCCAAGATCTTTCTCTACTTCGCGGGCGTCCTCGTGCTCGGAGCCTTCCTTGCGCCGTTGATTTTCAATGTCGGGAAAAGCGTGGTCGACTTCCGCATCCTCCCGGACGGGAATTACCTCGAAAAAGTCCTGCGCGAGAGCGATTTCAAACGCTACTTCAACCGCGCCGTCATGATCGCCGCCGCGATCCTGCTCTGGCCATTGTTGAAATCGCTCCGACTGAAGAAAGCCGACATGGCGCTCGGATGGGGCGAGACACCGGGGCGGGACTGGATGCAGGGATTCCTCTTCGCGGGCGGACTGTTGCTGACGATGGGTGTCGTCTATGTCTTCCTCGGCTACTTCAACCAGGACTTTGACCTCACCGCCGGGAAGCTCCTGCAGATTGTCGCGGCCGCCCTTGTCGTTTCCCTGCTCGAGGAGGTTTTCTTTCGTGGCATCATGCTGGGGCAGGCGGTGAAGTCATTCCGCCGCGAGTGGCTCGCCCTCCTGGTCATCTCGGCCTTCTTCTCCGCCATCCACTTCCTGAAACCGGCGGGGTCGGTGGAAATTGCCGACGAGGACGTCACGTGGACGACCGGCTTCTGGATCCTCGGTCAGATTTTCGGTCAATTCAGTGACATCGAGTTCCTCCTCGCCGAGTTCCTCACCCTCTTCGCCGTCGGTTGGGCCTGCGGGATCGCCCGACTCCGCACGCAAGCGTTGTGGCTATCGATGGGCTTGCACTCGGGATGGATTTTCGGGCTCAAGCTTTACGAAGACCTCACCGAAAAGACGAAACCGCTGAAGCGGGGCGAATTCATGCCGTGGGTCGGTGGTGATTTGAAGGTTGGGCTTGTCCCGCTCATTGTCGTCGCCATCACCGGCTGGATCGTCCTCGCATTGTGGAACCGTCGGCGCAACCGAAGGCTTGTCGCCGACGTGAGCCAACCGCTATAAACAAGTCAGGATGAAAGCCTCAACGCGACTTCGTCAATTCACCCGGGCCGCGGGCGGGGCGTTGCATACGATCCTCTACCCGCCGCACTGTGAGCATTGCGACGCGCGGACCGAGGAAAACGAAGTGCTCTGCGATGATTGCCTGAGATCGAACCGCGCCATCGAACCTCCCTTCTGCGAAACCTGCGGCGAACCCTTTCACGGCGCCTTGTCCGGCCGGTTTGAATGCGCGAACTGCGGCGACCGGTCATTCAGCTTTGAGTTCGCCATCGGCGCGTGGCGGAACCGGGGCGCCGTGCGGTCGCTCCTCCACAAGTTCAAATACGGGAAACGCGACTACCTGGCCAAGCCACTCGCCCATCTCCTCCTGCCTGTCCTCGATGACGAACGGCTCTACGACAACAACGAGAACTGGACCATCGTGCCCGTTCCCCTGCATCATCGTCGGCGCCGGGAGCGCGGATTCAACCAGGCGGCGGAAATCGGCCGCCACTTCGCCACTCATGCCGGCTTCGAATTCGCCGACCTGTTGCAACGCACGTTCTACACGACCTCGCAGGCCCAGTTGTCCCGGGCGCAGAGGCTCCAGAACCTCCGCCACGCCTTTCGCGTGAAGAAATCATCGGCCGAAGAGAAGTCGCTCGCGGATCGACAGGTTCTGCTCATCGACGATGTCTTCACCACCGGCGCCACCGCCGACGCCTGCGCCCGCATCCTGCGCCGTGAGGCCGGAGTCGAAAGGGTGGTTGTCTTGACCCTGCTTCGGGGTTAACGAATCCGTCCGATGGCCATCTTCAAAAAACCACCTTTCGGCGGCGGCGACAAGAAGCGCGACATGCCCGAGGGTCTCTGGAGCAAATGCGGCGGATGCAGTGAATTGATCCACGCCCTTGAGCTGAAGCAAAACCTCTGCGTGTGCCCGAAGTGCAGCCATCACTTCCGCATGAACTCACAGGAGCGGATCGAGAGCACCGTGGACCGCGACACCTTCGAGGAACTCGACACGGGCCTCCACAGCATCGATTCCCTCGGCTTCCTCGACTACGGCGACAAGGTCGAGCGCAACCGCAAGAAGACCGGGCTCGACGACGCCGTGGTCACCGGACGTGCGCGCATCTCCCGTCACCCGGTCACGCTTTCCGTCATGGACTTCCGCTTCCTCGGCGCAAGCATGGGATCGGTCGTCGGCGAAAAAATCACCCGCGCCGTCGAAACCGCGACGGCTGAGAGGGCCGGCACCATCATCTACTCCGCGTCCGGCGGCGCCCGCATGCACGAGGGCATCCTCAGCCTGATGCAGATGGCCAAAACGAGCGCCGCCCTCGCCCGTCACAAAGAGGCCGGCCTCCCGTTCATCTCGGTCCTCACCGATCCCACCTACGGCGGCGTTACCGCAAGTTTCTCAACGCTCGGCGACGTCATCATCGCCGAACCCGGCTGCATGATTGGATTCGCGGGTCCCCGCGTCATCAAGGAAACCACCCACCAGGAACTCCCCGAAGGCTTCCAGACCGCCGAGTTCATGATGGAACACGGCCTCGTCGACATGATCGTCGACCGCCGCGAACTACGCAATCGCATCGGCAAGTTGCTCAACTACATGATGCCCGCACAGGCCGCGTAAGCCTCAGGGCCGCCCACCGGCTTTTCCCGCCTCCATTCGACTTCCCCAGCGGGAAGCCATTCTGCCTCCAATGATTTTTCTCGCAGCTCTGCGGCAATGGAGGCTCTCAGATTTGCGAAATTATAATTTTTAGAATTTTAATATTGAGTATTGAATCGAACGGGTTATTTTGACGCGTATTTCCCCACAAATCGATGACAACCCGTAACCGTCCCACCACACACTACCGTGCCGGATTCGGAATGCTCGAGGCCATGTTTACCGTGGCCTTGATTGGCATTATTGCTGCCCTGGGAATGACGCTGTTCCCAAATGTCCTCAGCACGACAAAAATCTCGAAGCTTCAAAGTGACGTCGCGTCCCTGAATGGCGCGGTCAAAACTTACGTGGCTTTCAACGGCAATCTCAATGGCGTCTCCGATCCCAACGAGGTCATACGCCGCATGAAGTCGATCGCATCCGACACCTCCAAGGAGAGGATGATTGGACTCCGCGGAAGTTTCCTCGATGCGCGCGTCGCCCTCGAGATGCAGTCCGACTCCGAAGCGTCCTCCGACGAGCCGCGTGCATACTGGAATCCGACCAATCAAAGCTTCTACCTCGCCAACAACGGACCTCCCGGCATCAAGAAGATCACTCTCGACGCCTCCGAAGAAGAGGCGGTTCGCGGGGAAGAAGACCGGGAAGCACCCCTCGAACTCGCCTCCAATGCCGGATGGATCTGGGACTTTGAAGACGGGACACAGAACTTCTCCATTGCCCACAACGCGCCCAACGATTTGCCGAACGCCTTTCCCGGCGGTGAAGTCGACGGTCCCCGCCTCCGCTACAACCTGCAGCCGCCGACATTCTCGATTTCCAGCGGCACCTTCCATCCCGCGGACTTCGATCTCTCCGTGTATTTGAGCGATGCCAACCCTGCGGGCGCCGCACGGATCGTCTACCGCATCGGCAACAGCAGTTGGGAAACCTACACAGGCGCAGCTCTTTCCGTGGAACCTGACTCCATCGTGCACGCGCAGGCCGTTCCCATCGATTCCTCGAGATGGAAGGCCAGTTCAACCGTCACCGAAACCTACGGTGTCGATCCCGTGCAACTTGATCCTCCACTCATCATTCCGAGCGATCCTGAATTCGAGTATGGGACGACCGAATCCATCCTCGTCTCTCTCTCGAATCCGAACGCCACCGGCGTCTCCCGCATGGAGTACACGCTGAGCGGCAACAACTGGGTCTCCTACAACGGTTCCTTCAGCCTCTCCATCCACGATTTCCCCAACGGGGCCGAAATCCGGGCCCGCGCCGTCTCCACGCGGCAGTACTATTTCGACAGCTCCGAATCGGACCGTTTCCTCAACACGATCATCCCGCCTGACATCTTCGGGATTCCGCTTTCGAGCGACACCCTCTTCATCATCGATGTCTCCGGATCCATGAACGGTCAGTACGGAAATTCAACGAGACTCGAAGCTGTTCTGCTGGAACTCCAGCGCGGCATCGCGGAACTGAGCCCCGAACTGCGCTTCGGAGTCGTCACTTTCTCGGAAAGCGCCGAAGTCATCCCTCAACGTCCGGGGCAAACCACCCTTGAATTCGGACTCGCCACCGCTGAAGCGAAAGACTACGTCATCTCGCAGCTCGGTTCGATCACTGCCGCGGGCACCACCAACTATGCCCCCGCTCTTTCCGTTACCTCTCAATTCAACGTTCTCCCCGAGCAAGTCATCTTCCTCACCGACGGCGCACCAAAAGACTCTTACGACAGCGAGGTGACGGAGCTGAGCGACCTCAGCATTCCCGTCAACACCATCGGCCTCAATCTCAACGACGGCGATGGCGCACGCGATCGCCTTCGCGACATCTCCCAACGCACCCGCGGTCGCACCCACTTGATCAATCTCTAGCCGACCAAAGCAGATCGTTGAAGAACTCTCCCACGGACTTGAGTCGCTCGCGAAAGTGCTCTTCCCAGAGCACCTTGATCCTCGGTTCGTAGGGATGTGCAATGAATTCCCGGTCGTGGCGCAACGGGAGAACGATTTCCGCGGCACTCATGCGCTGGAGGGAGGTCTTTGAAATCTCGCCGGGAGAGGCAAATCGGAAGACGAGATTCTGCCCTTGAAAGTAGAGGTAGGAATCCATCCTGCCATCGAATCTCGGTTCCGACCCCAGGAAGGCACTCTTCCCTTGGATCGCCGTCGGCTCAATGCGCCCGACCGAGGCGATACTGTTCCACTCCGACCGACAGCGGGCTTTCGCCTCGCCGGTGGAGTTGAATTCCAGAATCCTCGCGGACACACCGGCCCGCCCATGGAAATAGCCGTAGTCGATCTCGTAGGATTTGAGGTTCTTCCGCAACGGACCCGGCAGCTGCCGGTGGGAATCAGGAGGTAAATCAGGGCGGCAGGGCTGACAAAAGCCAGCCCCCACCGGGCAAAGCGTCCCCAAATCCATTTCTTCACGACCGAACTCTCTTCGTTCACAAAACCCACCTCAACCATTCGCCATCCCCGGCACAATTCTTCTCCATTGCCTGGTTTTCGCCTCCACTCCCTTGATTATCGCAGACAAATTTCGAATTTTTCCCGAGCAAAACCGCCATCGGCGCGCATAGATACGGTCCGCCGCAATCGATGGCCACGCTCAAGCTCCACGACACCATGACCCGCCAACCGCAGCCTGTATCGGCCGTGGACGGGAAGGCCCTGCGCTTCTACTGCTGCGGGCCCACGGTGTATGGCCCCGCGCACATCGGAAATTTCCGCACCTTCCTCGTGCAGGACTTTTTCCGACGGGTTGTCGAACTCGGTGGACTGAAGACGAAGCACGTCCGCAACCTCACGGACGTCGATGATAAAACGATCCGCGAATCACAGGCACAGGGGCAAACGCTAACCGATTTCACAACGCACTGGACCGAACGGTTCCACGCCGACGCGAAGGCACTGAATATGCTGGAGCCACATGTCGAGCCAAGCGCCGTCGGGCACATCGACGAGCAGGTGGCGTTGACCGAAAAGCTTGTCGAAAAAGGCCACGCGTATCAAAGCGAGGACGGTTCCGTCTATTTCAGCATTTCCTCGTATGAACCGTACGGCAGACTCTCGCGACTCGATAGGCGGGAACTGAAAAGCGGCGCCGGTGAAACCGCGAACGACGCCGACGAGTATGAAAAGGACAATATCTCCGACTTCGCATTGTGGAAAGCGCGCAAGTCAGGCGACGGCGATAACTTTTGGCCAAGCCCGTGGGGTGAAGGCCGTCCGGGCTGGCACCTTGAGTGCAGCGCGATGGCCATGAAGTATCTCGGGAACTCTTTCGACCTCCACTCCGGTGGTGTCGACCTCTGCTTCCCGCACCACGAAAACGAAATCGCGCAAAGCGAAGCCGCAACAGGCGAAAATTTTTCCCGGCTTTGGTTCCACGTCGAGCACCTCATGGTCGACGGCGCAAAGATGAGCAAGAGCCTCGGCAATCTCTACGCGCTCTCCGACATCGAAGCGAAGGGATCGAACGCCGCCGAACTCCGTTATGCGCTGCTCGCAGGACACTACAAATCCAAGCTCAACTTCAGCCTCGACCGCCTCACCGAAGCCCGCGGCAATCTCCAACGCATCGCCAACATCGCCGGCGCCCTCGCCGACCGCGCCGGAAAGCCGGGCCTCGCGAGCTATGACGAACTCCAAAGACGCGCGCACAAGGGCAGCGGCGTGGAATTCGGCCCATTCGTGGGCGCTTGGGCGGCGCTGAACGACGACCTCAATTCCCCGAAAGCCCTCGGTGAAATGTTCTCCACCTTGAAACCGCTCGAGAAAGGCGTCGCCGACGGATCGCTCTCCCAGGAAGACGCCGCAGCCGCGCTCGAGGGCCTGGGCGGCATCGTCGCCGCCTTCGGCTGGCTCCTCCCTGATCCCGAACCAGCGGAAAGCGAAATCGAAGTTCCCGGCAACATTGCCGAACTTGCCGAGCGACGCTGGCAAGCCAAGCAGTCGAAAGACTGGTCAGAAGCCGATCGCTTTCGCGATGAACTCGCCGAGAAGGGCTGGCAGGTGAAGGATGGGAAAGAGGGCTATTCGGTA
>JBCDLR010000108.1:0-11087 GCA_038745205.1 Verrucomicrobiota bacterium
ACATCTTAAACTTTCGTCCGAGGAAATTATCTAGGGGTCGGGTTGGAAGATGTCCTCTATCCCAGTAGCAAAAAGTTGCGCTAGTTTGAAGGCAAGAGGAAGGCTCGGGTCGTATCGTCCCCTTTCCAGTGCATTCACTGTCTGTCGACTGACCTCAAGGCGGGCCGCAAGTTCAGCTTGGCTCCAGTTCCGAGCTGCCCGGAGTTCCTTGATCCGGTTCTTCATTCCGCGTCCTCCTGGCGTTTAACCCACAAGGTAAAGCCAGCCTGTGCCCATTGACCGAGCAGAAGGATCGATATGAGCATGGATTTGACGTTGAAGTCCTCACCGAAATACGACGCCACGTAGTCGTATAGAGCCATCCATAGGATGCACCCAAAAAACATGGCGGCGAAACCAAACGTTGCGGATCGGCAGAAGAGACTCCGCTCATATTCACCCTGTCTCTGATGGGAGCGGAAGGTGCCAATGGCGAATGCGGCTGCAGAAGCAATAAAGAGAAACATCACCCAAATTTCTTCCGGTCTCTTGAACATGAAGTAGAGAATCAACACGCTGAGAATGATCGTGGGAATGCCTGCTTCTAAGAGGTCCTTCCTCCGGATTCGCCGCAGCTTTTCCTGGTACGCTCGATTGGGGTCATGATTCGTGTCCATGGCAGAAAAGTAAATTCTACTTTCCTTTTTGTAAAAGAGAGTTTACATAAAGGAAATCAAGCTTTCCATTTTTCAGTCATTTTTAGCGCACTGATTGTAGCTTCGAACGGGGATGAACAAGCCGGGATGGCAAGCCCGATCCCAATTCGAGTTGATTGACTTCACTGATTCGAATCCTCAACTTCCAATCGAGGGCGAGCCCCCGGATCGGGCTGCCAATCCTCAAACCTTCACCGAGAGTGTTGGGGCCCCAGCCTACTTCTCCGCCTCCAAGCGTATCGCCTCCAGCTCTTCCCAACGCTCGTACAGCTGCTGGATCGCCCGTTTCTTTTCGTCGAGCCCTGCGGCCATGACGGCGGCTTCTTCGGCGTGATCGACGAAGAACGAAGGGTCATTGAGCTTGCCCTCGATCTCTGAGACTTCCGATTCCGCTTTGAGGATGGCGTCTTCCATTCCTTCGAGTTCCTTGTTCTCTTTCCAGGTTAGTTTACGCGGTTTGTCGGAGCGCTCGCGGCGTTTCTTCTTGGATTTGGCAGCCGAGGCTGCAGCGGTTTTTTGCGCTTCCAGGCCCTTTCGTTTTTCCAGATAGTAGGAGTAATTCCCCACGGAGACCCGGACCTGGCCGTGGTCTTCGAAGACGAGAACGCGATCGCAGACACGGTCGAGGAACCAGCGGTCGTGGCTGACGACGAGGGAGGTGCCTTCGAAATTGATGAGGGCTTCCTCGAGGACGCGTAGGGTCTGTAAGTCGAGATCGTTCGTCGGTTCGTCGAAAATGAGGACGTTGCCGCCGCGCTTGAGGATCTTTGCGAGAAGGACCCGGTTCTTTTCGCCGCCGGACAGATTGCCGATGCGGTCGTTAATGCGCTCGTCGGTGAAGAGAAATCGGCGGAGGAAGGCGCGGATGGAAAGAGTTTCGTCGCCGAATTTTACGGATTCCTTTCCTTCGCCGACGTCGTCCATGACGCTCTTCTCCTCGTCGAGCTGGGCGCGGGATTGGTCGACGTAGTTGAAGACGGTCTTTTTCCCGAGTCGATGCGATCCCTCGTCCGGTTCTCGTTCGCCCATGAGGACGCGGAGCAAGGTCGTCTTCCCCGCGCCATTCGGACCGACGATGCCAATGCACTCGCCGGCAGTGAGTTCGAGGCTCAGGCCGTGGAAGAGCCAGCGATCGTCGATTCTGGCGCCCGCGTTCTCGATTTCCGCGACGATGTTCCCGAGCGGCGGAGGCTTGGGCACGACGAGTTCCATGTTCAATTCGCGGTCCGGCGACTTCTGGGCCTTGACCGCGTAGTAATTATCGAGGCGGCTCTGCTGCTTCGTGCGTCGCGCGCTGACCCCGGCCCGCACCCATTCGACCTCGCGCTTGAGGAATTTCTGCCGTCGTGCTTCCGCGGCTTCGATGCGCTCGATGCGTTCGGCCTTGGCCACGAGATAGTCGGAGTAATTCCCTTCGTGTAGAAAGAACCGTCCGTCGGCGAGTTCAGCGATGTGAGTGGCAATGCGATCGAGAAAGTAGCGGTCGTGCGTGACGAAGACGACGGCCCCGCGCATCTCGGCGAGATAGCGTTCGAGCCATTCGATCGCGGCGGCGTCGAGGTGGTTGGTCGGTTCGTCGAGGATGAGAAGGTCCGGCTGCGCGACAAGCGCCCGACAAATACCCACGCGACGTTTTTCGCCGCCTGACAAGTGTTGCACGATCCGGTCGGCGGGCGGGGCATCGAGTTTCCGCATCAAGGTGTCCATCCGCGTTTGCAGATTCCATCCATCAGCGTGTTCGATTTCCTCCAGCAGACGGTCCATTTCCGTCGCACTCAATTCGCTGCCGGACTCGTAGCGATCGATCTTCGCCTGCAAATCGGCGGCCCCGGCGCGGATATTGGCTTCGACGGTGGCCTCTTCATCCAGTTGAAATTCCTGGGGAAGGTATCCGGACACAAGGCCTTGCCGGAACGAAATCGACCCTGAATCCGGCGCTTCCACCCCGGCGAGAATGCGCAAAAAGGAAGACTTCCCGCAGCCATTCCGCCCGACAATCCCGACTTTTTCCCCCGCCTGCACGGCGAGCGAGGCGGCATTGAGGACATGTTGGCGTCCGAAGGAAAGCGAGAGTTCGGTCGCGGAGAGAAAGGTGTCGGAGAGGGGAGTGGCCAAGGTGGGAAGTCTGTCGTGCGGTTTCGCGGTGGCGGATTGCCCGGGGCGTTTTCAGTAAGCGCGACTTGCTGGCGAGACAAGAAGGACGAAGGCTGGAACCGGTGCCCCTGCAGTGATGCGATTCTAATGTAGCCGAACCTGGAAAAGCCCGGGCGGGTCGGACGTGATGAGGCCCTCGTGGGTTGTCATGTGTTTCCAGGCATCGTGAAATGAGGGAGTTGATGGCTATCGTTCCCATGTTCTGCCTGAAGTCTTCCGACTTCAGCTACGGGGCGTCTTGGGGACTGAATCATCCGTTTTGAGATTCGGTGTGTTGGCGATCTTCCAAGAATTCCGCGTTTTTGAGTTCCTTTTGACGGTAGATCCGATAGCCTCGCCAACAGCCTCGATTTCCTATGCCCCCTGCGAAGAAGAAAAACCCCGCCGCCGGGCCGAAGTGTGCCTTGATCACAGCTTTTGTCGGCCGCACGAAAGACCGGTTCCACGAATACAACGAGAACAAGACGCTCGAGGAGAAATTCGAGATCGTTTCGCGCATGAAGGGAATCTCGGGTGTCGAATGCATCTATCCTTATGAGACGAATGAGGCGGGGGACGCGGAAGGGTTCAAGAAGCTGCTTCGGAAATACAAACTCAAGCCGGCGGCAATCAACGTGAACGTGAAGGCCGAGCCTCAATTCCGCGACGGTGGACTGACGTCGCCGAAGGCGTCGATCCGAAGTGAGGCCGTGCAGTTCATCAAGGACGCGAAGGACTTTGCCGCCGCAGTGGGCGCGGACAAGGTGACGTGCTGCCCGCTGGCGGATGGGTATGAGTTTGCCTTTCAGTCCGATTACGGAAAGGCGTGGAAGTGGTTGGTTGAGACCTTTGGCGAAGCCGGGGATTATCGCCGTGAAGTGCCCCTCTTCATCGAATACAAACCGAGCGAAACGCGGGGTCGTTGTTTTCTTGATACCTCTTCGAAGACGCTCTGTTTGCTCAATGACATCGGAATCGACGAGATGGGAGTAACCCTCGACTTCGGCCATTCGAAGTACGGGCAGGAGAACCCTGCCGAGGTGGTGAGCTTGCTCGCGAATTCCCGCTTTCCCTATTACATCCATATCAACGACAACAATGGTAAGTGGGACTGGGACTACATGGCGGCTTCCCATAACTTCCTCGAATACGTCGAGTTCCTCTACTATCTGCAGGAGGCAGGATACAAGGACTTCCTCACCGCCGACGCCTCGCCGACGCGATGGGATATTGTCGATTTCTTTGACGCGAATACGCGGATGACGCAGAAAATCTGGGCGATGCTGATTTCGCTGGATCGAAGAGAATTCCGGAAGCTCGTGCGCGGCGGCGATTTCCTCAAGACGTGGAAGTTCGTGGAAGAGAACCTTTTCAACCTGTGACCGCCGCCGACACCGAGCAGGTGGAGAGGGAGGTCCGGGAACTCGTCGAGAACTCGGGCTTTGAGTTATCGGAGGAGGAATGGAAGGGGATGATCCTGAATGATTTTGGAATGGGAGATTTTCGGATCGAAGGCGCAGCGATCATTGATATACTTCGATCAAACTTCGTCCGCACGACCATCCTCGTGCTGCTTCCCGGTCAGACGTTGCCCGAGCACAAGCACCCGATCACCGCGGACAGTCCGGGCAAGGAAGAAACATTGCGCGTCCTCTTTGGCTCCGTGATCACCTTTCAACCGGGCGAGGACACCACCGCTGCGCCGGCTTATTCCATTCCTGTCGGCAAGGAAACCTACTACACGTCCCGCCGCGCCGTGGTCCTTGGAAAGGGCGATCAACAGACGCTGCCGCCAGACGAGTTCCATTGGTTCCAGGCTGGTCCTGACGGGGTGGTGACGATCGAGTTTCAGAACCGTATCGACGAAACCCAGAACATCTTTTCTGATCCTGCCAGCGCCGGCATCTCGATTCCCGCCTCCGAAAACTGACAACTGCTTCACTAAAAACTCCCCGCCCCCATGCCTCGCCGCTTCCTCGTTGTCTTTGGAACCTTTACCCTCGCCCTCATCCTCTACATCGACCGCGTTTGTATCTCGGTGGCCAAGGATGACGTGATGGGAGATCTCGATCTCTCGAACGAGCAATGGGGCTGGATCATGTCGGCGTTTGCCCTGGGCTACGCGCTCTTCCAAACACCTTCGGGTGCGCTGGCGGACCGGTTGGGGGCGCGGAAAGTGCTCACTGTCGTCGTCACGGCGTGGTCGATCTTCACCGGACTGACGGCGGCGGCATGGAGCTTCGTTTCCATGCTCTTCATGCGTTTTCTCTTCGGTGCCGGGGAAGCGGGAGCGTTTCCAGGAATGGCGAGGGTGACTTACTCGTGGATTCCGGTCAAGGAACGGGGTCTTGTCAAAGGCATCAATTTCTCCGCCTCCCGCATAGGCGGGGCGGTGGCCTATCCCTTGCTGGCGATCATGATTGCGGCGTTCGGATGGCGCCTCTCCTTCTCGATCCTGATGATACTGGGATTTGTTTGGGCGGTCGCCTGGTGGTTGGCGTTTCGTGACGAGCCTGAGCATCACCCTGCGGTGTCGCCGGAGGAAAAGGAGCACATCCTCGCCAATCGCCAGGACGCGGGCAAGTCGAAGGAGAGTTCCGGGACCGCAACGCCTCTTCCTTTCCTACACATGATTCGTTCAGGCAATCTATGGCTCATGATGGTGCAGTATTTCTGCAGCAATTTTACGTTCTTCTTTTCCCTGACCTGGCTGTTCCCCTATGTGAAGGACACTTACGGACTCACTCTGCAGGAGGCGGGATTCTACTCGATGATTCCCTTGCTCGGCGGCGCGGTGGGCAACTTGTTTTCGGGGTATCTCGTCGACCTTATATTCAGAAACGGTAAGTTGACCCTATCGCGTCGGATCCCCGCCATTCTTGGTTTCATTCTTGCGGCGACCGGGCTTTTGATGAGCATTGGTCAGACGGAGGTGATTGGAGCAGTCTTTTGGCTGACGATTGCGATCTTCGGTGCCGACATGACCTTGAGTCCCTCCTGGTCCTTCTGCATCGACATCGGTGGAGCGCACGCGGGCAAGGTTTCCGGAACCATGAACATGGCTGGAAACCTTGGATCCGCCATGGTGGCGATCTTCTTTGGATACCTTCTCAAGGAGGAGGGCGGCCCCAAAATCTTCTTCTACACCGGCGCCGTCCTGAATGTCATCGCCATCGCCTGTTGGCTGGCAACGAATCCGCGCGCCCGCATCAGTTTGAAAGACTGGAACTAGAAATCTTCTTAATCCCCTTAAATTTCGTCGACACCCGAGTAATAAGTTTCCGGATCCCAGCCGCCCTTGGCCAATGTCTTGAGTTCCGTCAACCAATCCGGCGCATTCTCGTGGGTCAGATGGGCGCGAATGTGGCTGCCCAAGAGGGCGAAGGCACTGGCACGGTTGGAACCAAACAACACGGCATCGACGCCCTTTTCCCACTTCAATTGAGGGAGGGTCGACCGCACGAAGGCTTCCTGTCGTTCCGCCAATTGGCGTTCGGCTTCGCGTTCACGCTCACGCTCCAACTCCCGTTCGTCGACGGGTGCGCCGCCTCGGCGTCCGCCACCGCCTTTGCCTCCGGTGCCCCGTCCGCCCCCGAGCCCTCTTCCTGTAGCGACGGCCGGGGTGCCCAGTAGTTTTGCTTCCTGATCGATTCGCTTGTCCCACGCGGATTGCAGATAGGCGTGATTTTTTTCGGCACGGAAGTAAGGAAGAATCACGTTCTCGTAGGTTCGTCCGACGGGCAGAGGGGAGAGCGTCCAGCCTTCCTGATCCGGAAGAGTCACATCCAATTGCAGGGAGCGGGCGATCACCGTGTTTGTCACACGTTGACGAAGGTCACGCTGGTGGGTGCCGAGCTTGCTGAAGTGTTTCCCAAGCTCGTCGTAGTAAGCGATGAGATCCGCGACGGCTTTCTTCTTCGCAGCAGCCTTTGCCTCTTCTGTGGTGGGAGCGGAAGCAAATTCGATGGAGAGCAGGAGAAACCGAATCTGATGTTGCACGGCCACGATGTGTTCCGGACTGCTGTAGGTGTCTTCATTCTCGTCACGCCACTCCCGCCAATCGGATTCTCGCTTCCCGGCCTCGTCAAAATCGACTGCCTTTGTCGCCGTCATGAAAAACTCATAGGTTGATTTCGAGTTGGAGAGGGCAGAGCGCAAGGTGTTCTTCGCCCGATCATTGTTTTTCTGCGTCCCGCCGTGGAGCTGGACGTCGATGTCCTTGATCATTTCCTCGAGTTGGGACTGTTCTTGCTCGGGTAATGCCTGGGCGCTGACGTGGGTGAGCAAAGAAAGGAAAAGGAGGCTCGCAAAGGTCGAAGCAAGGATAAACGGGGTTTTCATCGTTGGGAAAGGTCGTGGTCTACGCCGCGAAAACTTGCGTAGAATTGAGATTCAACCCCCGATGTCGAGCGCGGTTGCGGAATGGGCTGTGCCGTCAGGCTCCTCAAATCTGCTGATTTGAATGCGATTCCTGCTTCAGGTGCAACTTTTAGTCGCTCGCCGTGTCAATGAGCGACTGCATAACTGTAAGATGTCGCCGGAGCGCATTCCTTCCTTTTTCGGTGAGCGAATACCAGGTCGTCGGCTGGCGGCCCACGAATTCTTTTCGGACTTTCAAATACTGGGCGTCCTCCAGCTTGCGCAGTTGGGCGCCGAGATTCCCGTTGGTGGCGTTGAACAGTTCCTTGAAGCGGCTGAACGAAATAGACTCGGTGTCCACAAGCATCACACAGGCGGAGAGACGGTACTTGTGTTCCAGCAGGGGATCGAGCTGGGCGAGGACTCCTTCGTCGATCGGTTGTTTTTCGCTATCTTCTCGACTCACGTATCGGCTACCGGTACAGGTTAGTTTCTTCTTTCTTACCTGGAGCTTGTCACTGCTTTGCGGTGGGCAATCGCCACCGCGAGCATGCCTGCGGCAATAATGCAGCCACCAACCGTGAGTTGAAAGGCATTCACCCAGGCAAGGGCCACCGCCCAGACGAGGAGAAGTAGTCCGCAAACCGACAACGGAGTAAAACGGTGGAGAATGCCGAAGACGTAGAGCTCGAGTCCGATCAGGAGCATCAGGATCTGAAAGTAAGGAATGAACTCGAAACGCCCGCTCATCCCCATGACGATGAGGGCGGCAAAGCTGGCGAGGATGCCCAGGACGATCTTTCCGACGATGGCCTCGTGGTGTGGCGTGGTCTCGCCTCTGCGCCTGCGCTGGATGTCAGTCGCAATCGCCAATCCCGCCGAGAGGAAGGCGCCCGCGAGCGCACCGTAGTTGAAAACGCGGAGCCCAAGCGCCCGATCCCAGTCGATCATCGCAAAGCTGATCAGAAAAAAGGCCCCCCAATAGATCGCCCCCCATGGCCATGACCGCAGATCCTCGTTCTCCTTCTTTTGCAGGGCCTCTTGAACAAACGCGAGTGTTTCATGGATCTTCTCGTCTGGCTTCATTAAGTCTAAAATATAGATTAGTCTATTCTATGCAAGAAAAAATTTCGAATTCGGCTCGAGGTCCCGGTCTGGCGTGTCACGTCGCCCGCAGGCTTGGAGGCGAGTACGGGCCCCAACTGGGATTTCTTGGAACAGTATGATTCTGCCAAGAACAGGCTACAGATGGCCGAAATTACGCTCGTTTCTCTCGAACCGTTTACCGGCGAACGCGGATCACATTCATCGCGGTTTTCCGGCGTTCTGGATCTTATCCTCAATGCTCCATTTTCTCACGATCCCGGTTTCTTCCACCGTGAACATCACCTTGCCTTCAAGAGCCGGCGCGAAAGTCACAATACCGGAAGGCGTCCGCGACGATCCAATCGTCGAAGTCCCGAAGTGATTCCATGAAACGCGTCCTTCTCCGACTAGCCACCGTCCTCCCTCCTCGCCATCGGGCCCCGGAAACGCGACAGACGTCCCTCTGTCGTCCTGCCTGATTCTTGGGAATTGTTCCTCGAACTCATCCTTGAGACCGGGTGTCACGGGCGTGTCGTCGAGCGGAATGACTGCGGCATCCCGGGATTCCCCGGAGGGAAAAACGAGCAACTCACTCTTTGTGGAAATTCGGAGTTTCTCAACGGAGTGAATTCCCAATTCCTTCAGCGGAATATCCCTGCTGATTTCCAACCGGTTATTCTCCGGCGTGATGAGAACGATGGATGTCTTTCCATCTTCATCTGTCTTGACGGTTGCGAGATAGCGTCGGTCCCTGGTCATCTGCATCAGTCCTTCAATATCTCCGGAAGTTCCGCCTAATCTCAGGAGAATCCGAGGCGAGCTACCATGCACCGTCGGATTCCACGAATAGATCAGCCCACTCGAAACGCGCGCAAGAATCTCGTTGTCCTCGAATCCGATCGAGATATCCTCCACGCCAGTTACATTCTCCAACTCCACCCAACGCCATTTTTTGGATTGGAGGTTATACATGTAGAGGGCTGAAGTTAGATTGGAAGGGAATCCGGGGATAGACGCATAAAAGAGAATCCCATCAGGCGAAGTTACGATTTTTCGGGGTGTGTAGGTGAATTTATGCTCGCTCGGTGGCAAGTTATTGTAGTCTCCCAGGGGTTTTCGCGTAAGGACGGTAATGTCAGCGCCGTAGAGGTGGCGAGGTTTTTCGATGTCTACTTTTCGGCTTCCGAGGTGATCGGAGAGAGTGTGGGATATGAGGTGCTGATCCTGGTCCGTGATCCTTCCCCAGTAGATCAAGGTTGGTCTCAGGGCGACTGTTCCCTCGGGGATGTCCGCGGGACGGATGGCCTTTTTCACGTAGCGCCAACCGGGTTTCCAACGAGAGTCGACTTCGGTATTCGAGTAGTAGTAGAGGACTTTCCCCGAGGAATCGAGGCAATCGAACCCTATCCCGCATCCTCCGAGCAGGGGGCCGTCGAGAAAGAACCAGCCGCCGATTTCATAGCTCCGTCCCTCTTCAAATTGGATTAGTTCACCTAGCAGGGGATTGGAACTAACCTTGTTTGTCCTTGTCAGGGGAAACTCAACCATTCGAACGTCCGTTCCGGGGGCGAATGGCAATGAAGCCTTTTCCTCGGAAAGTTTGAAGGGTGCCAACTCTTGAAAAGCCTGTCCTTGCTCTATGGCGATGAGCTCAAATTCCCCATTTTTGGAACGGATGAAGGTAGCGTCTTCATTTGGCGGAATGCTAAATGACTTTCGGCCTGTCACGGAAGGTGAGGTCACACCGCCCAAGGGTATCCGGGAACTCGAAAGGAGTTGGAAATCACCTGCTTTCTTTTCCTTGAATGGGAAAAAATACGAGAGCATTTCCTCAGCTTGGAAGTCCCAGCCGATTTCTACTGAACCATTCTCATAGGAGATAGGCCAGAAAGCGGGATTTACCATGCTCAGTTCTCCGGAGCGTGCCAAAGAGAAGGAATCGATGGTTTCCGACTTTCTTAAGAGACTCTGCAGGACGGGGATATCCTCGTCGCTGCCGAAAAGATAGACATTGACCAGTGCACAATGGACGAAAAGTCCAGGAGGTCGGAATTCCTTTTTCCGCATCGCATTGATGAACCGGTTCTTTCCACTCGACCAAAGATTGCTGGCTTGCTTATGCCTGCCTCGTGCTACGAGCAATTGGGGGACGGTGACGGAAAGATCAAAATGTCCGAATCCAGGGTCGGAGAGAAGGCCCGTTGCCAGTTCTTCGAAAAGGGCATCCTCCTCCAAATCAAGTGTGGCCGTGAGAACGCGTTCGGCGTGTCGGATTCGTCTTCCTGTTGTGTCGTGGAGTTCGGCCGCTCCTCGAATATAGACGGAAATCAGCCGTTCGAGGGCCGCGTTGTCCTTGCTCGCGGCGGCGGCGCCACAGGCGTAGGCATAAAACGGGGTTTGCGCTAGAATCATCCTCCAGGGTTTCTGCTTGGAGTCATCGAGTGCATCGAGGGCATCGAGAACTTGGAGCGCAAACGTCATTCGGGCGACCGGGTCGACGAAATCCGGCGCTTCGAATAGAGACCAAATGGCGGGCTCGATTTGGAAACGGCTTTTCTGACCGCGGTCCCATTTGAAGACAGAGGCGACGGTTTCGGGAGACGGAGCGCCGTCCCTCGCCACTTGTGCATTGAGGAAAACGCGAAGGTAGTCTGAGGGGAACCCCTCTTCGATTCGTGAATCGCAGAGGGCAATATATCTGTCGAGCATGCCCGCATCTCTCATCGCCGCGATTACACGGTAGGCGACGGTGGTTCGGACACCCTTTTTTGATTCGGCCCACAGGGCGTAGTGGTTGGAAAGTGGAAATTGCTG
>JBCDLR010000109.1:0-10999 GCA_038745205.1 Verrucomicrobiota bacterium
CTTGACGAGGCCGAAGTCGACGATGCGCACACGGTCATCGGGATCGACGAGAATGTTGGCTGCCTTGATATCGCGATGAATGATGCCGCGTGAGTGGGCATACTCGAGTCCCGCACAAATCTGGCCGATGAGATTGGCGGCACGGGTCGGCTCCATCGCGCCGTTTTCGGCGATTTCCTCATGCAGAGATTTTCCGTCGATGAACTCCATGAGGAAGTAGGCGAAACTGGCGTCATTGGATCGTCCGTACTCGAAAATCGGCACAAGGTTCGGGTGGCTGAGCGCGGCCATCGCCTTGGCTTCCCGGTCGAAACGTTCCTCGGCATTGAACCCTTCTCCGATGCCCTCCGGCAGGATTTTTAGAGCAACCATGCGGTCCAATTCCGGCTGCCTCGCCTTGTAAACGGCTCCCATGCCGCCGGCGCCGATCAACTCAACAATCTCAAGCGCCGGGAACTCTGCCGCAATAATCTCGACCGACGGCGGGGTGAACCCCTGCAATCCAATTTTCGTCGTTCGCTCACTTGGTGACATGATGCCCTGTTAGGTTTGAGATGCTAGTTGGCGGGAGTTGCCTTGGCAAGAGGACGTGAGGGAGGATTTGCAGATTCTCGGGAAAATTTTGCGGATGAACGGCGTCTCGTCCTCTCGCCAAGCTTGCCCGAAAAGAATTTCATCTATTCCGTCACGTTCGTCGCGATTTGGCGAAGTAGAGGGAAGCAGCTGCCAAGAGGCAAGAGCATTCCGCACACCAATTCAAAACCAGGAACTCAACTATCGGTCGTCGCCACTCTCTTCGGTGTTCTCACAATCATACGGAACCCATGAAAATCCAATTTCTTCTCCTTCTCCTATTCACGGTAGTCTCTCTGTCCCAGGCAGCCACCATTGTTTCGACGTTCGACAACGGAGGAGGTGACAACCAGTGGAACACCGCAGCGAATTGGAACCCCGACGGCGTCCCCAACAACAACGTCACCGATCAGTTCGAAGTTACTCTCCCTGCTTCGCTCGCGAGTCCGGTGGTCCTCGATATCAACGCCACGGTCGATTCCCTGGCGATTGGCGCCTCCACGACCTTGAGTAATCTCAATGCGCAGACTCTCACCCTTGCTGGCGATCTGACGAATGACGGACTTATTGAGGTCGCGGGCATTTCCAGTTTTTCTCGCTTGGTTCTCGATCATTCCACCAGTGCGCCCGTCACGTTTTCCGGGTCCGGCATTCTTCGCTTTACCGGGGGAGCGCAGAACCTCGACGGCACTGCTGGCCAAGTCCTCGTCAACGGCTCCAACCACACCATTGAGGGATTCACTTCCAGCAATTCCATCGGTCTTAATCGCCTCAACATTCAAAACCAAGGCACCATCTCCGCGAACATCTCCGGCGAAAAGCTTCGCATCGACCCCGAGTTGACTTTTGAGAACACTGGCAACGTTGCGGCAACCAACGGGGGCATCCTGGAGTTCCTTTCCGGGAATTACTCCGGGAACGGCGTTTATCAAGTTGGGGACAATTCAGAGCTTGAGACTAGTGGCGCCAACTTGAACGGAGTGACCTTCTCTGCAGACGACCAGGACTTCGATCCCTCCAACAACATCGTACGCAATACCGGCGGTGTAAGGTTCACTGATGTGACCCTCGAGTCAGGTCTCACCGCAACCAACAACGGAGCTGAGACTTTCACCATTGCGGGTGATGTCACCAACAACGCCCTCATCGAGTTGGTCGGCACCAGCAGCTCTTCACGACTCTTCGTCGATCACCCTTCCGATCTCCCGATCACTCTCGGCGGCTCAGGAATCCTCCGCTTTACCGGTGGTGCCCAGAATTTGGCGGGGGATGACGACCAGCTCTTCATCAACGCTTCCGACCACACCATCGAAGGTTTCCTGACCAACAACAGTCTCGGGTTCAACGATCTCAATATCCAGAACGAGGGTACCATCACCGCCAATGTCGCGGGTGAGGCGCTCAGGATTGATCCAATCTCCACCTTCGAAAATTCGGGAACCGTGTCCGCCACCAACGGTGGTGTGCTTACTCTACTTTCCGGAACCTTTTCCGGAAGTGGCATCTACGAGGTCGGCGACAACAGCGAGCTTCAACTGGCGGGCGCGGCGCTGGAGAATCTCACCATCGCGGCGGACGATCAGGATATTGACCCCGCCAACAATACCGTGAGACTTACCAGCTCCTCGAACATGGCGGGAGTTACCTTCGGTCCCGGCCTCACGGTCACCAACAACGGTTCACAGGCATTCAACCTTGCGGACGATATTACCAACAATGCCCTTATCGAGTTGAGCGGTGTCAACAGCACTTCGCGCCTGTCCGTGGATCATCCGTCCGGCGACCCGATCACCCTCGGCGGCTCCGGGACACTCCGCTTCACCGGCGGATCGCAGCTTGCCACCGGTCCAGCCAATCAACTTCTTATCAACGGTCCCGGTCACACCATTGATGGTTCAACCACCAACTTGAGCGTCGGCCTCAACAACCTCGATATCCGGAACGAAGGAATGATCGTTGCCAACGTTTTGGGCGAGATACTCCGCATCGATGCCCGCACCACTTTCGAAAACTTCGGCACTCTCGCGGCTGAGGGAGGGGCCACGCTTGAGATCCGTTTGGTCCCCACCTTCGAGTCTCACGGCATAATGCGCGTCACGGGCGGGAGCACAATCCTCTTTAACCCGGGTGAATACCAAGGCACTGGTCTTCTCGAAATCTCCGTCGGTTCTGAGTTCGATGCCAAGTTCAGCAATTTCATGCACTCCGGGGATGCCCTGATTGATGGTGAACTTTCGGTCCTCAATGGGTCGATTACAGGGGGCAAGCTCTCTGGTGACGGATCGATCTTCCTCGCTCCCACGACCACGGTGTTTGGTCTTGGTGCTGTCCTCTCCCCGGGCTCAGAGGCCAGCCCCATTGGGTCACTCTTTATTGGGGCAACGGGCGCGGTGCCGGGGCAGTCGGTTCCTGTGAACGGTTGCACTATCGAGATCGACCTGCAGTCGGAAACCGTGCATGATGAGATCAACTTTTCCTTCGCTTCCGCTGGGGACTCGGGCTTCGTGGGGCAGCAAACGGGAACGAACGAGCTCCGGCTTTCCTTGAAGGGGCCTGCCAGCGGTTTCACCGGGGCGCCTATCGGAATCCTCAATAGCGTGGCAGGACCGGTTACCCTTGGGAACGGCTCGAACGTTGTGCGAGGAGGATTCAAAGGATTCACTAATGTCAGCTTCGGCGACCGCCTTACCACCACCGATGGGCTTGCCAGCTTTGAAATCCAAGGGAGGGTGACAGAAGAGGGTCCCGGATCGAACATTTTCAACGGCAGCGACGTTGCTCTGGTCAATCCGCTCTTTGCCCCCGAGTGGGATGCCGAGCCCTACGCCTTTACGATTCCAGCGGGTTCTTTACTGGGTGCAGCGGTCGGGACCGTTTCCGCCACTGATCCTGAGAGCGATCCGGTCATATATTCGATTGTTCCCGGTCCCTTCGACATCGATTCCACCACCGGTGCGATCACGGTCGCAGATGCTGGCGCGGTGGCCAGCGACACGAGCTTCAACATCGCGGTAACTGCTTCCGACGCCGACCTTTCCAATACCACCATCGTCACCATCACGGTCGGCTCTGCCGCCCCGAACACCAATGAGAGTTGTGTCCGCGAGCTTCTCACTCAGGCTGGCGGCGCTTTCCCGGGCCAGACTGATCCCGCTGTGATTGGTTTCAATGCCGACCCCGACAAAGACGGAATCGGTAATGTTTTTGAGCTCTGGCTGGGGCTCAATCCCGCGGTTGCAGATGGTCCGCCAACTATAAAGATTTTCCCGACGGGCACCGTGCCAAATGTCATCTACGCTCTCGATGTGACTGTTGATCCGGTCGTCGATGATCTTCTCTTCATCGATGGCACATTCAGCTTCGACCTGGCAGGGAGCTTCAGGGTCGGAACCCGTTCGGTGTTGAGTCAAACTGCGAATACTCGTGAACTCCGTTTTCACGACACGCTTCCAACTTCGAGTGGAGTTGCCTCTGGTCGCCTAGAGGTTGATCCAGACGCCGTAAAATCCAATTAATGGTAGGACGGCGCCTTGCACGCCGGACCCGGACCGTTAGCTCGCTGGCGGCTGGTTCTTTTCCGGGGCGGCGATTATTACGATCTCTTCGCCCTCGATCTTTGCCGATGAGATGGCGTCGAGGACCTTCTCCAGCGGTGCGTTTTCACCCTTGTAGGGGGCGAGAAGGTTTGATTGCGCGAGGCGCTCGATGAACCCTTCCTCAACGGTTTTTCCTGGAACTTCAACGTCCTTCATGCGGACAAACAACTGCAACTCGTTCGATTCGATGGCGAGGAGGGCTGTTCCGTTGAGGTAACGAGGTTCCTTCCAGAAAGCGATGCGATTGATGGGCATGCTGATTCTTGCGTCGATGCCTCCCTCGTGAATCTTTTCGAAAAAGATCATCTCCCGGCTTTCAAGCAATAGGTCTGAATTGGCGATGGCGAGGTTGAGATCGCGGACTGAAAGCTCGAGGCGAGCGGGCGCTTTCTGAAGCGCTCTGGATTCAAATTCCCTCAATCGCGCCTTCAACGCGTTCCATTCTTCCGCCGTCCCGGGGTCGCTGGGGACGGCGATGCGTGTTTCGTCCGTGAATTGGGCGATGTCTCCGTCCTGCTTGAGTCCGGCCCAAATTCCATAGGCCGCGATGCCCGAAAACATGGCGAAGGCCATGGCCATGATAATGCACCCCATGCCGGGATTGCCGGCGGCTTGAGGTTCGTGGGGTTCAGGGCGTTTGTCAGACATTCGGAACCACGAAAGACGCGAATTCGCCAGGGCGAAACGCGAAATTTCCGAATCCTTTCTCGGGGATTTTCGCGCATTTCGCGGTTCACCCACCGGTGCTAACTTGCGGGGTCATGGCAAAAATCCTCGTAGGGCTCTCCGGCGGCGTCGACAGCAGTGTTGCTGCTGGTCTACTCGTGCGCGAAGGGCACGAGGTCGTGGGTGCCTACATGAAGAACTGGATCAATGAGGAGAATATTCTTGGCCACTGCCCGTGGAAGGAGGATATCGAGGACGCCCGTGCCGTTGCCGATGCGCTCGGGATTGAGTTTCGCATCGTGAACCTGATGAAGGAATACCGTGAGAGGGTGGTGAAATACCTCCTCGATGGCTACACCTCCGGTATCACTCCGAATCCCGACTGCATGTGTAACCGCGAGATGAAGTTCGGAGTATTTCTCGACTACGCACTGGCCGCAGGATTTGAGTTTGTCGCGACCGGGCACTACGCGCGGGTTGACCACTCCGGCGCGGTTTCACGGGTTTTCCGTGGAATGGATCCGAACAAGGACCAGACCTACTTTCTCGCGTTGATGCGGCAGGAGCAGGTGAAGCACGCGTTGTTTCCCATCGGGGAAATGGAGAAGCCGCGCGTTCGCGAACTGGCGGCGGAATTCAGTCTTCCGACGGCTTCGAAGAAGGATAGCCAGGGAATCTGCTTCATCGGTGAGGTGAAAATGCAGGACTTTCTCGACAATTTCGTGGAGGAGAGGCCCGGCAGGATTGTGAACACTGACGGCAAGGTGCTGGGGGAACATCGTGGACTCCACCTTTTCACGCTGGGGCAAAGGCGTGGCATTGGAGTGGCCTCGAACACCTTCAAGGAAGCCTTTGTCGTCGTGGACAAGCGTGGTGAGACGAATGAACTCGTTGTGGCCTTTGATCGTCCGGATTCGCCTCTTCTTTATGCCACGGAGTGTATTTTGAGTGGCCTGTCTTTCACCGGGCACGAGATTCCGGAGGCGCGGACGATTCACGCGCAACCGCGTTACCGCACAGAGGCGCCCCTGGCGGATTTCGAGCCAACTGGGGGTGGCGGAGCGAGACTGGTTTATCATGCTCCCCAGCGTGCGCTGACCCCGGGTCAAATCTGCGCTTTCTACGACCGCGATGAACTGCTCGGCGGTGCCATTTTCGAGCGGATTGCCCATCCCGAACACGTTCTCGCCTGACCATGGAAGACGAACTTGCTCAGGCGATCATCGAGGAAGCGTATCGAAATCCGAGATTCCGACGCGAAGGTGAATTGGGAGATGGAGCGGTGCTGGTGACGAATCCGTTGTGCGGGGACGAGGTCTGGATCGAGGCAATGGAAGGGGAGAACGGAATGGAATTCAGGTTCGACGGGCAAGGTTGCGCAGTCAGCCAGGCGGGAGCGGAACTTACGTGTTCCGTGCTCAATGGGAAAAACAAGGAGGAAGCGTCCTCTCTGGCCGAGAGCTTGCAGAAATGGTTGGAGGGGCAGGGGCCTTTTCCGGAAGAGGCATCGAAGGCAGAGGCCCTTTGTCTGATTAAACGAATTCCGGAAAGGGTTCGTTGCGCCTTGCTCGGTTCCGAAGGAGCGAGGAAAGCCGTAGAGTCGGCCGAGGTCGGTTGAGGTCTACTTGTAGCTCCGCGTCGCGAGCTTCACATTCTCGAATTCAAGTTGCTCCTTATGGAGAGTTGGGGCGTTCCCGAATCCCTCATACTCCCAGGCGGCGACGTAGGCATAGTCGTCATCATTGCGCTTGGCTTCTCCGTCCTCAGTCTGGAATTCGGTCCGGAAGTGACCGCCGCAACTCTCTTCACGGTCGAGGGCGTCGCGGCACATGAGTTCGCCGAACTCGAGAAAGTCGGCAACTCGTCCCGCTTTCTCAAGCTCCTGGTTGAGCTGACCATTTTCCCCGGGGACCTTCACGTTCTCGTAGAACTCCTCGCGGAGTTGCGGAATTTTCTCGATCGCTTCCTCAAGTCCGGCCTTGTCGCGCGCCATGCCGCATTTGTCCCACATGATGAGGCCGAGTTCCCGGTGGAAGCTGTCGACGGTGCGTTTGCCATTGATCGAAAGCAGTTTCTTCGTCCTTTCCTCGACCTCGGCCAGGGTCGCCGCAAACTCCGGCTCTGATCGGTCACTGACCCTCCCGCCTGGGTGGCGAGATAGTTGGGCAATGTGGCCGGAAGGACAAAGTAGCCGTCAGCAAGACCCTGCATGAGGGCGGAAGCGCCGAGTCGGTTGGCGCCGTGGTCGGAAAAGTTGGCTTCGCCGGCCACATGAAGACCCGGCACATTGCTCATCAGGTTATAATCGACCCAGAGGCCTCCCATCGTGTAGTGAACGGCGGGGAAGATGCGCATGGGGCGTTCGTAGGCGCTTTCGGCAGTGATTTCTTCGTACATGTCGAAGAGATTGCCGTAGCGCTCGGCGATGGCATCGCGACCGAGTCGCTCAATCGCATCGCCAAAATCGAGGTAGACGCCGAGTCCGGTGGGGCCAACGCCGCGCCCCTCGTCGCAGACTTCCTTCGCCGCGCGCGAGGAAATGTCGCGGGGCGCGAGATTGCCGAAGCTGGGATACTTCCGCTCCAGGTAGTAGTCGCGATCTTCTTCAGTGATATCACGTGGGTTCTTACCGGTGTCCTCTTTCTTTTTCGGGACCCAAACGCGCCCGTCGTTTCGGAGCGATTCCGACATGAGGGTGAGCTTGGACTGGTATTCCCCGGCGACCGGAATACAAGTTGGGTGGATCTGCGTGTAGCAGGGATTGGCGAAAAGCGCGCCACGATTGTGCGCCCGGTAGGCGGCCGTCACATTGCATCCCATGGCGTTGGTCGAGAGGTAGTAGACGTTCCCGTAACCACCCGTGGCGAGAACAACGGTGTCGGCGTGGTGCGTTGAGATTTCCCCGGTCACCATGTCCCTGACGACGACGCCCTTGGCGTGGCCGCCGACGAGGACGACGTCCAACATCTCCGTCCGAGGAAACATCTTCACGCTCCCTTTGGCGATCTCCTTGGAAAGTGCCTGATAGGCGCCCAGGAGGAGTTGCTGGCCGGTTTGCCCGCGGGCGTAAAATGTCCGCGAAACCTGCGCCCCGCCGAACGAGCGGTTGGCGAGGAGCCCGCCGTATTCACGGGCGAACGGAACTCCCTGCGCGACACACTGGTCGATGATATTGACGCTGACTTCCGCGAGGCGATGCACGTTGGCTTCGCGCGAGCGGAAGTCGCCACCCTTGACCGTGTCGTAGAATAGCCGGTGCACGGAGTCGCCGTCGTTCTGGTAATTCTTCGCCGCATTGATGCCGCCTTGTGCAGCGATCGAGTGAGCCCGGCGAGCGGAATCCTGGTAGCAAAAGCATTTCACATTGTAACCCTGCTCTCCGAGAGTCGCCGCCGCCGCGCCGCCGGCGAGTCCGCTGCCGACAATAATGACCGAGTATTTCCGCCGGTTGTTCGGATTGATGAGCTTCGAATCCATCTTGTGATTCGACCATTTGTCGGCGATGGGCCCCGAAGGAATGTGGGATTCAAGAGTCATTGGATGGAGTTCGCGGGTGTGAAACGATTGAGTATGGCTTCGCTCAATACTTTACGATTCCGGCCATGATGGAGATGGGAATCGAAATGTTTCCAAAGAAGATAATCGCGGCGTAAAGGAGGCCGGAGGTTTGAATGATGGGCCAAGTCCGCTCCGTGCGCAGGCCGAGGGTCTGGAAAACGCTCGAAAACCCGTGGCTGAGGTGGGAGCAGAGGAGCGCCATCGCGAAAATGTAAAAAGCGCTGACATACCAGACGGAGAAGCCGTCGATGACCATTTTATAAACATTGTGGTGGCCGTCCTCCATCTTGTAGGTCGAATTCGAGTAGTATTCGTTCCCAACTCCGAGGGTGAAGTGCATGACGTGGTAAACCACGAAGACGAGAATGATGATGCCGGACCAGATCATGATCCGGGAGGAGCCGGATGCCTGCACTGTGCTCTCGTGGGCATATCGCTGTGGCCGAGCGGCTCGGTTCTGACGGACGAGAGCGATGGTCGTCGCAATGTGGGCGACGATCATGGCGAGCAGGCCGAAACGGGCGGCCCAGATTCCAACGCCATGGCCGAACCCTTTGAGCCAAACGGCATACTCGTTAATGGCATGCTCGCCCGCATAGATGAGCAAGTTGCCCGCGAGGTGGCCGGCGAGGAAGAGAAGCAGACCCAAGCCTGTCACCGCGACGATGATCTTTTTTCCGATGGAAGAAGCGTAAAAACTGGTGAGAACGGTCCAGACGGATTTCATGCGATTATTAGCGCTCCTGATAATGGTTACGGTGCCCGAATGCAAGCGGGTTCGAAGGGTTTCGGCGAGCCGGAAATCCTCCGAGCCCGGGGACTCGCTCGACAAGCAACCGGCCCCCTTTTTAGTTCCGCCAACCAACCACTGACCACCGCCTCCGCATGTTCTCCAAAAGTCGTTTCCGCTTATGCCGGCTCTCCTGGCTCACCCTGTTTCTCAGTTTTTGTGTCGTTCCGATTGCCGGTAGTGCGGAGGGATCCGAGGAACCTCCCGGCCTGGACGAGCGCATCGACGGGATCGTCTCCCCGGTTTCCGACGTCGCCAACAAGATCATCTTCTTCAGCTTCAAGATCAAGGATCAGGGTTTGCCGCTCGTCCTGATTCTCCTCGGTGGAACGGCAGTCTTCCTCACCATCTACTTCAAGTTTATCAATCTGCGGGCCTTCGGGGTCGCGTTGAGAACCGTTCGAGGCAGGTACACCCCCGCTGATGCCCCGGGTCAGATCACCCACTTTCAGGCGTTGACGGCGGCCCTGTCGGCGACGGTCGGACTCGGCAACATCGCCGGCGTGGCCATTGCCATCGGCCTCGGCGGTCCGGGAGCCACGTTCTGGATGATCCTCATGGGGATCTTCGGCATGTCGACCAAGTTCTGTGAGTGCACCTTGGGCGTGCGATACCGCGAGATCGATTCGAACGGCAATGTGCATGGCGGCGCCATGTATTACTTGAGCAAGGGGCTTGCTGAGAAAG
Source organism: Verrucomicrobiota bacterium (assembly GCA_038745205.1). Classification (GTDB taxonomy): domain Bacteria; phylum Verrucomicrobiota; class Verrucomicrobiia; order Verrucomicrobiales; family DEV007; genus JBCCWV01. Next base: position 9,871 of record JBCDLR010000109.1, read on the forward strand.
GCCTCGGTGGCCTTGGCGCCGTCCTGGCCGGGTTCTTCGCCGTCATGACCATCGGAGGCGCGTTTGGTGCAGGGAACATGTATCAGATGAACCAGTCCTACGCCCAGTTCTCCGAAACCTTCGGCGTGCTGGAAAACCAGGGATGGGCTTTTGGTCTCATCGTGGCGGTCGTCGTCGGCTTCGTCATCATTGGTGGGATTGTCTGGATCGCTCGAGTCACTTCGTTCCTCGTTCCCTTCATGTGCGGAATCTATCTCCTGGCCGCATTTTCCATTGTCGTCACGAACCTCTCGGCGGTACCAGCTGCCTTCGGGGTCATCGTCACCAGCGCTTTCAGCCCGGAGGCGGTGGGGGGCGGGATCATTGGAGTGCTGATCCAGGGGATAAAACGGGCTGCTTTCTCAAACGAGGCGGGGCTCGGATCGGCCCCGATTGCGCACTCGGCGGTGAAGACGGACAAGCCGGCGAGCGAAGGTCTCGTCGCGCTGCTCGAGCCCTTCGTTGACACGGTGGTGGTCTGTACGATGACGGCGCTGGTCATCGTTATTACCGGCACTTGGAAAGTGAACGGTGAGGTCGGGGAGAACGGAGCGGTTCTCGTTGCAGGCCCCGCTGCCGCCGAAGTTCTACAACCCCTCGAAGCGGGCCAGTTGCTTCGGGAAATCGACAACGAAGAGAAGGAAGGGGTGACCTGGAAGAAGGTGAGGCTGCTTGAAGAGCAAGCCGAGGTGGAAACCGATGTCGAGGGATGGGTCAAGGAGGATAGTGTGGAGGGTATCGGTGGCATTGCGGTCACTTCCATGGCCTTCGAGCGGGTCTTCAGTTGGTTCCCGTACCTTCTCTCGGTGGCAGTCCTTCTCTTCGCGTTCTCGACGATGATTTCCTGGTCCTATTACGGTGAGAAGGGGGTTGCCTACATTTTCGGTATTGAGAACAAAATCCCCGTGTTGATCTACAAGCTGTTCTTCTGCGGATTCGCCGTCATCGGGGCGGCGGCCTCGCTCGGGAGTATCCTCGCGCTTTCGGACGCCATGGTTTTCGCCATGGTCTTCCCCAATCTGATCGGGCTGTACTTCCTCCTTCCCGTCGTGAAGGAAGAACTTCAGAAGTTCATGGCCTTTGTGAAGGA
>JBCDLR010000110.1:0-10935 GCA_038745205.1 Verrucomicrobiota bacterium
CTTGCCCTCTCCCCGATCGCTTCTTTTGGGCAGGCCACCGGCGAATTTGTCATTCCCGGCATTCGTGCCAGTGGCGGAACTGAATTCTCTTACTGGGACGAGTTCCTGGGTGATGGGAATTTTGTCTTTGGATTTCCTCGCAACTTTGATTTCGCCAATATTCCAGCCATTGCGGGCGGCGACGATTTCGACGGCAATCCCACCAATAGTTTCGCGCCAACGATCACCCAAACCGCAACGAACACCGCGATCGTTACTTCCAGCAACTCCATCTACAGCTTCGCCGCGCAAACGGCATTCGAGGCCGACTATGACTCCACGGTTGCTGTTACCTCTGATATCAACAACGTCATCTTTCAGACCAGATCGCTGGGTTCTCGTCTCGACATCAATGATTTTTCCCTCGAGTACCTAGACGGCCAGGACCAAGTTCAAGCCGTCACTCCCGTCTTCAAGGCGCTGGACGATCCGCAAACCGGTTCCTTTGGCGAGATTCTGGTTTCCGCCGTGCAGTGGAACCTGACGGGGATGGGTGTGCGGGACTTCACCATCAAGTTCGCCGCTTCAACAACTTCGCTATCACTCAACCAGGCGCAGATGGACGTGACTTCGGGAATCCCCTTCGTCCAGGAATTGGGTTACATTTTCGTGGGAAGCCTTTCCCCCGGATTGCGGGATGGCATTCCTGGCAACATCGACAAGGGCCTTGCGCCGGGGGCGGAAGAGCGGTTTTTCTTTCAGGGACAAACATTGGATCTTGAGGGCTTCGGAACCACGGGCTTCGAACACGTTGGTTGGGAGAAAGACGGTGCGATCACGGACACCGCTTTTTCGGACCCCATCGATTCGAAGCTACCGGTCACCTTCGGGACTTCTGATCTATCCGCCACGGCGATCTTTGCACCAACGACCTACGTCACATGGAGGGAGCATTTCTTCTTTCACGCCAACACGATCACCGGCACTTCCGACGACCACACGGACGACGCTGTCAGTGGTCCCTTGGCCGACCCCGACGGGGACGGTGACAACAATTTCTGTGAGTATTGCTTCGCCGGGGACCCCTACACCAAGGACAAAGAACGAAAATCTACCACAATACATATTGTCGAAGTGGAGGGCATCCATTACCCCGCCATCACCTTCCGGAAATGGGGCGTGGATGAGTTTTTGACCGATCTGGAGTATTTCGTAGAAGTCTCCGCAGACGGAAAAGTCTGGAACAAGAACGGAGACGTTAACGGTCCATATACCACCATGGTAAGCTCTGAACTGCAAGAGGATGGCTCTCGACTTGTGACAGTGCGGGCAACAACTCCGGTTACTCTCTCCAATCGACTCCTGATGCGCGTCAGGGCGCAAGAATTCATAATACCACTGTGATCAATCAATCAGCAGCTCGAAGAACGAGGAAGGCAGAGGCAGGAGTCATCCTCCTCACGGTCATTTTTCTGACCGCAGCCATGGGCTTGGTCGTCGTTTTCACCCTGAGTGAGGCGTCGACAGGACACTCTGTGGCCAAGACAGCGCAGCGGACTTCTCATGCCCGTGTTCTTGGACAGAATGCGGTAAACATCGCGATTGGCCATATCCGCGAAGCCACCATTCACACGCTCGATGACGGCCGCACGTCCGCGCCATGGACAAGCCAACCCGGCGCCATTCGGGTGCACGACGAGGATGGGGAACTGAAATTGCTCTACAAGCTCTACTCCTCGGAGTCGATGATTGCTTCCGATCTGGAAGACGCCTTGAATGATGTGCCGCCCGATTGGAAATCGCGCCCCGCGGAGTACGTCGATATGAATAGACCGTCTTTTCGTACGTTGAACGGCGAAGTCAGCCAGCGCTTTCCCATCGCGGATCCTTCTACGCTTGAGTCGAATATTCCCATCGAAGGTTTTTCCACCACCCACGACGTCACCGGTGAGCTGCCCATGCCCGTGCAATGGATCTACACGCTTCAAGATGGAACGATGGGCACCCTCGATCGGGAGGGCAATTTCATCAGTGCCAATACAGGCGTTCAGCCGAGCAAGGAGAATCCCATTACCGGACGATTCGCCTTTTGGACGGACGACGAGACCTGCAAGATCAACATTAATACCGCCTCCGAGGGTGTCTTCTGGGACATCCCCCGCGCCAACACTCGGGAAGAACAGGATCTGGCAAACCATCAGCCCGCCAAGGGCGAGTTCCAACGCTTCTCCGGGCACCCGGCGATGGTGTCCCTCAGTCCGGTATTCCTTCCCGGCTATCGCTATAGCCCGTCGGGGAATTCAGGCGATTATGCCCGCATGAGGGAGAAGCAACTGTTCTCGCTCTGGGAACTTTCGAGTGTGGCAGGCGAGGACGACTGGTTTTCCGTTGGCGGCACCCAGGTACCGGGCGCCATTGGAAGGAAAGACCGCGGACTCGCTGACCTGCTTCCCCGCTACCGCCCCTACGCAACACCGGAAGAGTTTCTGTTTCCCTTCGCCTCGCGCGAGGAGCTCTACGACGGCAATGAGTTGCAAGTCACCCAGCAGATGCAATCGGCGTCATTCTTTGTCACCGAACAGAATGCCGCGCCCGAGTTGACTCTCTTTGGCACACCGCGGGTCGCTCTCTGGCCCGTCCACGACGCCCTTGATCCCAACACGAAAGATGTCGACACCTTCGACGGTACTTACCGGGTCTCCAACTACGATCGAAAGATAGCCCACGTCTCCTCCATCAACGGGGAAAGGTTTTACGTAACGCGAAATCAGGCAGCCAACGGGTTTGGCGACTTCGACCTTGAATTCGATAGAGTGGCCGTGAACAAGAAACTCTTCGAATACTTGCAAGACCTCACCGACAATCCGGTCCCGGGATTTGGAGGCGATACATTTGCAGATAAGTACGGCGGAGGCGATGACGAGGATCGCGATAACATCCTGCTCACGATGCTAGATTACATTCGACAATCGAATCTGAATGACGGCCTTCTGCAGGGAGAAGAGCAGTTTTGCGTTGTCTGTGCCGGAAACGAGCATGTCGGCTACGGTCAGGTCGCACCTCTCGTCACGGCCAAGGCGAACTCCCGCCGACCTCTCAGCCCTGCTGAACTCAAGGCACCGCGCGGGATCGGCCGAATTCCCACTGTTAGCGAAGTTGGATTCTGGTTTACCTGCCGGGCGCAGAAGACGCTCGACGGGCAATTCCTCGCGGACCGAGGGGACCGCCTTTACCGGACCTATGCACGGCAGCTTCAGCCGGGACAGCGCGTCATCGAACTGACATTGCTTCTCGAATGCTTCACGCCAGGGCACGGCTGGGGAGAGTATCGACCCTACCTGAGCGCCGTCGCTGGTAGCCTCCCCCTGAACACTCCTTCCGACGTGGATCCTGACTCCCTGCCGGAAATGGAACTCTGCGGAAAACCACTGTCCATCAATCGAAGTTATCGCGTCGCCCGCTCCAGTGAAGCCGACCTTCCAAGAGGCTGGACGGCATCCGGTGGCAAGATTGGTGTCCGCGCTTTCAACGCTCAATGGATTCAATTCGATCCCGTCATTATCGACGCGGACACTGAGTTCCTCACCTTCTCCGGAACTGCTGACCGGAGTTCCCAACTTGGCATCGCCATCTTTGACAATCCCGGCAGCGCGGGGTCAAGAGGTGGAGAAGGCGACACCATGCAGTCGATTCCAATCTCGGCTCCAAAAATTAACGGCCTACCTCTCCCCGATTACGACCCAAGCCTGGGGGGACTTGTTCAGGGGGGCCCAACCTCCACTCGAATTCAACGCGCTGACACTCTACAGCCCTTTATTTCTGACAAGGATGTTCTTCAATCGATGGTTCCAAGACACGGTGACTACCGTCTAATCGCCGCCCAGCGTTACGTTGGCGTCCCCGGAAGCATTCCGGATTATGTCAGTTCTCCCAAGTGGGGCAGGAGTCGTTTCGCCCATTCCCTTCGCGAAGAGGGCCCTGCTGACCAGTTGCTCGCGCTTGGACGGGATGAATCCCTCTATGGCTTCATTCCCGGACTCCAGAGTCCCCAGAATGCCAAACCGGATTTACCCATCCGTCCGATCAGCCCCGACTTTGATAAGGGCCGCCGCGATGGAGGAAAAAGAGGAAAGGTTGATCCTGCTATCACGGGAGACTTTGACAACGGCACAGCGATGTCCGCCGACGGCTCTTACATCAATCGTCCCGATGATGGCGAGGTCCGCGGCCTGTCCCTGAGTTCGGCCTATTTTGAGATTCCAGAACCCGATGCTGGCGAAGTCCCGGAACCAGAACCAGGTATCTTCTCGCCCCAACGCTCCATCCCCTCTCCCGTGATGTTCGGCAGCCTGCCGACCGGCGTGAAGGCCGGTGTCCCATGGCAGACGCTGCTCTTCCGCCCTTCCGACGATCACTACGGGGCGACTGAACCGCGCGACCACTTGCTCCTCGACTTTTTCTGGATGCCCGTTGTCGAGCCGCGCCCCCTTAGCCGGCCTTTCGAAACAGAGGGTAAGGTCAACCTCAATCAGGGCATCCTTCCGTTCACTCACATCAAACGCGAAACGGCCCTTCATGCGGTTCTGAAGAATCAGAAGCTCATGGCCATTCCGGACACGGACAGCAGAATCTATAAATCCGGGAATCCCAGCGGAAACAAATACAGACACTTCCTTGATTCCAGGAAAACGCTGGCCTTGCTTTTCGAAGAAAAGGAAAGAAACGGGGACGTTTTCATTTCCGCCTCGGAAATCTGCGAGCACTATCTTGTTCCAGAGGGAAAAAGCGACAGCAAATCCGCAATGCGAAACTTCTGGGCACAGCATCGCCTGACCGGCGACAACACGAAGGAGCGGCCTTACGCGCACCTCCTTCCCCATCTCACCACCCGCTCGAACACTTATCGCATTCACTTCATCAGCGAATCCCTCCAGCCGTCCCGGTCGGCGAGTCCCGGCACCTTCGATGATCAACGCGACACCGTGGCCGGCCGCTTCCAGGGGTCCGCGCTCATTGAACGCTATATCGAGCCCAAAGATGAGGAACTGGTCGATCTCCACGATCTGGACAAGGGGCCGCGACTCCAGAACCGATATCGCTACCGCATCCGCAACCAGAGCGCCTGGAACGGATAGTCGTCGCTTGGCGCTGCGACTGCGTCTCAAACTCAATCGCAGAAATCATCTCCCTTTCTCATCGAGGAAGAACGCCCGTCTCGCCTTGCAAAGCACGCGCGGTTCGTTGGCCGCACGCGCGCACTTCGCGCAAAGGAAGCGGGGATCTCGAATCAGGTCCTCAAGCTGCTTGCGCTTCTTGATGATTTTCTTCTGACTCCAGTCGCAGAGTTTTTTTGACATGACGGGTCTCCCATCCGTATCCTTTAAAGAGGAGAACACCAAATACGAAATCTACCATGAGCACGACCACCACAGAATCCGCCACCGCGACCGCCGAAGCCAATTCCGCGATCATCAACGGCCTCGTCGATTTACTGGCCGACACTTACCAGCTGATCGCGCAGACACACCTCGTTCATTGGAATGTCATCGGGACCGATTTTTTCCAATTGCACGTCGCGCTGCAAGGTCAGTATGAAGAAATGTTCACCGCAGCTGACGACGTCGCGGAGCGAGTCCGCGGACTCGATGCCTTCCCTCCCGGCGGACTCTCCGCCCTCGCTAAGATTTCCCCCATCGCAGAGATGGAATCCCGGCTTCCCGCGAAGGAGTTCGTCGCCGGTCTCATTCTCGCCCACGAGAAACTTGTCGAGCGCGCAATCAATCTCCGGAGCATTTGCGGAGACGCCGGAGACGACGAAACTCAGGATCTCGTCATCGGCCGAATCCAGGTCCACCAAAAGACTCTCTGGATGCTGAAAAGCTATTTGGGCTGAACACCTTGGAAAAATCCGTGAAACCCACAGATTTTTTCCGGTTCTTTTGTTGATACTGAGTCTCAATTGCATATTTTGCCCCGTTATCATGAGCTGCGACGCCCAATCCTCTCCCTCTTCCGGACATTGCACTCCGGCCTCGTGCCTCTCTGAATGCGGTCCCGGGTCCGTAGATGCGTTGCTCATGAGCGAGCGCGTATTGGAGAATCAGCATCTCCTCGACGCGCTCCTCGAATTCAAGTTCCATCACATCGAACGCTCGTCCCCGGAAACGCTCGTCACGGCATTCCTCGCGATGCGCCGCGACTTGGAACGTTGCGAATTCCTTCTTGCCTTCCGCCTCCGGCAATGGCTGGAAAACCAGATTGCGGTTCGCGTGAACGTCCCCGACACGGGGTTTGCTTCCCATCGTCCGCTCAAGTTGCAAGGCAACTCTCTCCGTCACGTCTATCAAAACTACCAACGGGAAATCTTCGAGAACGATCTCTTGGTAAGCGGCTTCGAGGATATTGAGATTTCCCTGTCCTGGACAGAAGCGGAAGTTGTCCGCCAGGAAGAGGCGCTGCTTCGAAACAGCTACTGATGAACGCCCTCTGATCTGAGGAGCAACAAATCAGCATCTACTTTTCGCCTGAATCCTGCAAAAGGTAGGCCAGCAGGTTTCTGATTTCTTCTTTCGTCAACGGATCGAGCAAACCGGCGGGCATGAGGGACATCTGCATTTCCTCATGGGTCACGATCTCTTCCTTCTTCAAGGAGAACTCCTTTCCATCCACCCCGAGGTAGGACTCTCGTGTCCCGCCTTTGCGAAGGGGAAGACCCACGTGAGTCCCTCCATCCTTCATGGTGATCGTCCACGGCAGGAACTGAGGGGCTACATCCTTGAAAGGTTGAAGGATGTGCTCCAGCAGCCAGCGGACATCACCCCGCTCGCGAATCGTCGTCAGTTCCGGGCCCACACGAATTCCACGGCCCTCCATCTGATGACAACGGTAGCAGGTGGCCAGCTTCGAGTTGAAGTAGAGGCGCCGCCCCTCTTCCGCGTCGGCACCCGCCAAATCGGTTCCCACGAATTCCATCCATTCCTCTGTTTGCGTAAAAAGCGGCTTGGGTTCCACCGTTCTCGCCAGTTCCTCGGGCACTCCCTCCAAGCCGGCGAGAGCCCTTTGTGCCTCCTCTGAAATCTCACTGTCGCCGGACCCGGCCAGTTCCTCGAGAGCCTCTCGATGATCGTCCGCGATTGCCGACAAACCGACAATGGCCTCCAGGCGAATCCTCGAGTCCAAGGACTCGTCCTTCGCCAAATTCTCAAGAAACCCACCTCGCTCCGGGTCCGGATGGAACTGCAGGGACCGCACCACCTCGAGGCGGAGACTCTCGTTTTCCTCACCAAACAAGGCCTTCAGTCGGGCGACCGACAGCTTCTTGTGATCGACAGGAACCATCCGCAACGCCAGGGCCCGCAAGTTGGCGGGCGTTTCCTCATTGGCGATCACCCCGAGAAGTTTCTCGGGATCCGGGACATCCCGCACTTTCTTCGTCCCATCGAGCCGGTCCAATGCCGCCATGATCGCGAGAAACTCCTGCTGCCCGAGAGCCGGGGAAGTCAGCAGCTTCTCGATGTCCGGGCGATGACGCACCAGCATTTCGTCGGCGGCCCACTTGATTCCGACATAGCGCACCTCCGCCGACGGATCCGCGAGAAGAACCGGAACCTGGCTTTCCACGGCCTTGCCAAGGTGCCGCCGCAGGGCCACGCCAAAGTTTGCCCGCAAGACCGGCGACTCTTCATTTCGCCAATCAATATCCATCAGCCGCTTCCTATACTTGCCAAGCCCAAAGATGGCGGCGGAGCGGAGGTAGGCATCTTCGCTGGAAAGAGCACCTGTCAAGACATCCAAGGGAACCTCTCCACCACGCATCGAGGCCGCCAGCGCCAGGTCCGGCGGTGTAACTCTTCCTCCCTGCGGTACAACCCGCTCCGGAAAACTCACCTTCCAAAGCCTCCCTTGTTGGTGAAGTTGATAGGATGCACTGACCCAGTCGGTAACAAACAGCGTCTTTCCATCCAACGCCCATGCCATGTGCACCGGGCGAAAATCGTCGCCTCCCTGGATGAAGTCCTCCCTCTTCGCGGAGAACGAGGCTCCCCTCGGCGAGAGGACGTGACGGTCAATCCGGTGATCGGCCCACGAGGCCACCAGAAGGTCATGGCCCAACGGAATCACTCCGCACGGCGCCTCGCCGGTCGGACCTGCCATCGGCACCGTTCCCGGAATTTCCCCGGTCCAGGAAATCAGCGGATTCAATCCCGATCGTCCATAGCGAAACTCAAATCCGAAGTCGGCGCCATCCACGACGTGAAGCAAGCGGCAGGGTGGTGCGGAACCGGGGTCATTCCCCACGGCAAACAAGTCGCCCCCCAGGAAGGTCATGCCGAAGGGATTCCAGAATCCCGTCGCGATGCGCTCCAATTGGGATCCATCCGGCTGGCATCGATAGGCGGAACCGCCCTCTCCCCCGCCAGAGATCTTCACCCCGTCCGAGCCGATGAACGTGTAGTCTTCCCCGAGATTCTCCCCGAAGCCGAAGTGAAGAATTCCCCCGCCGTCGAAGGCGAGGCCGCTGACTCCATTGTGCGGGTATTGACCCGGCGTCTCCAGATCAATCAACAGGTCCGGCTCCTCAGCGGCAAGATCGTGGTCCGATGCATGATTGAATCGCAGAACCTTTGCTCGCGTCGTTGCATAAAGGTGGTGTCCCTTGTCATCAAACAGGAGATCAGTCCCGAAGAGTAACCCTTCATGGAACACCATTGGCTCCTTGCCATTCTCAAAAATCAAGATCCGGTCGCGTTCCGGTCCGTCATATCCCTCCGGGCGAAAATGCGTGTGATTCTCCAGCACAAAGACCCTGCCATGCTTGTCCACGGCCACGCCCGTCGGCGTCACGATGTCAGGGTGCTCCGCAACGAGTTCGATCTCAACGGCAGGGTCGTTGCAAACCGGAGGAACGGCCTCCGTCGCGGCGACGAGGATCAGGAGTAACAAAAGGGGGTGATGCTTTCTCAAAGCTCGAGGAAGTTTTTCAGGAGTTTCTTGCCCTCACCCGTCAGGATGGATTCGGGGTGAAACTGTACTCCATGGATCGGAAATTCCTTATGCCGCACGCCCATGATTTCCGCTTCCTCCGTCTCCGCACGGGCGGTCACGTCGAGACAATCCGGAACGCTGGACGGCTTGATGACCAACGAATGGTAACGCGTCGCTTCAAAGGGTGATGGCACATCCTTGAAAACCCCCCCGCTGTCATGCGACACCATCGACGTCTTCCCGTGCATGAGCTTCTCCGCGCGAACGACTTCCCCTCCGAAGACCTGGCCAATGCACTGGTGACCGAGGCAAACTCCCAGAAGTGGAATCTCCTGTCCGAAGGCCTCGATGACCTCGCAACTGATGCCCGCTTCGTTCGGCGTACACGGACCGGGTGAAATACAGATTTTCCCAGGTGCGATCTCGCGGATCTCTTCAAGGGTCACCTCATCGTTCCGACGCACGATCAACTCCGCCCCCAGTTCGCCAAAGTACTGAACGAGGTTGTAGGTGAAGGAATCGTAGTTGTCGATGACGAGCAGCATGTCGGGATCAGGACGGGGATTCGGGCGCCTTGGCCACCGCACGCACAATGGCACGCGCCTTGTTCACGGTCTCATTGTATTCATACTCCGGATCGGAATCCGCAACCACTCCGGCTCCAGCCTGCACGTAGGCCTTGCCATCCTTTACCACTGCGGTGCGCAGCGCAATGCAGGAGTCGTGGTTGCCGTCGAAGCCGAAATAACCAACCGCGCCCGCATACGCGCAACGCTTGCTTTTCTCCAGTTCATTGATGATCTGCATCGCCCGGACCTTCGGAGCACCGCTGACCGTTCCCGCGGGAAATGTCGCCCGCATCACATCATAGGCCGTGCAGCCGGGCTTCAAGGTTCCGCTCACGTTCGAAACGATGTGCATGACGTGGCTGTAGCGCTCGATGATCATGAAGTCGTCGACCGTCACCGATTCAAACTCCGCCACGCGACCGACATCATTGCGGGCCAAATCCACGAGCATGATGTGCTCGGCGCGCTCCTTCGGGTCGGAGAGAAGGTCTTCCGCCAACGCGTCGTCCTCCTCCTTCGTCTTGCCCCTCCAGCGGGTGCCGGCGATGGGACGGATGGCGATATCCCCATCGATGGCCCGGACATGCACTTCAGGTGAACAACCCACGAGGGCAAATCCCGCGGAAAATTGCAGGCAAAACATGTAGGGCGAGGGATTGACCGCGCGCAGCGAACGATAGAGGTCCGTCGGCGACCCCTTGAAGTCGACCTCGAAACGCTGGGAAGGGACAACTTGGAAAGCATCGCCCGCCTTGATGTATTCCTTCGCCTCTTCCACCATCGCCATGTATTCCTCCCGCGTCGTGTTCGAAATCGTTTCCCGTTCATCGACGGGCGCAAGGGTGTTGAACTGGGGCGATGCGAACGGCTGGCGCAACTGCATGACAACCGATTCAATGGCGGCTTGCGCTCTTCGATAAACTTCCGCCGCCTCCTCGCCCCTTTCTTCGGCAGTCTCGCCTTCAAGATAGGCGCGATGCACGATCTTCAGTTTGCGGAACCGGTGATCGAAGATGAGGACCGTGTCCGCAATGAAAAAGATCATCTCCGGCAACCCCAATTCATCCTTTTCCACCACCCCGACCGTCGGTTCGAAATAACGCACGGCGTCGTAGGCAAGGTATCCCACGGCTCCGCCCGAGAATACCGGAAGGTCCAACGCGGGATCATCCACCGGGCGAAAGCGCGCCATGTACTTCTGCAACTCGGCGAGCGGATCGTCCACCTCCTGCAGAATCACGGGCTCTTTCCCCTTTTCCTCGATCGTGACCGTCGATCCTTCCGCCTTGAAAACCACGCGTGGCTGACTCCCGACGAACGAATATCGCCCCAAGTGCTCTTCCTTCTCCGCTGACTCCAAGAGGAACGCGTCCTCGCCGTCCTTCGCGATTTTCCCATAGGC
>JBCDLR010000111.1:0-10931 GCA_038745205.1 Verrucomicrobiota bacterium
CCTACATCGTTCCGAAGTTCCAATCGATCTTCGAACAGATGCTCGGCGGTGAAAAGCTCCCGCCACTGACAAACTTCGTCATAGGATTCAGTGATTTCCTCAAGACAAACTGGATGTTCCTCTTCGGTGGGGTCATCCTCGTCGTCGTCGCCTACAAGATCATCGTCTCCACCGCCGGAGGAAGGCGCGCGGTCGACCAGTTGAAACTGAACCTCCCGCTCTTCGGGGATGTCCAGCGGAAGAGTGCCATCTCCCGCTTCAGCCGCACCCTCGGGACCCTCGTCACTTCCGGTGTCCCCATTCTTCAGGCCTTGAACATCACGAAGGAAACCGCCGGCAACGTCATCATCTCCGACGCCATCGGCAACGTCCATGACGCCGTCAAGGAAGGGGAATCCATCGTCGCACCGCTCGAAGCGAGCAAGGTCTTCCCGCCCATGGTCATCAGCATGGTCGATGTCGGCGAGGAAACCGGACAGCTCCCCGAAATGCTTTTGAAGATCGCCGACGTCTATGATGACGAAGTCGACAACTCCGTGGCCGCCCTGACGTCCATGCTGGAACCGCTCATGATCGTCGTCCTCGCCCTCGTGGTCGGACTCATCGTCATGGCGCTCTTCCTGCCCCTCGTCAAAATCATCGGCAGCCTCTCGAACAAGACCTGAGGCAAGCACCGGGCGGCAGACCCCACCCCAAAACCCCACCCGAAATGAAAATCAAGTCGCTCCCATCCGGAGCGAAAGGCACACGCGCCTTTTCGCTCGTCGAACTCCTGACCGTTATCCTCATCATCGCCATCCTCGTCGCGATGGTGGTCGGCGTCGCCGGCTATGCGGAACAGAAAGCCGCCGTGGAAAAAGCCAAGGGCCAGATGGCCCTCATCAAGTCCACCCTCTCCGCCTACAAGGATGAGTGGGGTGAATTCCCGCGCTCTCCCAGCGGCCAATACGGCGGTGACGCCGGGGCCCGCCTCCTCTACCAGGTCCTCACCGGAGACGGCGACAATCTTCTCGGCGGCGATTCGTCCTCCAACGGGCAAATCGACAACGACGAAAAGAACATCAAGCCCCGCCCGCCGCTCGACCCGGCCCACGACAAGCAGGGCATGGTCCGCAAGGAGCCCAATGGAAACATTGAACCGGTTCTTCTCGACCCGTTTGGAAATCCCTGGAACTACCGCCCGTTTGAAGAAGGCGGCTCCTCCAACCAGTTGCGCAACAAGACCTACGACCTCTGGTCCTACGGACCCGACTCCACCAAGGGGAAGGAAGCCAAGTGGATCACGAACTGGGCGGGGAGCTGAGTTGGCCATGCCATGCGGGACGGCATGAAGGTTGTCCTCGCGATCGTTGAGCTATAGCGCCTGATTCGTCGCGACGCTTCGAGTCCAGAAGGAACTCGACGTGCTGCCGCGGCCCTTTCACCAGCAATTTCGAATGGATGGGATGGAATCGGCCACCGGTCGGCACGGATTCCCGACATTTTCCGGTCAAATCCTCTGTTTCCGCACCATAATTAGGAACGAAACCCCCGACCGATGATGATCAAAACCAGCGCCACCGCCCTGCTCTTTCTCCTTTCCGCCCAATACCTTCTCGCCTCGGATTGGCCACAGTGGCGTGGCCCGCAGCGCAACGGCGTCTCCCTCGACACGCACTCTCTCGCCAACAAGTTCCCGGAAGGGGGACCGAGGTTGCTCTGGCAGAGTGAGGAAGAAATTCCCAGCAATGATGACGGCGGCTTCGGCAGTCCCATCGTCGTCGACGGAAAGGTCTACCTCTCTGTCGTCTGGCACCGCGACGTCCCCACCCCCTCGCGCACGATCGACGGCCTCGTCATGCGTTCGCTCGGAGGCAACGGTGGAGGAATCCCGCAAGCCGTAAAGGAAAAGACGGAGGCCGCCCGCAAGTCCCGCAGCCCCCGCCTGCGCGGCACCGCCCTCGACGAATGGACGACCAACTGGATCAAGGAAAATCTGACGAAAGAGGAACAGATCAACTACGACTGGTGGGTCGCCGGACGCATCAAGAAGGGGCCATCGGCCATCGACCTCGCGGACATCGAGAAGATCCGTGCCGCGCAGAACAAGGTCTTTGAAGATGCCGCCGCCTTCGACACATGGCTCGCCGGACTGGACGTCCCGGATCGCGTGAAGGAGGAAGTGCTCCGGAAAACCCCCGACACGAAGAAGGTCGCCAACGACGTCATTCTCTGCCTCGACGGAGAGAGCGGGAAGACCCTTTGGAAGGCGGAACTAGAAGGCGCCCCGACCGGCCGCGGCTCCGCGAGCACCCCCTGCTACGACGAAGGCAGGATCTACGCGGCGGGCAGTGAAAGGGTATTCTGCGTCGATGCCCAATTGGGTGAAGTCATCTGGGACACTCCGAATCCCGCGAAGGGACCAGCCTCCTCTCCCATGGTTTACGGCAACACCGTTCTCGTCGCGAGCAACGGGCTCCGAGCCCTCGATGCGACCAACGGGAAGGAAAAATGGATGCAGAACGACGTGAACCACAACAATGCCTCACCAGTCGTTTGGGATTCCACGGACAACCCCGTCATCTTCTGCAATTCGAAAAGCGAGCTCAAGGCCCTTGACTTTGGAACCGGTGAAATCCTCTGGACACTCCCCGGCGGCGGCGACAGCACGCCCTCCGTCGTCGGCGACCACCTCGCCGTTTACGGCAAAGGCGCAAAGAACAAGCCACACGAGTTGATGCTGTTCATGCTGAAGCCCGACAGCGAGCCAAGCCTCCTCTGGAAGTTTGACAACCTCACCCGCCGCGCAAGTTCCAGCCCCATCATCGAGAACGGACGCGTCCACCTCATCGGCGGTGAACTCCACTTCTGCGCCGATCTCGAAGCCGGGGATCCCGTTTGGAAGGAGAGCCGTAGTTCCAACATCTCCTCCCCCATCCTCGCCGATGGAAAAATCTACGGATTCGAAAAGAATGCCTCCGACCTCGTCGTCATCGACGCCAACGCCGACCAGCACACCGAACTCGCCCGCGCCAAGGTCAGCGCCCTCAAGTGTACCTCCCCCGCCTTCGCCGGCGGCAAGCTCTTCGTTCGGACCGATGACCGCATCGCCTGCTATGACCTGCGCGAGAATTGAGGTTCTCAAGTCTTGCAAATAGTGTTCTTTTGAACATATTTCCGGGTGCGATTTGCCCCGGATCAGTTCCAGAACAATCGAGGCCGCGGAATCACGGGCGGCGCGGGGAACCGTTTTGAGCGCCACGAGATCGAAATCAACTGGGGAGCGGTCGAGGAAATCGCGCGTATCGATGAGGACTTTGATCCCTCGCCTTTGAGGACGGCTGTTTACCGGGACGACTCGCAGACGATCATCTCGCGCAACGACAGCCCCGACATCAATTTCGGCGCCAGCGTCAACCCCTATCGGGGCTGTGAGCATGGATGCGCCTACTGCTACGCGAGACCCTATCATGAGTACCTTGGCTTCAATGCCGGGATCGATTTTGAAACCAAGTTGATGGCAAAGGAACGCGCCCCGGAGTTGCTGCGAACCGAACTATCGAGGAAGTCATGGTCACCCCAGGTGCTGGCCATGAGTGGCGTGACCGATTGCTACCAGCCAGTTGAGCGAAGCCTCCGCCTCACCCGCGGCTGCCTTGAAGTCCTCGCTGAATTCCGCAATCCCGTCGGCATCGTCACGAAAAACCATCTCGTGACCCGCGACATTGATGTGCTGAAAAAGCTGGCTGAACATGGTGCGGCGGCGGTCGCGATTTCCATCACCAGCCTCGACCCCATCCTGCAAAGAAAGCTCGAGCCTCGCGCGAGCAGCCCGAAAATGCGCCTGTGGGCTGTCCGCGAACTCGCGGCGGCCGGAATTCCCGTCGGCGTCTCCGTGGCCCCCGTCATTCCGGGACTGAACGATCACGAGATCCCCGCCATACTGAAAGCGGCCCGCGACCATGGAGCCACCCGCGGATGGTATTCCGTCGTGCGCCTTCCCCACGGGGTGAAGGAAATGTTCGCCGACTGGCTGGAGCGCCACTTTCCCGGACAAAAGGAGAAGGTGCTGGGACGAATCCGGGAATTGCGCGACGGAAACCTGAACTCGACCGAATTCGGCGAACGCATGCGGGGGCGGGGCCCCTGGGCCGATGAGATCGAACGCCAGTTCAAGGTCCACCTGCGGCGACTTGAGCTGAATCGTGAACACCTCGAGCTGAATGTTGCGGCTTTCCGCCGACCTGCCGGACCGCAACTGGAACTCCCGTTCTAGGAAGAAACCCCACGCATTGCACGCTTGAAGTCAGTGGCGCTGGGCGCGGCTTCCGTCGCCACATCCGGACGCAGCCGACCGGCACGACATGCCTCCACGAGCGAGTCAAGAAAGAGGCGGTTATGCGGATTGTCACCGCGCTGCATGAACGCAAGGATCTCCGGCACGCTCCCTTCGCGGATCAGTTTGCGGGTCAACCCCGAGTTCTCGAAATGCTCCAACACGAGTTGGAGTCCTCCGTCTGCTCCAGGCAGCAATCGCTGGCAGATTACCCCGACCAATTGGTTCGACAACAGGAGCAACTGGCTGTCCCGCACATCCGGCGGAAACAGGTTCACAAGCCGGTCAATCGTTTCCGCGACGTTCGTGCTGTGCAGGGTCGTGACAACGAGATGCCCCGTCTCTGCCGCCTCGAGAGCAACGCTCGCCGTCTCCGCATCGCGCACTTCACCGAGAAAAATGATGTCTGGCGCCTGGCGCATGGCGCTCCGCAATCCTCGATGGAACGAGTCCGTATCCGTGAAGACTTCACGCTGCGTGAAGTAGCTTTGTTGGGGGGAGAAAATGAACTCGATCGGATCCTCAATGGTCACGACATGCCTCGCCGCCTTCTGGTTCACCCAGTCCAGCATCGAAGCGATGGTCGTCGATTTGCCGGATCCGGTCGGCCCGGTCACGAAGACTATTCCCGAGAGACGCCCGGCCCATCCTTGCAGCATCTCTGCCGGCAATCCGAGTTCCTGCAACGGCGGAACCGCCGTGCGGATGACCCGCAGGACCGCCCCAATACCACTCGCGTGCCGGTGCAAGTTCACCCGGAATCGAATTCCCCGGTCTGAGACGACACTGGTGTCACGATCGGAATCATAACGCGGGTCCGCCTCACAAAAACTCCAGAACTCACGCATCACTTCGACCGCCAACAGCTCCTCCCCCAACTGCCCCAGTTGACCGTCGACCTTCACCAGCGGCACCACTCCCTCCGAAAGAAAGAGGTCACTGGCTCCCCCCTCGGACGCAGCGTCGAGAAGGACGCCAATCGTGGCAGGCATTTGTTTTGGCTCGGGGTCCATCGTCTCCACGATGACAGAACCCCGCCGGTCCAACAAGAGCGGGATTGCCGGGCAAACCGTTAGGGTTGCCAAATCCAGCCGCAGGTGGTAGAGCGTCTCTCATGAATTCCGGCGGAACCCTGGGCGGCGGCGAGAGATTCATTCTCGGCTTTGCCCTCGCAGCCGTGTCCTTCTATTTCTTCCTCGACTCCGTCCATGTGCACACCGGCGGCGGGGGATGGATTTCAGGTGCCATGCGCGGGGGCGGACGAGGAAACCGCCTCTGGGAAACCACCTCCATGGGCATCGTGTTCTTGCCCTTTTTCCTTGGCGTGGTTGCCCTCTTCTACAATGCAAAGATCAAATGGGGCTGGTACCTGACCTGGCTCGGACTCGCCGTTATTGCGATCGAAATTTTCAGCCGTATTCGTTTTCTTCTCGACATGAAGGTCTCCCACCTTCTAATCATGGTCGTGACTTTTGCGGCCGGCACCGGCCTCATGTTGCAAAGCTACCGAGAGGACAGGAACGCGAAATCCAAGGACAAGTAAACTCAACCACAGCACGGAAGGAAGCATGGAAGTCTATATCAGCCACGAAGGTCAGAACCTCGGCCCCTACAGTATCGAGGAACTGAAGGAGATGCTCGATTCGGGCAATGTCGCCGCCGATCTTCCCGCTTGGCACGAGGGCATGGGAGACTGGGCCACGGTCGGCGCAGTTGTCGAAGAACTGGCACCGGCACCCGGCGATGCAACGACAGAAAACGATGGACTTCCCCTCATCGCGGCGACGCCCGGGGAAGACCCTTCACGCACGAGAAGCAGCAAGCTCCGACCCCCGGGGGAGACGCTTCCCGAGCCGGGAACGGCGGACCCCTCGCCCCCCCGCGACGATCCCTCCGAAGATCCGGCGCTTTCCTCCCTCCGCACTCCGGATCACACCGAAGGAGCCAGTTTCGATCAGGCGGAACCCATCGACTCGACCCCCAAGAAAAAGGCCAAGAAGAAAAAGAAAAATAGTCCGGGCATCCCCCTCTCATGGCTCAAGCTCCTCGGCGTCGTTTGCGTGGCCGGAATCTTCTTTTCCATGGTATTGCCCTGGATCAAGGCAGGACCTTCCGAGCCGCTTCAACGGGCGACCCTCGGTGAACTCTTCCTCACGAGCGACCAAGTGAAAGGGCAGTTCGGGATCGACACCCCGAAATTCCTTCGCTTCCTCCTCATCGTTTCTTGCGGCGGACTCCTCGTTTCCGGCCTTTTTGCCTCCTTCTACAGCCTGAAACTGGCCCTGAAGCCGATCCATATGCTGTCCATCGGCGCCTGCGCCATCATCGTCTTCGCGCTCAGTCTCGTGGGCTTCCTCTACTTCTTTTACGACATCCGCCTCGAGTCCCTAGCCGACGCCTCGGCGGAGGGTCGAGCGATCTTCGTGCCGGTGAAAATGGACATGGGCTTTTATTTCGCGCTCGGAATCCTTGTTGCAATGCTTGGCATCTTCGCGCTTCCGGACAAACCCACTCTCTCACAGCTTCCGGCCAAGATGTTCGGTCCCCTCCTCCTGCTTGGAGGTGCCGGATACCTCTTCTACCTCGCCGACCAGATGCGCCAGGAAACGGACATCACCTACGAGGACATCCTTCCACGCTCGGAGGAATTCATCGAGAAAGTGCAGGAAGTCTTCAAGAATCGGAATAGCGGGAGCAATGCGGAAAGCTAGGCCGCCCGCCTTTGTTTCTTCCGTCGTTCCTCGCTTTGCCCCATCTTTTCTCCACCTCCATCTTCGCCGACACATCAGCCCCGGCGATCCAGGTGAGTGTGTGCAGGACGACCAGTCTGTCTCGAAATTTCCGAATGCCCAATCGAGGACTTTTCCCCAGCCAAAGCGATCTCAATTTTCAACGTGAAGTGAATGCAGCCGATCCCGACTCTGATGCTCTCCGGACCAGACCTGAGCACAAAAGAGCGAGGCCTTTCAGACCTCGCTCTTGGGAAAATTCGGCCGTATTCGAACTTAGGGGCTCTGCGGCGCCGGGGTCGTCGTCAACCGGCGGGAGACCGGAACAGTCGTGCGGCGGCGCACAATGTCGTTGATGTCAGGGCCGCCGGGCTCAAGGATCTTGCGAAGCGCGGAAACAGAGATTCCGAGTTCCTTTGCCAACTCACGGATCTGGTCTTCGGTCAGTCCTCCGCTACTACCGCCCGATATCGGCGGAATCATGTAGACGGCGCTCACCACTCCGGCTTTCCGTTCGTGATCAGGCGTTGAATCCACCACCACTTTCGGTGCCTTGGACGGCTTCTTCCCGCTCGTCGCGCCCTCGAAAACTTCTTTCAGGGCCGCCTTGATCTCGGAAGCAGCTTCCGGTCGCGCTGCCGTCCCGCACTCGGCGATGACCGCCGCATTCTCCGTCGACGCATAAATCGCCGTCTTCACGATCTGCGCGACAGCCTTATTGTCGGCCTCCGACGCTTCAATTGCTGTCTTCACGATGACGCAGGCACAGCTTTCGTTCTTGGCGACCTGTTCATCGACAATCAGAAGCGTCTTCTCAGGCTCCGCCTTGATCGCCTCGGCCACCCGCTCCTCGACCTTTTCGCAGTTTTCCTCAGCCCCGAGAGCAGTAGCCGTAGCCAGAGCGAGAATGCTGATTCCAGCAAAAATTTGTGAATATTTCAATGGTTTGCCTGGTTAAGTTTAAATTGAATAGTCTTAGAGATCACGGATTCTCGTGAATTATGATTTCTCGATAATAATTATAATTAAAATAGCCAGCTTGAAAAGCAGATAATTGAGAAAATTTAATGATTTTCGGGTCTTAAGGAGTCATCTCCTCCCGAAACTGGTCCGATTTCTTAAAATTCCGACGACGAGCCTCAAATCGTTGGCCATCTGCGCTATTTCCCCGAATTTTTCAGATCTCGATCCTATGGGTTCCGACTTTCATCGCCACCATGCTCCCCCTGCGGGCCGCTTGCCGGTTACTCCTGAATCGATGGACGATCTCCTCCTGCTTCTTCTGCGTGAACAGGTTGGCAATGAGCACCTCTCGTCCGCGATCGACTCGGGGATTCTGGAAGACCTCCGGGAGGAGTTTGCGCGAAACGAATTGGCGAGCGCCGATCTTCTATCCCTCTGGCGCATGCTTTCCCTGACGGCCGCCAAGATCCGCTTCACCATCCCAGATCCAGCGCGGGAACGCGTTCACCTTCTCAATCTGGCCTGCGCTCATTGCGAGGAAGCCCCACTCCTGCGGGCTTTTTTCGGTCAATTCGGCCCCCCTGTCCGGCTTTACGGCGTCGACATTCGCGACCGTGAAATCGATTCTGCCCGGCGACGCTATGAACTGACGGAGAGGGTTTTCCGCAATTTGGGCGTCCCCCGCCTTCGCAGTGAAAGCCCGGAGGACGAGGCGATTTTTCTGGCCGACGATGCCAGGAATCTCGTCGGCTACGGCCAGATTCCGACGAGCTTCGATGTCGTCTTCCTCCGGCATCAGAACCTCTGGCACGACCGCGCGATCTGGCAGCGAATCTTTGAATTCGGCCTCTCACGTCTTGAACCCGAAGGGCTGCTCGTCATCACCTCCTACTTCGACCGCGAGCACCTGCTCGCGACGCAACTCCTCCAGATTCTCGGGGCCGACCTGTTGATGACGGCGCGAAACCCCGCCTCCCGGGCACTCGATTACCCCGGGAAGTCCGTCGACCGCCACATCGCCGCCTTCCGCCGGCGGGAATTCGTTAGCGCCGGGGGTAATTCGGTCGAATAATTCCCTCGTCCATGGCGTCCAACGTCCCACAATCCGAAACTCAATCCTCGGAAGAAGACCGGGCCGCCCGTCGGGAGCGCGACGCCGAGCTTGTGCAACAGGCCCAAGCCGGACAAATGGACGCTTTCGACGAACTGGTCACGAACTACCGGGGGAACGTTTACGCAATGATCGTCAACATGGTCAGAAACGAAGCCGACGCGTGGGATCTCGCGCAGGACACATTCGTCAAGGCATGGAAGGCGCTTCCGAAGTTCGAAGCGCGTTCCTCGTTCTACACGTGGATTTATCGGATCGCCCACAACGTCACCTATGACTGGCTGCGCAAGAAAAAGGTGCAGGGTGACGAACTCGATGATCTCAATTCCGGACAGATCGACACGACCGCGCCAACCGCCCCCAAGCTCAATCCCGCACCCGACCGCGCCATTGCCAACACCGAACTCGGTCAACGCATTGCGGGCGCCATCGAACAACTTTCCGACGACCACCGCGCCGTCATCCTCCTTCGGGAAATCGAGGGCCTTAGCTACGAAGAGATTGCCAATGTGACCGCCTGCTCAGCCGGGACCGTCATGTCGCGCCTCTACTACGCCCGAAAGAAATTGCAGGACACCCTGAAAGACTTGAATCCAGACCGCTAACTAGCCATGAACCAAGAACGCAAAGAACAACTCGTCACCCTTTGGATCGACGACCAGCTCTCCAACGACGAGCGCGTCGAGTGGGACGCCGCGATTGCCGGTGATCCCACGCTGCTCGAAGAAGCGACCGCCGCGAAAGACGCCATGAAGATGCTGAAGGCCGAGATCCCGGCATCGAAGGAACCGCCCTACGCCGATTTCTTCAACAGCCAGATCCAGAAACGCATCCATGAGGAAGACTCGGCCGCCAGTCAACGCAGCACCGAACCGGTGGCGACGTTCTCGCTGGACGGCATTCTCAATTGGTTGCGCTCTCCCCTCACGCTCGCGTCGGCGGCCGCCGTCGCCATCGCCCTCTTCGTCAACGGAGTCGGCAGGGGCGGGGACGTCGAGCCGACCCTCGCCTCCAATCACACGGTCGTGCAGGCGGTCTTCACGCCGGACTCCGCCATCAACGTGACCAGTAAATTCGACGATTACGCGGACGCCCATGTCATCCTCCTCGACGGCATCGACGCCGTTCCCGAAGATTTCGAGATCAGCGGAAAAACCGTCGCTTCATGGGCACCGGCCACGAAGTTCGGTCCAGCCCGGTTCTTTGACGCCAGCGGACGCCTCGCCTATGTCCTTCATCCGACGCCCGCCGGACTCCCCCACTTCCTCCCGTTCGCCCGGGACATTTGAATGCACACGCCACTCACCCTCGTCTTCGCACTCCTCCTTCTCACGCCACTCACCGCTGAAGAAGGACAGGGCTCGCGACTGAATGCCACCGTCTGGGGCGGACTCGTTTTTGCCAGTTCCGACGACTCCAGTGCCACTGCCCCGCTCGTCGAGAAGGATCTCGCGGCCCAACTTGGAAAGGTGGCGGCGTTCAAGGACTTCACCTCTTTCACCCTGCTCGGGGAACACAACCAGGACATCATCTTCTCCGATTTCACCAATTGGGTGGTCCCGTCCAACAACTTCAACCTCCAGTTTGAAACGAAGGGAATCGACGAGAAAGGCAGCCTCAACCTCATGCTCAAGCTTTGGCAGGAGGAACGCGTTCTCGTCAAAACCGATGCCACCCTGCGCCAGAAGAGCCCGCTCTTCATTGGCGGCCCGAAATGGCGGAATGGACGATTGATCTTTGTCGTGGTGTTGAAGTAGCAACGATCAAGGCACCCGCCGCCGCACGGTCGATTGGATTCCTTCCAACACGAACG
>JBCDLR010000112.1:0-10915 GCA_038745205.1 Verrucomicrobiota bacterium
CAGCCTCAATGAACACACGAGCGACATGATCCAACTCCGCCGGGCGTTCTTGATCGCACTTCCAGGGGCTCTATTGGTCGTGGCCCTGGGAGCAGCATTTGTCGGATGGCGGGTATTGACACCCATTGAGGCGCTCGGACGCGACATGGATCGCGTCTCGGCCGAGGCCTTGGATCGGCGGATTGATGCGGCTGGCGCTGACCGTGAGTTCGAACCTATCATCCGCAACTACAATTCAATGCTTGAGAGGCTGGAGAGGAGTTTCCATCAAGCAAACCGTTTCAGTGCGGACGTCTCCCACGAATTGAAAACTCCGCTCGCAATCATGCAGGGCTCCCTGGAGCGTGCGCTCTCGCAGTGCGAGGGCAGCTCTGTTGCGCAAAAATCACTTAGCGAAGTTCTGGAACAGACAGGACACCAGCGCTCGATTCTCGAAAGCCTGCTCTTGCTCTCGCGAGCCGATTCCGGCAAACTGCATATCAGCCGAGAACCGATCGACCTTAGCGAGAAACTGAAAACATGGGTTGAGGACGCGGAATTTCTTGCCGAGCCGCATGGCATAACTGTTGAGAGTGATATCCAGCCCAATTTATGGATCGAGGGTGACTCGATAATGCTTCAACAGGTCGCGCATAACCTCTTCTCCAATGCAGCGCGCTACAATATCACCGGCGGGGAGATACTGTGTCGCCTCCGCTCCTCAGGAGATCACATCGAATGGCGGGTAGCCAGCACCGGGAAGATCATTGCCGGAGACGACCGCGAACGCATCTTCGAGCGATTTGCTCGCGCCGATTCCACCAGCAAAGAACCGGGGGCAGGATTGGGACTTAGTCTGGCGCAGGAAATCGTGCTTGCTCATGGCGGCGATATCAGACTTCTCGACGCCGTTGATGGAATGAACGTATTCCAAGTCTGCCTTGAATCGGCAGTACACATTTCAAAGGAGTAATGTGAGTGTAACCGACCTGCAAGGATTCGGTGATTCATTGTTGGCAAATCCAGAAACCGCTCCATGAACACCATCCAATTCGCCCGCTTCGCCTCCAAGCCAGACTTTTTTAAATTCAGCGTCGTTACACTCCTCACCATCATCATCTCGATCACCTCTGCTCATGCTCAAGCAGGAGGAAAAAGGGGGAATCGAGAGAAGAGAGACAGCAAGGACTCCAGTACCTGGAGCGCCGAGGAATACAGCGGACTTCGTGGAGAGAAGGAGTTGCAAACCGCCATGGCTTCCAAGTGCTTCACATGGATCACTGGCTCACCCGCGGACAACGAGAAACTCTCGGTAGGCAAGAA
The DNA here is from genome assembly GCA_038745205.1 of Verrucomicrobiota bacterium. Taxonomy (GTDB): domain Bacteria; phylum Verrucomicrobiota; class Verrucomicrobiia; order Verrucomicrobiales; family DEV007; genus JBCCWV01. The sequence continues at coordinate 1,303 of JBCDLR010000112.1, forward strand.
TGCTCAATTCTTCGGTTTCGTGGCTCTGCGTTACCAAAGCGGAAGAGCGGCGAACCGAGGAACGTTGGGACGAGCGGTTTACGCCATTGCTAATCCCGAACAGCGAGCTCTCTTAGAGCGCGCGGTCATCGCTGAACAGCCGGATCTTCAGGAATGGTGGAGATTGCGTGAGGAGATTCTCACGACGCTGGAAGAACATCTCTACACGGGCGGGAAGATCGACCGCAAAAAACTCAACGATGTCGGAGAGCAGTTTGCACTCTACAATTCCAAGGTCGCAGTGCGCGAAGCCGAAGCATTTTCCGCGCTCGAAGATTCCTTTACCGCAAAGCAAAAAATGCTCTTAACAAGTTGGAGAGCCGACGCCGAAAGGGCTGGGGACCATGGAAAAGGAATTCGCGTGGAAGCACCCTCCATTTCGGACCGGAGTCTCCTCAAGCAATTGGAAGATCTCTACGCAAAATCGTTCTCGTGGCTGACGGGAACGCCAGAAGACAACGAGATCATCCCCATCGGGCAACCTGCCCAGTTTTTTGGCTTTGTCTCTATTCGTCACAAGAGCGGCCACGCGGCCAGCCGTGGCAAGATCTCGAAGAGCTTCAGCGCCCTTCTCGATTCTTCACAAGTGAACCTCATTCAGGACGCAGTGCATCAGCAGACACCTGTCGTGCGGGAATTCCTGGAGAATCGGCACCTCTTTCTCAATCAGCTCGCCTACCTGAGAACCGATCCCGATCAATTTGATCCCCGATTTACCGAGGAACTATCCCGAAATCTAGGACGTCTGGAGACTGAAGCAGCGCGAATCGAAGCGGAGGCCTATCGCAAAATCCGAGCCTCAATGACCGAGCAGCAACTCGCCAATGCCATGAAGATCCGCAGCGAATACATCATTGATCGGTCACAAGTCACCGAACTCAATATATCAGAGCGTGGAGCGACCCTTTCCATTCTTTGCGCGGGATGCCACGGGATGCCGGGGCAACATCGAGCGGGCATGCCGGGGCCCGACCTCGATGGAATGTGGAATCGCCCCATTGCGTCATCAAAGGGGTACGAGTTCTCAACCGCCCTTACCAACCTGCGAAAATCGCATGGCGATACTTGGACACCCGAGATGCTCGAAGACTTTCTCGCCGGCCCAAAACGCTTTGCGCCAGGAACGAAGATGGAGTTTCAAGGGTTGTTGAATTCCGAGGACCGGGAGGCTCTCGTCGAGCACCTCAGGAAGTCGCGATAGCGATTCAACTTCAAGGAGGCCTGATCCCTCGGCGGTTCGAAGTCGGCGGTGAATGCGATCTTGCACTTCGACGGATAGAAGCACCACCGCCGAAGCGGCCCTCGTATCGTCATATCAGGGGTTTTACGAGAGAGTGCGGTGATTTTCCCGCAAACGGCCGAGCTTCCTAACGCGATCTCGTCATTGCGTGCGACGGCCTTTTTCGCGAGGATTTTGTCTATAAAGGAAATGAATTTCACCCCCTCGATTCTTCCAGTCGCCCTTCTTCTGGCGCTAAGTGCCTTTTCGGTGGCTGCGGCTACCCCCCCGATACGCGGCGAACAGGTCATCATCGACTTTGAGGGCGCAAATCCCGTCGCCGGAAATCACCTCACTCACGATGCAACCACCACGGCAGTCAACGATGTACCTCAAGGTGGAGGGAAGACGGCGGCGAAGACAGTTGTCGTGCCGAATGCAGGCGCGCGCTCGTTTTTTGGAACGGGGTTCACGTTTCCCGCGAAGGACCTTGCCGGAGTCGGAGAAATTCGATTTTGGTTAAAGACGGATGCGGAGACCTCTTTCAATTTTCAAGTTCACACCCAATCACGCGCAAGCATCCACCCCGTCTCCACCCTCGGCCTCGAGCCAAACACGTGGCATGAATTCACGGTGCCGGTGGAGGGATTCACGAAACCACCGTGGGCTCCACAGGAAGCGGACTGGTCGAAGATCGACAAGATTCAAGTCACCGCGTTTGGCAACGGCCCTTACGATGGCAAGACCATTCTTCTCGATCAGGTCGTCAACAAAGGAGTGCGGAGCGCCGCTACAAATCCGATCATCGCCAAAAAGCCGAGACCCCTCCGCGAACCGGTCATTTTGAGCCGCAGCGAACCTGTCGATATGTTTGATGGTGAATCGCTCGACGGCTGGTTCGCCATTCCTCGCGTCTATATTCGAAAAAATCAGCAATTTGCCAGGATCCCATCGAACGAACTCTTCGATGCCGTCATCGAGCACTACGAAGAAAGCGACGGGCAAATCAACGGGATTCCCGACCGCGAGCGCGTTAAAAACAAGGGCGTCTGGAAAGTGGAGGATGGCTCGATCATTGGAGGACAAGTGCCGGAGACCATCGCCGGAGCCTACCTCATGTCGGAGAAAACCTACGGCGACTTTGAACTGACGTTGGAGGCAAACCCGGACTACCCGATCGACACTGGGATCATGGTTAGAGCGCACAAGCTGGGATCCGTCGGCTTCCAGGTTCTCATCGACAACCGACCCAACGGCACCATCGGCGGAGTTTTCGGAAACAGCGTTGGAAGCTTTTTTGCCTATCCCTTTGTCTTTGATGCGGACGAAGCGGGAGACTTCAAAATCGCCAATCTTCGACCGGGAGACCCGAACGCCTTGAAGTTTCCAGGCGGTCAATTCCAGACCGATCGCGCCGCGACTCTGGAGGAGTTTCTGGAAGCTTGGAATCCAAATGACTGGAATGAAATCAAGATCCGCTGCACGGGAAGAATGCCCTTGATCGAAACTTGGATCAACGGCGTGCCCATCGCCAAAATCGACACGGCGACGCTGGCGGATCGCGTCCCGAACTACGATCCCGATGACATTTTTGAGCGAATCGGGCGGAAAGGACACATCGGCCTTGAGGTCCATGACAGCCCGACCCCGGACCGCTGGGCTCCCGGCGCGCAAGCCCGTTGGAGGAACATCAGAATCACAGAACTCGAGATTAAAAAGCCGGTAGAGAATCGTGGTGGACCCATCCTATTGGACGAGCCGGAAACACCCACAATGGCGAAAACGCCACCGAAGGGATTTCGCAGCCTGTTCGATGGCAATTCCCTCGAAGGATGGACCGCCATGCCCCGACTACCCGTGCCCGCCTATCCCAGCGCGCCGTTCAAGATGCGCCTCCAGGGAGAAGCTTTAGAGAAAGCCCGCGCGAACGTCGGCAAGTGGACCGTGGAAGACGGGATGATCATCGGCGGACAGGACCCGCCGGGCAGCGGGCGCGGCGCCTACCTCGTCACGGAGGAGAAGTTTGGCGACTTCGAACTGATGATGGACATGAAGCCGGATTGGAAAGTCGATAGTGGCTTTCTAGTCCGCACCTTGCCCGAAGGCAGCCCCGGAATGCAAGTCCTTGTCGACCATCGACCCCAAGGCGGCATCGGCGGATTCTACGGAAACGGGCTCGCCGGCATTCACGCCATGCCCTTTGCCATCGATGCGGAATACGACGACGAGGGCAATCCTATTGGACTGATCGCCGCTCAACCTGATCCCGAAAAGGCGGAACTCGATTCGAAAACGCGCGGCATCCTCCAATACGCCGCCGACGTCGACGATTTCCTCGAAGCTTGGAAGTGGGGCCAGTGGAACACGGTCAAGGTGCGCTGCGAAGGTCGCATCCCGACCCTCACGACGTGGGTCAATGGCACGATGATTTCCGTCCTCGAGATGAGCACGGTCGATTGGGAGAACTACGACGCCGAAGCCTGCGCAGAGTTTTTGGGCAGCAAGGGACACATCTCCCTGGAGGTCCATAACAGCAATCTCAACCACTGGCTGGGCAAAGCCCGCTGGTGGCCTGGCGCCGTCGTGCGCTGGAAGAACATCTTCATCCGCGAACTCGACTAAACAGCCATGAAACTTGCCCTTCCTATTCTCACTTTCCTGAGTCTGGTCGTCTTTTCCCTGACCGGGAGCGACGAAAAATCACAAAGAATCACCCTTGCCAACATCGACGACCGCCACTGGCTGATCGATGCGAACGGCAGTCCCTTCTTCGCCCACGGCATCACCCACGTGAATGTCCAAAGGGCAAAGCCACCCATCAATAAGTCGAAATTCTCGGAACTCTGCAAGGAACTCGGATTCAACGCTTACGGCTACGGCTGCCCACCGCAGCTCAAGTCCGACATGCCCTACATCGAAAGCTGGTCGCACCTTGTCCAAAGCGCCTACTACCGCGGAAAAAATGGGGTCAAGTTCGTCGATATCTTCGATCCGAAGGAACAAGACCGCCTCGACGCAGGCGTAAAACTCAACTGCTACCTTGGTCGCAACAGCCGTCAGAACATCATCGGGTATTGCTGGACCGACCTTGGGTCCTGGCCATTGAAGAACCCGTCGGGCACGAACTGGGTCGAATATATTCGCGCGCTGCCGGAGGACACCCCGGGGCAAAAAGCCTACCAGGAATTTCTCAGCACGTGGGAAGGAGAGGATGAGACGGCCCGCGATCAGGAATTTCTCCGCCTCATCGCCCGCGAGTATTTCCGCGTCGTCGGTGAGGCAACCCGGAAGTACGACCCCGGAGCTCTTGTCTTCGGAGATCGCTTTGGCTTCAATACCTTCGATCCCGTCGTGGTGAAAGAGATGCTGCCCTGGGTCGACGGTATCGCCATCCAACCGCCCTTCAATGGCCCCTTTCCGAAGGCAAAATTCGACGAGATCCATGCCCTGACCGGCAAGCCGATCATCCTCTGTGACTTCGCCATCCGCTTCAAGGACGGCGACAAGGATATACGTGCCTTCAAGCCCGCTAGAGACTCGGTCGACGCCGGCAAGCAGTATGCCGACTACATCAAGGCGGCGCTTGAGACCGACTACATCGTTGGCGCCTTCTGGTGCAACCCGGTCGACACGCCGAAGGGATTCAACAACCCCGGCGTGAAGCAGGGTTTCTTCGGCCCCAGCCTGTCCGAGCGCCCCGGCCTTCATCAGGCCGTCAAGGAATTGAATGCGTTTCGGGAAGAAGTGACGCCGGACAGCACCGCGGCTGCTTCCCACACTCCCAAGGTCGCGACCGCCGACACCGTTGCTGAAGTCGAGAAAGTGCCGGCGAAGACGGAGACAGAAACGGAGACCGCGGAAGTGGCACCCAAGGTCAGCGCATGGGTCGCCGGACTCTTGAAGGAACTGAATCTTACTGAGGAGCAAAGACCGAAGTTCATCGCGATTCAGCAAGGGATGGTCGCCAAGTGGGCAGAGTTGCAAAAGATGTCTGCCGAAGAACGAAATGCCGAGCAGACCGCTTACTACCTCGCCCGTTTCGAGGAACTCGAACAGCTACTCACCGAAGAGCAAATGACCTCCTACCGCAAGTTCCGCGCGCAAAGGAACGCAGAGAGGAATTCCAATCCATAGCTTCAATGACTACGCGTTTTTTCCAACTGACCGGCACCCTAGTTGCTGCGCTGACTTGCGGAATCAGCCACGGCGAGGAAGCCGTCGATTTCAGCGATGACATCCGACCGATTCTCTCCGGCCGGTGTTTCAATTGCCATGGACCCGACGCCGGTTCGCGGGAAGCGGACCTTCGACTGGACATACGTGACGCCGCCATCGAAGCCGGGGGCATCGTGCCTGGGAATCCCGACGAGAGCCTCATTATCGAGCGAGTAATCACCAAGGACCGCTATGACCGCATGCCCCCGAAAGGCAAGGCGCTCACCGAGGGCGAAGTGGATAAGCTCCGCCGATGGATCGAAGCCGGGGCGCCTTACGAGGCGCACTGGGCCTACGTAAAACCCAAAGCTTCCGCGGTCGCGGAGAAGGACGGCGATGACACCTCCGAAGCCTCGAATCCCATCGACTTATTCATTCGGCAACGTCTCGAAAAGGCCGACCTGGAACCCGCACCACCCGCGGATCCTGCTGTTCTCCTGCGACGCGTTTCGCTCGACATCATCGGACTTCCGCCCACCCCGGAAGAAGTAAAACGCTTTGAGAAAAATCCTTCAAAAGCGAACTACGAGAGAGAAGTGGATCGATTGCTCGCCTCGAAACACTTCGGCGAAAAGTGGGCCATTTCTTGGCTCGACCTGGCACGTTACGCCGATTCCAACGGCTATCAGCACGACGACCTCCGTACGATGTGGCCTTATCGCGACTGGGTCGTCAACGCTTTCAACAACGACATGCCCTTCGACCAGTTCACGATTGAACAATTGGCCGGGGATCTCCTGCCGAATCCTACCACCAGCCAGCGCATCGCCACCGGCTTTCATCGAAATGTCGCGACGAATTTTTCAGGAGGAACCAAGGTCGCGGAAGTGCGTGCCCAGGTCCTTCACGACCGCGTGAGTACGACCGGCCAGGTCTGGCTCGGGATGACCCTTGAGTGCGCGCAGTGCCACGACCACAAGTTCGACCCGATCTCGCAAAAGGAGTATTACCAGTTTTACGCCTACTTCAATCAAGCCATTCCCGAGTTCGAGCAAAAGGGCGTCGACATGTTCCGAAAGTTTTTCATCGGCGAGGAGGTGCCCTACTACGCTTCTCCGGCCGATGCACGACGTGCACAGGAGATCCCGGCAGAAATCGCGCACGAGGAAGCGAAACTCGACCGGAAAAAGCCCATTGCCCTCAAAGGGCAAACCGCCTGGGAAAAAAGCTTTCTGGCGGAAAGACGCGCTAAAAACGTTCCGTGGGAACGTTTCGACGCCATGGCGCGGCGCGGCGCGCAAGTCTTGAACAAAGCCCCGGAAAAGCGGAGCGGAGACGAGCGCCAGCAGGTGGAAGCCTTGCTCTTCTACGACCATCCGGCAACGGGCCCTCACGAAAAACGCATCGATGAGTTACGCGCGGAAATGGAGCGGATTGCTCCAAAGACCATGGTGATGATGGACACCGCGGAACCCATGGAATCGCGGCTATTTCATCGCGGCGACTACACCAACCCCACTGATTTGGTCCAACCGGGTTTCCCCAAGATCCTGCACACACCAGACGCCGACTCTCCACCGAACCGGCTGGGACTCGCGGAGTGGCTGGTTCATCCAGAGAACCCACTCACCGCCCGGGTCACCGTGAATCGACTCTGGGCCGAGATCTTCGGCCGCGGCATCGTGGCTACTCCCGAGGACTTCGGCATGCAAAGCCCCTCCCCCACGCATCCGGAGTTACTCGATTGGCTCGCCCTGGAATTCATTGAGAACGATTGGTCGATGAAACACCTCATCAAGACCATGGTTCTTTCGTCGACCTACCAACAAAAATCGAAAGCGTCACCGGAACTCCTCGAAATTGATCCTGCAAACGAACTCCTCGCCCGCGGCCCGCGCTTTCGCCAATCGGGGGAACTCGTGCGTGATAACTTGTTAGCCGTCTCCGGCCTGCTTTCCCGGAAAATGGGAGGCCCCGCCGTTTTCCCAGTGCAGCCGGACGGGCTGTGGAAAGACATTTCCACCGCAGATGTGACTGTCTACCCGACGTCCGAAGGCGAGGATCGCCACCGTCGCGGCCTCTATACATTTCTTCGGAGAGGCAACCCTTACCCCAGCGTGCTGAACTTCGACGGCACCAACCGCTCCACCTGCGTCGTGCAGCGAGGAAGGTCGAACACCGCTGTACAGGCCCTGAACCTTCTGAATGATCCCGTCTTCGTCGAAGCAGCTGAAGCGTTTGCGACGATGATCGAACAGTTCCCTGGCGAGAACTGCGACAAAGTCACCAGGGCATTCCAGCGCGCCGCCGCCCGGAAGCCTTCCGATGCCGAACTTGAAACACTTCTCAGTCTCTATCATAAACACAACTCCTGGTTCTCCGTCGCCCAAGTGCTTTTGAACCTTGACGAAACCATCACCAAATCATGATGACGACCAGCCAACCCATCGATTTTTTCAAACGACGCGAGTTCCTCCGCGGCGGGACGCTCGGCATCGGCTCTCTCGCGCTCTCCCAGCTTCTTCAGCAGGACGTTGGAGCGTCAGCCTCTTCACCAACCGGAATCGACACGCATTTCGCTCCCAAGGCCAAACGCGTCATCTTTCTCCACATGGTCGGAGGCCCATCCCAGATGGACACGTTTGATCCGAAGCCCGAGCTCGACAAGTGGGACGGCAAGAGTCTGCCGGCTGAACTCACCCGCGGCCAAAAATTCGCCTTCATCACGCCGGATGCCAGGGCCATCAAGTCGCCCTACAGTTTCGCCCCGCGCGGCGATAGCGGCATCATCATGTCGGAACTCTTCCCGCATCTCGCCACGGTGGCCGACGAACTCACAGTCGTGCGCAGCATGCAAACGAACGAGATCAATCACGGCTCGGGAGAACTCTTCCTCCACACCGGTCACGGCCAGCTCGGCCGCCCAACGTTCGGCGCATGGACCTCCTATGGCCTGGGATCCGAGAATTCCGACCTCCCCTCTTTTGTCGTCCTCAAGGATGCACCACCCAACGCCGGGCCCGGCGCGTGGAGCAGCGGTTTTCTTCCTTCGAAGTACCAAGGCACCCTCTTCCGCACCGGCGACAAACCTCTCTTCTATCTCGACAACCCGCATGGCGTCAGTCGCCAAGAACGCGGCGATGTCGTGGGAGCAATCAAACAAATGAATTCGCTGGCCTTTGACCGCTACCACGACCCCGAAATCCAAACCCGTATCGCCCAGTACGAGCTTGCCTACCGCATGCAAACTTCTGTTCCTGAACTCGCCGACCTTGCCAGCGAGCCGGAACACATCCGAAAGCTCTACGGTGTCGACCAAACCGGCCCAGGCGCCGATTTCGCCAGAAACTGCCTCCTCGCACGCCGTCTTTGCGAACGCGGGGTCCGCTTTGTGCAAATCTTCAACAAGGGTTGGGACCACCACGCCAACATCTACACCGCACTTCCCCGCTCCGCCCAGGGCGTCGACCAGGCGTGCGCCGCACTCATCATCGACTTGAAACAGCGCGGCCTCCTCGACGACACCCTCGTCATCTGGGGCGGGGAATTTGGCCGCACACCGATGGTGCAGGAACACAACGCCGGCACGGGCGCCAAGACTCCGCCGGGACGCGATCACCACAAGGAGTGTTTCAGCATCTGGATGGCCGGTGGCGGCATCAAAAAAGGATTCACCTACGGAGCCACCGACGACTTTGGTTTCGGCGTCACCGAGAAGCCCATGCACGTCCATGATTTCCATGCCACCTGCCAGCATCTCCTCGGCATCGACCACGAACAGCTCACCTACCGCCACCAGGGCCGCGACTTCCGCCTCACTGATGTTCACGGTCACGTCGCCAAGGAAATCATCGCATGAGGAATCAACCGACCCGTCGCCGTTTTCTTGCGACCGCAGCCGCCTCTGCCGCCGCAGTTCCCTTGGCTTCACTCGCGGAGAAAGACACTGACTCCGATTGGCGTCCCTTGTTTGACGGGAAGACCCTCAATGGCTGGAAAAGAGTTCAACGCATCAGCGTGCGGGCCGCCCTCGATAAAGCCAGCACTCGCGAAGCCGTCGATGCGGGCATCGAAGAGATCCTCGCCTGGCATCGTTCCCAGGATTCCCCTGCATATCGCCACGTGGGCAAGTGGGAGGTCGTCGATGGAGCCATCGAAGGCGGCCAGGATCCACCCGGATCGCGCCTCGGCGCCTACCTC
>JBCDLR010000113.1:0-10813 GCA_038745205.1 Verrucomicrobiota bacterium
CGACGCTGACTTCCTGGTTTTTCTGACTCATGGGTCGATCGGCGCCTCCTCGCGGGCAAGGATGGTCGGTTGTGCCTCGCGATTACGGATCACGAGCACAAGGCGCTTGCGATAGTCGCCGACAAATCCCGTGCTTTCAATGCGAACTGTGGAGCCCTCCGTGGAGAAGCGGGAGGCGATGGAACCGATGTCCGTCGCCGCGGTCACGTTGCTCAATGCCTCCTCGACGCTGGTGAACTGGTAGTCATCCTCGGTGTCGGGAATCTCGTCCTCGCCATTGCGGGTTCGGATCAATTCGTCGACGTCATCGGGCCCGTCCAACTGGGCCATGGCCGCGATCAGGTCCGCCGAAGCCTCGTTGATGTCGACCCGTCCCTCACTATAAACAGTGAAATACTCGCGCCAACGGGGCTCGTAGGCCTCCACGATGTCCATTCCGCGCACGAGCGCCATCTCATCGAGGTCGTAAAAGGCCCGATTAAACGGGTAATTCTCGAACCCCTGCTCCAAGTACCACTCCTCCTCCGCGCCACCGGAATCCTCGGAAAGACCGACGGGAATATCATCTTCGTCGACCCAGTCCTTGAGCGCATTGATCACGAACTGGGCCTCGTCGATGAGGTCCATCCCCCAGTATTGGAAGAGGTCCTGCAGGATCTGGGCGCCGTCCGACCCCTCGGGATCGCCTTGGAGCATGGTGTTGATGTTCAACCAGCCCGCTTCGCTGCGGATGCGGGCCTCAAAGCCCTCTTCCCCTTCAAAAAAGCTTTGCCGCAGGATCGGATCCCACTCCTCGACGTTCGGATTGGCGGCGATGGCGATCCCCATTTCCGCGAGTTGGCTCGCGCGGAAGGCGTTCTTCTCGGTGACCACCACCTCGATATCCGCATTCACAATCAGCGCCGTGGCCACGACCAAACTCGAAAGGACCGCGATCAGCCAGAAAACCGCAATAAGGGCTGAACCGGACTCGGCGGCAGCGCGGCGATCAAGACCACACCGGTCCGACCTCCCAATAACTTGAGAAAACCTTATTTCTCGAGTCAATGCTGTGGACGTGACTTTCATGATCTAACGGGTTCCACCCCTTGGTGGCGCGACGTTCCCTCCACCGGGACGAGGACCGCCACCACCAGGGCGTCCGCCACCGGGACGACCAGCTCCCGCTTGGGGGCCGCCGCGAGCATTGTTACCCCGGTTCGGTTGAGCTGCGCCGGGGCCTCCGTTGCCGCCCGGCTGTGCGTTGCCTCCTCCGGAACTGCGGTTTCCACCGCCGGTCGCACCGGCCACGACTTCCTCGGGATTTGCCACGACCGGAATCCAGAAAACGGACCGGATGGCTTCCTCTTCATCGTAAAATCCGATGACCAGCTCGATGAAGCTGGGCCGCTGCCCCTCAAGCATCCAGTCCTGCGCCCAGACTTCCTCGCTGTCGGGATCGGCTTGCGGATCATAAAAATTCCACTCGATCTTCCGCAAGCCGTCGATGAGCACCAGGTCCAGGCCCTCGTCGGGATCCAGACTTCCCTCGTCATACAATTCCGCTTCCTCCTCGTTCAGGTAGCGAACCCGCACTTGGTGGCCGCCAATCGGATCCTTCTCGGTCACGATGATGACTTTTTCCGATCCCGCGGCGACGCCGCCCCAGGAAAACGCCATCGGGTGATCCTGCAGGACCAGTTCCGACTCGTAGAAGCCGGTGAGCGATCTCGGCGTCTCCATGAAAATCGACCCGTTGCCGGGCAAGCCCTCAAGATTTCGCCGCATGATCTTCAGGAACGCATGCAGGTGCATTTCCTCCTGCTGATTGTCGGCGACGGTGTTCGCCACGTTCATCGCGCCCATCGCCAGCTGGTAGACGGATGTGATCAGGAATCCCAACAAGGCCACCCCCATGACGACTTCGATCAGGGTCACCCCGCGTTCCCGGCGATCGCCGGAAGTTGTTGATGGCAAAATGTTCTGTGGAGGTCGGACTTTCATGGCTGCTCTCACCTTCTTGAATTCACCTGGTAAAGTGGCAGGTAGCGGTAGGTCTCCGCGATTTCCTCGACGGTTTCGCCACGCTCAACCCACTCGGCACGCACGGCGACCCGCCACATGTTTTCGAGGAGAATCCCGTCGTAATTCTCCATCTCCTCCAGCGGTTCAACGATGCGCTCGTAGTAGACTTCGTCCTGTACCGCGATTTCGAAGACGCCCTCCTCCAGTTCCTGCGCCTTGTGAATTTCCGTGAGGAGGCTCTCAAGATTCCGCATGATCACCACTTCCTTCCGCGCCGCGAGGGTGTTGTCCGCGAGTCCCTTCAGGCCCATCGTCAGGGCCACGCCGACCGTGCCGATGAGCGCGAGGGCAAGGAGGATCTCGAGAATAATGATGCCCCGGTCTGTGCGTTGAAGGGTCATCATCAGAGCGAGCTTTCCCAGTTGTCGTCCACGATGACGCGTTCTTCCTGCAGCTTCGCCGTGAGCGGATTGAACGTCATCTCCACGAACCCCTCGTCCTGCATGAAGCGAATACTAACCGGTTCACAAATTCCGCTCGGGTCGAACTGCCATTCCGCGGCCTGCTCGGGCTCGATGTCGTTGTAGTAATCATCGATCCATCGCTTGAACTGCACCCGCGTGCCGGGCGGGAGGTTGTAACGTTCGATGATGCGTTCGAGAGGAGCGGCGATCTCCTCCTGCTGGTAAAGTTCGTCGAGTGCCGTCTTGCGCGCCTCGATGCGCATCCGCTCCTCCCAGTCCTCGATGTCCTCTTCCCGCACATTGGCTTCGCGGAGAACAAAATACGTGTCGCGGAGCTCGATGGCGTAGGCGCGCTGGGTGGCCATGGCGAGACGCAGGCCGTCGCGGGCGTACTTGCGGAGCTTCTGCCCGGGCTCGAGCAAGCGGCGCTCGGCATTCAGGGAATTGAAACTCATCGCCCCCAGCCCGATGATCATCGCGATCAAGGCAATCGAAACCGCCACCTCGATCAAGGTGAAGGCCCGCGCGTGTCGATGGTCTCGGGGTATTCGCATGCTGAGAATAACGCTACATCCGCCGCCCCACAGTCACTTCAACCGTGGATTCCTCTACTATTCCTCCTTAGAAACCGGTATTCGCGACTTTTGTTCGGAAAAATCGGGTTTTTCCCAAAGAAACGCGACTTCAGCCGCCCCAGTTCCCAATGTCGTCGTCGGTGCTTTCGACGCCATCTTCACCCAAGCTGAACAGATCGTAGCCTTTCCTGCTCTTCTCAGCGGGAATGCGGTAAACGTAATTCCGCCCCCATGGATCCTCGGGAAGAGGCTCGACGTAAACCTGCCAGCGTTTCGGGACCGGCGCTGCCGAAGGTCGCTCGACGAGCGCTTTCAGACCTTGCGATTCCGTGGGCAATCGCCGGTTGTCGAGTTCGTAGTTCGCCAGCGCTGTCTCGATCGAAAGGATCTTCCTCAGCGCGGCTTCGTATCTTGCCGAATTGATGATTCCGACGAGGGCCACCGTCGAGGCGCCCACGAGGAGCGCGACAATCGCCAGCACCAGCACCATCTCAATCAACGTGAACGCCGCGTCGCGGCCCAACCTCTGCACATTCCGTGTTTTCATGGATAGAATCGAGTTCTATCCCATCTCCCCGGACCGGTCGCGTTTTCGGAAAGAGTTTCGCCGGTATTCGCACCCAATTGGCGAATATGTTAGGCGAACCCTTGATCAATCACTCCAGTTCCCGATATCATCCTCGGTTCCTTCCTGCCCGTCCTTGCCGAGGGAGAAGACGTCGTAGTCCTTCTTGCTGCGCTTGGCGGGGAGGCGGTACTTGTAATCCTGGTCCCAGGGATCGAGCGGGAGCGGATCGATGTATTGCTTCCAGCGTTTGGGTGCAGGCTGGGAAGTCGGTTTCTCAACGAGGGCCTTGAGTCCCTGCGACTCGGTGGGGAGGCGGCGGTTGTCGAGCTGATAGTTTTGCAGGGCGGTCTCGATCTGGAGGATGTTCTTCTCCGCGGTCTGTTCCTTCGCCGATCCGAGGATACCGACGAGGGCGACGGAGGAGGCGCCGACGAGGAGGGCAACAATGGCGAGAACGAGGACCATCTCGATCAAGGTGAAGGCGCGGGCGGGCGCGGAAGCGGGCAATCGGACTTTCATGATACTTGGGAGTTTACTTGGTTATCGGCAGGAAGGCGGGTCGCGACTTCGTCGGTCGTAAAGATGCAGCAATCGAAGTCGTTTCGCAGCAGAATTTCGGATTTTTATCGGGTTTGGATGCTCGAAATCGTTTCAAAGATCGTGGAAACCATCGTGTAGGCCATGATGCCGACGAGCGAGGCCATGACGACGATGATGACCGGTTGAATGAGCGCGGTAAGGGCACCGATGGCCTTTTCCAGTTCCTTGTCGTAGCGGGTGGCGGTGCGTTCGAAGCTCTGTGCGATGTCCCCCGTTTGTTCGCCGACCGTCACCATGTCGATGAGGAGGCTGGGAAAAAATCCCGAGCGCTTCAAGGCTCGAGAGAGTGCCCCGCCTTCGCCGACCTGGTCATTGATCTTCGCGAGCACGGTGCGGATGTGGAGATTGGTCGTCGCGTTGCGCGAGAGTTCCATCGCTTTCAGGAGCGGGAGGCCGTTACCGACGAGGTTGCCGAGCGTTTCCATGAACTGGACGTAGAAGCGGCGTTTGAAGATGTCGCCGACGAAAGGGATGTTGAGTTTCACGCGATCCCATGTCTCCCGGTTTTCCTCGGCCTTCACGTAGGCCTTGAACGAGGCAAAGGCGACGACCACGAGAATGATTGCGAGCCACCACCAGGCCTTGATGAAGTCGCTCATGCCCATGACCATCTGGGCAGGAAGCGGCATTTCACCGCCGGTCGAGTTGAGAAGCTCGGTGAGCTTCGGAATGAGGAAGGTCACGAAGAGGGCGGCCACCCCCATGCCCACGATGAAGAGGAAGGCCGGGTAGATGAGCGCGAAGAGGACCTTGCCTTGCAGCTCCTGCATGGAGACGAGGTACTGCGCCTGACGCTTGAGGATCGTCGGCAACGCGCCGCTGACTTCGCCCGCCTGCGCGAGGTTGCAGTAGAGGTCCCCGAAACTCGGCGAAGTCCGGCGCAGCGCCGTGGAGAAATTGGTGCCGTCCCGGACCTCTTGGCGGAGGATGCGTGCCACGTCCTTGATGTTGCCCGATTCCTCGCGGCTTTCCATGATGCGAAGGGCGGGTTCGAGCTGGAGACCGGCGGCGAGGAGGTCGCTGAGTTCCTGGGTCAAGAGAACAACCTGTGCCTTCTTCAGCTTGATCGGCCCCTTGGGAAGGCCCTCGTCGTCGCCTCCGGATTTCACGACTTCCGCCGCACCCGCCTCACCCTTCACGTTCAAGGCCACCGGTTGCCATCCCTTGCGGTCAAGCAGAGCGATGGCTTCCGCGCGGTCGGTCACTTCAACATCGCCGGTCGCGGTCGAGCCGTCGGGTTTGAGCGCAGTGTAGGAAAAAGTGGCCATCCGTTCGGGAATCAATCAATCACCGCCTGCAATTCGTTCGTCGTCGCGCTCACCACCTCCTCGACCGTGGTGTCGCCGCTGAGGCATTTCTGGTATCCATACTGGCGCATGGGCAGGTAGCCGTCGCGAAGGGCCTGTTGCTTCATCTCGGCGTCGGACTTGCCCTGCACGACGAGGTCCTGCATGGCCGAAGTGATGAGGACGATTTCGTAGATGGCCATCCGCCCGACGAAACCGGTGCCACGGCACTTGTCACAGCCAACCTCTCCCGGCTCGAAGAGGCTGACGGCGCCATCGATCGGAAAATCGATGCTCTTCAAGTACTCCGGCGAGTGCTTGTCGAGTTGCGCCGGCACCTTGCAGTGGTTGCAAAGGCGACGCACGAGACGCTGTGCGAGGAAGGCGCGGACGGAAGCCGAGACGAGGAAGGGCTCGACCCCCATGTCGGTGAGGCGGCTGATACCGCCGATGGAATCGTTCGTGTGCAGGGTGCTGAAGACGAGGTGACCGGTGAGGGAGGCACGGACGGCAATCTCCGCGGTCTCGAGGTCCCGCATCTCCCCGATCATCACAATGTTCGGGTCGCCCCGAAGAATACTCCGCAGTCCGCGGGCAAAGGTGAGGTCGATTTCCGGCTTCACCGCGATCTGCATGACGCCCTCGAGCTTGTTCTCGACCGGGTCCTCGATGGTCACGATGCGCGTCTCCGGCTTGTTGAGTTCGGAGAGGAATGTGTAGAGGGTCGTCGACTTACCGGAACCCGTCGGCCCCGTGATGAGGATGATGCCGTTCGACATCGAAAGAAGCTGGTCAATGGTCCTGCGGATTTTCTCCGTCAACCCGAGGCGCGTGAGCGTGAACTTCTGCTGGTTGAGAAGCCTGAGACTGACGCTTTCCCCTTCGACGGTCGGAATGGTCGCGACCCGGACGTCGATTCCCTGGTCCTCCAGTTGCAGGTTGATCCGGCCGTCCTGCGGGAGCCGGCGCTCGGCGATGTCGAGCTTCGACATGATCTTCAAACGCGCGATGACCGATGACTGCAGGGCGCGGATGTTTTCCGGCACCGCGATGTCCACGAGTTGGCCGTCAATGCGGTAGCGAATACGGAGGTCATCATGCAGCGGCTCGACGTGGATGTCCGTTGCGCGCTGGTCGAGGGCCTCGCGGATGATCTGGTTCACGAATTTGACGACGGACGCCTCTTCATCGTCTTCGGCGTCGAGAACATTGGCCTCGTCCTTGTCGACATCGAGCGAATCCATGTCGAGGTCGCGTCCCGCGAGGATCTGCTCGAAGGTGTCGGCACCAACCCCGTAGAGTTCCTGGATGCCACGGAGGATGCGCGTCCGGGAAGCCATGCACCAGTCGACGGGGACCTTGATCAACTGGCTCGCGGCCTGACGGGCAAACAAATTGAAAGGATCGTAGGTCGCAAGCCGCAACCGGTCCACGTGGCCGTTCTTGCCAGCCAACTCGTCCCCGTCCTCGATTTCCTCGTCATCGTCCGCAAGTTGATCGGGCAACTGGCCGAACTCCTCCTCGTCTTCATCCTCCTCCGCGCCGTTCCCGAACGCGATCGGAAGGAGACGGAACTTCAGTGCGAGTTGTGCCGAGCAGATCTTCTTGAGTGTCCGCTTCTTCTTCGGTTCGAGTTCTTCCTCGTAGTCGAACCCGAGTTGCCCGCTGAGGCTGCGCAAAAAATCCTCCTCTTCGACGGACTGCGAATTGAGGACATCCTCGACAAGCGATCGTTGCCGCGAGGCCGCATCGTCGATCATCGTCTGGAATTGCTCCAGATCTTCGACGCCACATTCTTCGGCGGATTTTACGAGGAGTTGCTTCATGTAGAAGTAATGGCGCCACTCCCGGCCGGGTGACCGGGGAGGGCCGATTTCATAGCGTAGTTCCTAAGACCATGCCAGTTCCAAGAAAGTTCCTTGGAAAATGACCATTTTCGGAAAAAAAATCGCCCGCGGTCGGGAAGACCGGCGGGCGAGGAAGGGGAACAGGGGGGATCGGGCGTGAGTGGCGGTAAACTGGATGCGCGGATTGAGCAGAAAGGGTGGGCTACTGCGCGCCGGCGGGAACGCGGAAGAGCTTGCCGGTGTAGGGGCAACGGACCTTCGTACCGGGCTCAAGACCCTGCACGTCAACGATCTGGTTCTTCTTCGCGAAGGGGCTGTAGACGTAATTGGGCTTCCCGGGGACGGGCGTTCCCGAGGGGAGGTCGTCGGAGGGCGCAGGTGCGGGCTTGGCCGCTGTTCCATTGCTGCCGTTGGCCGCAGGTTTCGTCGCCGCCATGTTGCCAGGGGCCTTTTTCTTGCCCGAGTTTCCGTTGGAGGGCGACGGCTTGGTCCCGGCAACCTGCTTTTTCGGGTCGGGCTTCGACTCCGGCTTCGGCTTGGCGCCGTTGGCCGCGACCTCCTTCTTCGGCGCTTCAGGAGCCTTGTTGGAGGACGCCATCGAAGAGGGTTTTGGTTTCGTCGGTGCGTTAGGCTGGTCGGCTGGCGTCGTGTTCACGCGGGGACGAACCACGGTCGTCGGCGCCATCTGGCGGGGAGGAGTCGTGGCCGCGACATTCGAAGCACTCGCCGGGGCGTTCCCGGTCGGCGAGGGAACGAGGAAAGCTTTCCGTGTATAAGGGCAAAGGACCTTGTCTCCAGGGGCGAAGCCGCGCACGTCGACCATCTTCTTTCCGGGAACAAACGGAGTGTAGGCGTATCCCGGCTTGCCAGGAACAGCCTCGGCGCGCGAATTCACACGGGGTGAGGGTGTCATGAACGAAGGAGCGAGGGTCGGAACTTCGCGCGGGCTGGACGCGACGACCATGTTCGGGTGGGTTGTTTCGGTGACATCGACATTCGAGACCGACTGCTGCGCCGAGCGGGCAACGCTCTCACTCTGCGCCGTCGCAAAATAACCAACGAGGGTGTCTTGCTGAATGCGGGCGAGCGCCTCACGAGGAGGCAGCTTGCAGGAAGTCACGCCAATTGCGGCGGCCAAGGCAACCAACGGAAGGGGGACGAATCGGAAGGGACGAAGACTGATTTTCATACTGTGTTGAGTCGTTTTCTAAATTCTTGCAATTACAGAAAAACTGCGGTTCGGGCCAAAATTTATCAGTAATTATAATTATTTCAACTACAAGACGCAAAATTTGGAAATTTTAGAAAATTTGGTGGTAAAAATCTTAGATTTATTGGATCTTCATTGCCTGTAGAGGCTGATTGTTGAAAAATCGGCCCATTCGGAACTCTCCTCTCAACGCTCGATTTCCGGACATCTCGCGCTGATCCCTCCCCCGGTTGATCGGTTTGGAATGTCGTCTTGAGCTGGCGGGGGAAAACGCTACCCACCTCAGCCAGGACCCATGGAAATCTATCGTCACGTTACCCGGCCGCTCGCGGGGGTTGGCCTCGTCCCCATCGCTGCCGTCGTGGCCTCGGTGGGTCTCGTGACCGCTGCCGGGACCATCGCCTACAAATCGCTGACCCGCGTTCCCACTGCGGCGGAACTCCTGCAAAAGAAAGGATACCTGCCAACGAAGGAATCCCTCTTTCGTGCCGTCGAGCAGGGCGACATCGAAGCGCTGTCCTTGATGACGAGGTCGGGCATCGATTTTCGTGTCACCGATCATGCCGGGCGGACGCCATTGATCTCGGCGATTGACCACCGGAAGGCACGCGCGACCGAGTTTCTTCTTCCGAGAAGTTCCCGACTCGACGCTCAGGATGACGAGAAGCGGACCGCGCTTTCCGTCGCCGTGGACCAGGGTGACCGCATCCTCATCGAAGGCCTTCTCGACCACGGGGCATGCCTGAATGCGACCGTCGGCCAGTCTGCGCCTCTCCTCGTGACGGCCGCGCAATCCGGCAACCTCCTCCTGTTGGAATTGCTCTATGGAGAAGGATCCACTTCGGGTTTGAATGAAGCCCTTGCGGAATCCGTGTCTCGCAAAGACCGGGACATCATGGAGTTCCTTCTCCGGAAGGGGGCCAACCCGAACTACTTCCACGACGGGGCTCCCCTTCTCCACCACGCTGTCCGCTCCGAGTCGCTCATCCTCGCCAAGATTCTTCTCACCTACGGCGCGGAGATCAACCGGCGCGCGGAAGACGGGACGACTTCCCTTGAGATCCCCCTCGACACTAGCAAAGCCACCATCACGCGAGCCCTTCTCGGCCTCGGTGCCGACGCCAACCTGCCGGACAGCCGTGAAGAGCTTCCTCTCTTTGTCGCCCTTGACCGAAAGGACCACGATCTCGCCAGGACGCTCCTCCTCCATGGAGCGGACCACGCTGCGACCGACCGCGAGGGCTATTCCCCGCTCGGCCGATCCTTTGCCAACGCGGATCGCAGGATGTCGGAGCTGATCCTCGACGCGGGCGCGAGTCCCGATGCGCCGTGTTTCCAGCATCTGACGCCGCTTGAATACGCCTTCGACAAGAACGACGTCGAGACCGCCGCCTTCCTTCTCAAGCGCGGCACCATTCCCCATCCCTCGCTCTTCCTCGACGCCATCGACGCCGGAGCACAGGACATCGCGAAACTCCTCCTCGAGCACGGAGCCGACGTCAACGAGCTGAACGAGGACGGCGATACCCCGCTCCTTCACTGCATCAAGCGCGGCGACGATGCCATGGTCGACTTTCTCCTTTGGAACGGTGCCGACATCCAACGCATCGGCGCCGAAGGTCAGGAACCGCTCGTCATCGCGGTCGCGGCCCGGCGACCAACGCTCATTCAAAAACTCGTCGACCACGGCGCGGACCCGAACGTGAAACTCCGGTCTCCCGCCAGCAGCGCCTTCCGTGAGTTTGTCGACAGCCGCACTGTCTCCTGGTACCTCACCCGCGACTCACGATTCACGCCCCTGATGATCGCAGCGGGAATCGGCGATCCCGACACCCTGCGTGTACTCCTGAAGAACGGGGCGAGCACCGTCAACTACACGCGAAGATGGAAACGCTATCCCATCAGCTTCGCCTCGGAATCCAAGAGCATCATCGCCCAGCAGATCATCGTCGGCGCCGACCCCGCCGAGCAGGAAAAGAGCCGTCATGTGATCATTGATCTCTCCGCCCAGAGCGCCCGCCTCTATGTCGACGGCGTGGTCGTCGTTTCCAGCAACGTCTCCACCGGCAAGAGCGGCTATCGCACCCCGCCCGGCGAGTACGTGATCACACACAAGCACCGCCACTGGAATTCGACGATCTACGGCAGCTCGATGCCCTACTTCATGCGCCTGAGCTGTGGCAGCTTCGGCATGCACGTCGGGAATTGCCCCGGGTATCCGGCAAGCCATGGCTGTATCCGAATGCCATGGAACGGGGC
>JBCDLR010000114.1:0-10719 GCA_038745205.1 Verrucomicrobiota bacterium
AGAGGCGGAGGTTCTTGTTCTCCGCAGTTCCATCCGGCAAATCGATCTCATCGGAAAGGTCCTCATAAGCTGCGGGCGATACGAGAACGATCCGCGGCGCTTCCTTCCCGTTGTAGGCCTTCGAGAGCGAGTGCGTCACCCAGGCGTCGAGTTCCGTTTCAAAGTTTTTCAGCCCATTGGGTCCGTCGAAGGACTCGTTGTACCCGAAGAAGGCAACGATGGTATCGGCCTTCAGGTGGTGGAGCCATTGATCGGGGGTCGAGTAAAACCCGATGCCGAGGTGCATCTGCTTGTCGGGATGAAATTTTTCCGCACCGGGGAATGCCCATTGGGACTCGCGGGAGGCATGGGCGCGAAAACCGGGGGTATCGCCCTGCTTGCCCATGTTGCGAATGACAAGCTCATGCTCTGGAAAACGAGCGTGGAACTCCGGCTCCATGCGGCTGAACCACACGTCGCGCTCGGCAAGCCCATTGCCGAGGAAAACGATGCGTTCGCCCTTCTGCGGGGGCGCGACCGCCTGGGAGCGGGCGGCGGTGGCGGCGGGCGGATCGACTTGCGGAGCGTGAGGGGCGTTGATCTCTTCTTCCTCCTTTTTCGCCCTTTTCTTCGGCTGGTTCTTGTTGCTGGCGGTCTTCTTCTTCGGTTCGTTCGCAGGATCGGGGAGACCGGTGGTGGCGCTGCTTCCGAGTGCAAAGTCGGAGACCTGCAGGTTGCGTTCCTTGAAGTAATCCTCAGAGCGGATGAAACTGTAGAAGGTGGTCGGGAAGGGGTCGACATAATCCACGTTGGCCCTTTTCGGGACCTCGAGTCCGAGCAGGTGGTAGGAGGCGTTGACGACAAGGCGGCGCAGGCCTTCGTCTCGGAAGTCCTCGGACGCTCCCGCGGTTGTGCAAAACGCGGTGCCTTTGGTTTTTCCGTTAGGGGCGGTGTACTCGCGGAGCCACGCGAGCGGCATCATCGGGTTGTTCTTTTCGCCCTGCAGCGGCGCCGCCTTGGGGTCGAGGGATTCAAGAACCGCGCCGCGGAGAAGGATGGTCGCGTTCTTGGAATTGACCCGCTTGATGCCGTAAACGTCCGAGGTCCCGAAGGGGCGTCCGACCGCATTGAGGATGGGATGCCGCTTGTTCGCTGGTTCCGGGATGCCGCGGTAACCTTCCTTCTTGTGTTTTCCGTGGTGGTTGACCCAGCCTTCACCGAGAATCCTGGGACCAAACTCCTTCCATTTGAAATTGCCCGTCACCCCGGAGCCGGTGAACGCATGGGTTGCGGTCCGGAAGCCGATGATCGGCTTGCCCGCATTGAGGTATTCCGAGAGCATCTCATAGTCATTGCCGTCGAGCTGGCGGTAGCGGGTGCCGATGATGACAAGGTCGGCATTCTTGATCGTTTCGAGTCCGGTGATGTCCTTTTGATTGTTCGGGTCGATGTATTTCCCGTCCTCGGACATGGAGAACAGGACGTGGCAGTCGAACCCGTGACGTTGGCTGAGAATCTTTCCGAGCATCGGGCAACTCTCCTCCGTTCGATATTCCTCGTCGCCGGCGATAAGGACGATCGTCTTGCCGTTACCGGGCTTGTCGGCGGCGCCTTTGAAGTGGAGTTGGGCGAGAGACGCTTCCGCCAAGAGTGAGCAAAGAAGGAGAGATAGCAGGGCAGGGTATTTCATGAAATAGCGAAGGAAATCGGGGTTCTTCGGGGGTTCCGACCAGCGGGTAGTGGAGAATGCCTAAAGTGGCAGTCTGTTTTAACAAAAAAAGCAAAAATTTTGAGAATACGGAGGCGGGCTGGCAGGTCGGAGCTTGAAGCGATGGCGTGAATATGAGAGGCAGGGGAATGGCCATCATTGACTTGCGGAGCGACACGGTGACGAAGCCGACGGCGGCCATGCGGCAGGCAATGACGGAGGCGGAAGTCGGGGACGACGTCTTTGGCGACGATCCGACCGTGCGTAGGCTGGAGGAGACCACTGCAGGGATGCTCGGCAAGGAGGCCGGACTGTTTGTGGCGAGCGGAACGCAATCGAATCTCGTGGCCCTGCTCACGCATTGCGGGCGGGGCGACGAATACATTGTCGGGCAAAAGGCGCACACCTATATTTACGAGGGCGGTGGCGGAGCGGCGCTCGGAGGAATTCAGCCGCAGCCTTTGGGGAATGAACGGAATGGGACGCTCGATCTGACAAAGATCGCGGCCCTGGTCAAACCAAATGACTTCCATTTCGCGCGGACGCGACTGCTCTGCCTGGAGAACACGTTTTATGGAAAGGTGCTTCCGTTTGAATACTTGGCGGACGCCCGGGCGTTGGTCGATCAACATGGGTTGCGGCTGCATATGGATGGCGCGCGACTGTTCAATGCAGCGATCGCCTCGGGTCGGAGCGCCGCCCAGTTGGCGGCGCCGGCGGACACGGTTTCCATCTGCCTGTCCAAAGGGTTGGGGGCCCCGGTGGGGAGTGTGTTAGTTGGTGACGTCACCTTTGTCGAGGAGGCGCGGCGCTGGCGAAAAGTCGTGGGAGGCGGGATGCGGCAGAGTGGAATTCTCGCGGCGGCGGGAATCCATGCATTGGAGAATCATGTGGATCGGCTCGTAGAGGATCATGACAGTGCGGAGAGACTAGCGCACGGGCTTTCAGGTATCGATGGCGTCGAATTGGAGAGTGTTGCCACCAACATGGTTTTCGTGCGGTTCCCGGACGACAAACTGAGATCCTTTTCGAAGCACCTGGAGGAAAACGGGATCCTCGCCCTTGCCGACTATGCCCCGGTAAGGTTCGTGACGCATTTGGATGTCGATGCGGAGGCCATTGATTTTGTGGTGCGTGTGATAGGGGAGTTCTTCGGCTCCGGCTAGGGGGTGGGGCGATTGCGCTTGAGAAAACAAATGAGATTGCCTGAGGCTCCGCCATCTCCTACAAATTCAACTCATGAAACTCCCCCTTATCCTCTCGCACTTCTTTTGTGCTCTTTCCGCGATCGTCTCCGCCGAGGATTCCAAGCCCAATTTCGTCATCATCTTCACGGATGACCAGGGTTACGGCGACCTTGGTTGTTTTGGCTCGACCAAGATCAAGACACCGAACATCGACCGGCTGGCGACCGAGGGCCGGAAGTTCACGAGCTTCATGGTCGCTTCGCCCGTATGCACACCGTCCAGAGCGGCCTTGATGACGGGTTGCTATCCGAAGCGTGTCGGCATGCACCAGCACGTCCTTTTCCCGGCTTCCACCAAGGGCTTGAATCCGGAGGAACACACCATCGCCGATCACCTGAGGCAGCAGGGATACGCCACGGCCTGCTTCGGCAAGTGGCACCTCGGGCATCATCCGGAAGTGCTCCCGACCGGGAACGGATTCGACACCTACTACGGGATTCCCTATTCCAACGACATGAACCATCCCGACAACAAGGGGAAGCCCAAAGGTGGATGGGAGGGGATGGATATACTCTGGGCCGATCCGGAGTCGACGCTGACGAAGTGGAAGACGTCCCTCTTTGAAGATGAGGAGATCGTTGAACTACCGGTTGATCAGCGCACGATCACCCGGCGCTGTACGCAGAAGGCCATCGATTTCGTGAAGGCGAAGAAGGATGAGCCTTTTTTCGTCTACGTGCCCTATTCGATGCCGCATATCCCGCTCTATGTTCCCGATGAAGTGCGTGATCCGAATCCGTTGAATGCCTACACGAACACGATTGAGCACATTGACACCGAGGTCGGCCGACTTCTCGACACGTTGGATCAATTGAAACTGACGGAGAAGACGTATGTCATCTACGCGACCGACAATGGACCGTGGTTGTCCTTCAAGCATCATGGAGGTTCAGCGGGACCCCTTCGCGAAGGAAAGGGAACGACCTTTGAAGGCGGTCAGCGCGTGCCCTGTCTCATGCGTGGTCCCGGAATACCGGCGGGGACTGTGTGTGGCGAACTTGCAGGAACCATTGACCTTCTCCCGACGATCGCCGCATTGACCGCGACGTCGCTTCCGAGCGGGAAGAAGATCGACGGTATGGACGTCAGTGGATTGGTGACCGGCGAGATTGAGAAATCCCCGCGCAATGAGTTCGTCTATTACACATCGCGTGGTGAGATTGAAGGTTTGCGACAGGGGGACTGGAAGCTCCTGGTGAAGAAGCCGCGGTCGCCCCGGCGCGGGAAAGGGAAAGCCAAGGCTGCGGCAACTTCGAAGCCCGAGATGCTGTTGTTTAATCTCAAGGAAGACATGGGGGAGCAGAGCAATCTTGCAGGGGATCGTCCCGGTATCGTGAAGAAGTTGGAGACGCGGATGATGGCACTGGATGCGGAAATCACGGAGAACGCTCGGGATCCGTGGGAAAAGGAATAGCCGAATTCTGTTGCTGACGCGGGACTGATCCCGTGCGATTTCTTCGCCTGTGAGAAATCACTTGGCGGCGTTAACGATTCTCCAAGCTCTAGCGACTGTTCCGTTGGCCTCGGCCGACGGTTGGTCGGAGCGCTGGGCGGAGTTTCCGCAGTTGAAGGACGATCCGGAGTCGCAGTTCTTGCAGTCCCTCCGACTCTTTGCGACCTACCAGCATCAGTTCGTGCATATAGAAGGGACGGATCGGAACGGAGATGACTTTCATGATGCCTACGAGGAGACGCGCCGGGTCTGGTGGGGGGCGTCCGGGGAGGCATTCCATTGGTGGAAATACAAGTTTGTGTCCAATGCGTCGCGGGACCGCGGCAATTTTCCCGGCGGCAGTCATCAATGGGGACACGAAAACTTCCGCAGCGCGAATATCGTGTTTCAAGCGGACAAGGCGTTGAAAATTGGTCGGTTCAATAGTTTTGACGTTGGATACGGCCGTCGATCGGCGCGGATGGCGGAAGAGTGGCAGCGTTCGGCTTACCTGATCAACACGATCGAGCGTTCTGCGTTTTCCAACAAGCTCTGGCCCAATGACGAGGGGAGTGCGAATCCGTTGGCAGCCTGGGTGAAGTTTGAGAAAGGCATCCATACCTTCGACCTTGCCGTTTTCTCGACGGATGACAGTGACTGGATTCCCGGCTGGGAGGACGGAGTGATGCTATTCGCGTCGTGGGAGGGAGACTTTTCCGCGCGGACGGGACTGGATGTGACGGATTTGTGGCTCTCTGCCTTTCACCAGGACGCGGATCCTGGCGGTGACCAGCTTGCGAATGGAATTGAGAATGCGGCAGCCTTCGTCACGCGGATTGAGGACGGACGCTGGATGTTGCGGACGACGCTGGGGATCGGTGACAACGGCGAGCAAGGCAGGGCGAGCCGTGAAGGGACATTTTGGGGTGCCGTAGTGCAGCCGATGTACTGGGTGATCGACGAGAAACTGAAATTTGTTCTTCGCTATCAATACCAGGGAGCGGAGCGGAGTGAGGGCATTCGACTGGACACGCGTTATGCGCGAGTTGCCGAAGCGAACAGCATCGCGGACATCGGCGGGGGCCGCGGGGATGAGCACCACAGTGTATATGCCGGACTGAACTGGTATTTTGACGGCGAAAACAAAAAAGTCGTCTTCGGCACCAAGTATGATGACATTTCCTCCAGCGGCGGCACCGTTTACCAGGGGTGGACGACCGGTGTTGGCCTTCGCATCCACTTCTGACTTCTCATTCCTCATTCCATGGCGGCACCCACGTTTACAACAAACCTTTTCGGCAATAGTTCGTCCGACTTGTCTCTTCTCCAGACCCAACTGCACTGGACAATGCGGGTGACGGCGGCCCTGTGTTTCATCGGACACGGAACCTGGGGTGTGATCACGAAGTCGGGGTGGCTGCCTTTCTTCGGTTCACAGGGCATTCCCATGGACATCGCCTGGACGCTGCAGCCGGTAATCGGTGTCTTTGACATCGCGATGGCTTTCCTGCTGCTCTGGCATCCACGCCGCGCCATTCTTGTATGGATGACAGGTTGGGCGCTGTGGACGGCGATTCTCCGCCCCCTCGCGGGAAACCTGAAGAAGGTTCAGGATGTCGCCACCGGGGAATGGAGTGTCGAACTCGATACGGCGTCGATGAACGTCGCGAAGATGCAGACCTGGGAGTTCTGGGAGCGCGCGGGGAACTGGATGCCGCCGTTTGTCATGCTCATCATGGGAGGGACCTTCATCATGAAGTGGAAGGACTGGTTTGCCCCCTATGTCGAACCCGCTTTGTCTGAAGCGAAAGTTGATGTTGTCTTCTTTCTCCTTCGCATTGCCCTCGCCTCGTTATTGATCGGTCACGCGGGATTTGGATTTGCCGCGGAAAAGCAGATGTTGATTGACCATTGGCAATCAATCGGGATTAACGCAGACGTGAATTTCATCCGGATGGTCGGCTACTTCGAACTCGGACTCGGGGTTGCGGTTTTCTGTGCCCCGATTGTGCCCCTTCTGTGGTTCGCGTTGGTTTGGAAGCTGTTCACCGAGTTCCTCTACGTCCCCGCCGACACGGTGACGGGCAAAGGGTTCCTGAACATTTTTGAATGGATTGAGCGTTGGGGGGACTACGGGGTGCCGCTCGCCATGCTCTATATCCAGGGATGGCGCAAGGCGATGAAACGTGACGCTTAGATGACGGCGAGGGTGATTCCTTCGCCTTCCTGTCGAAACCATCGCTTGGAACGGACTGTTCAATCGCTGAAACCCCCACGTATGCCTGCTTTTCTCCTCGCGATCTTTCTCAGTGCTTTTCTTCTCTTCCAGGTCCAGCCCATCATCGCCCGCTACATCCTTCCGTGGTACGGAGGGAGCCCGGCAGTCTGGACCACATGCATGCTGTTTTTCCAGGTTGGGCTGCTCACGGGTTACACTTATGCGCATCTGTTGGTTTCCTGGCTGCGCGAACGTCCGAAGTGGCAGGTGGGGATTCACTTGGGGCTGCTGCTCATCTCGTTTGCCCTGCTTCCGATCACGCCGCCCGAGAGTCTGAAACCGACAGGTGTGGAAAGTAGTCCCATCGGCGGGATTCTTGCCCTTCTTGCCTTGACGGTTGGCCTGCCCTATGTCGTGATCTCGGCGTCCGGGCCGCTCTTGCAGCACTGGTTTGCCTCGGTGGCCGAGGGAAAGTCTCCCTACCGGCTCTACGCTGTTTCGAACGTTGGTTCGCTTCTGGGTTTGTTGACCTACCCGGTTGTGTTCGAACCCCACCTTCGATTGTCTGAGCAGACGGGACTCTGGTCGGGGGGATATGTCGTCTACGGCGCGATCGCGGCCGCCTGCGGTTGGCTGTTTCTCCGATCCGCGCGACGGAAAAACGAGATGGAGGCGCGAATGGACGAGGAGATTCCCGAGCGGGCGTCGTGGTTGGACCGGTGCCTGTGGATTCTCCTGGCGGCGTGCGGGTCGTTGCTGTTACTCGCCGCGACGAACCAGATGTGCCAGGACGTGGCCGTCGTTCCTTTCCTCTGGGTGCTGCCGTTGAGCCTCTATTTGCTGACCTTTGTTATCGCCTTTGACGCGGAGCGCTGGTATTTCCGGCCGTTTTGGGTGCCCTTTGCGGGCGTGTCAATCGGGGCCGTCGTGTATCTGCTGAATCAGGACCATGCGAGTAGTGAGATACATTTGTCGTGGCAGGTCGCTATTTATGCGGCGGCTGTTTTTTCCGGATGCATGATTTGCCATGGAGAGATGGTCCGGCTCAAGCCGCATCCGAGGTATCTGACCGGGTTCTATCTCGCGGTTTCACTCGGGGGCGCCCTCGGCGGGGTCTTCGTAAGTCTGGTGGCCCCGAGGGTCTTTGACGGTTATTGGGAGTTTCATTTCGGATTGGTGGCGGTCATCTTGCTGGGCGGGATTTGTGTTGTCCGCGCGATGCTCGCTTCCGGCAAGGGATGGAAAGTGGCTGTCCCTGTCTTTGGCGGCGTGTGGGTGTGGGCGATCGGGGTCATGATCTTTTTTCTTCTCAAGCACCGTGAAGTCGCCGACGACAAGTCAATCCATGCCACGCGCGGTTTCTACGGGGTCCTGCGCGTCTACGAGACCGAGAAGGATACGGAGGATCATCTTCGGGAGATGTATCACGGCCGAATCAACCATGGCCGCCAGTTCCTCCATCCCGATTTTCGCTGGTGGCCCATCAGCTACTACACCGAGGAGAGCGGACCGGGGAGCTATTTCGAGAATCTCCCGGATCCGGTTCAACCTGTGAATTTCGGGGTCATCGGCCTTGGCGTCGGCACGCTCGCGACCTATGCGAAAACCGGGGACTCCGTGCGCATGTATGAGATCAACTCCCAGGTGGAGGATATCGCGCGTGATTACTTCACCTACCTCGAGGATTGTGCGGGCGATGTCTCGGTCGTTCTGGGTGACGCGCGGATTGTGCTTGAGCAGGAACTCGCGAACGGCGAGAACCAGCAGTTCGATGCCCTGTTTGTCGATGCCTTCAGCGGTGACTCAATACCCATTCACTTGCTGACGAAGGAAGCGTTTGAATTGTACTTTGAGCACCTGAAAGAGGACGGCGTCCTTGTCGTGCACATCACCAATCTGCACTTGGACTTGAGCGCACCCGTGAGAACGATTGCGGAATCTCTGGGCATGGAAACGATGCAGATCATTTCGGATCCGGATTTCTGGTATGCCTACTACTCGAGATGGATTTTCGTCTCCAAGAACGTAGAGCTGCTGGAGGCCATCGGTGCCGGGCGGAGCACTCCCTGGGATTCCGGTGATTTTGAGCGGATACATTGGGCGGATGACTACTGCAACCTGTTGCAGGTGATTGACTGGTGACTCCTGCCATCGTCATGGAGAATCCCGAGAATGGATGTCGTTGTTTCGTCGTTGGGTTTCTCAACGGAGGAGATCGATGGCCGCCCCCGCTCCAAGCCCCTCCGGGAAGACTGTCCGGGACTGTTCAAGCAGGTACAATCCGGAGTAGAAAAGTTTTTCGAATTGCCGAAAATCCAAGTAATGACGGGGGAAAATTTGTCCTGAAACGGGTGTCAAAATTATGCAATTTCTTGCAATACATTACTTGCACCGCGGCGATTTTGGGGATTCCCTTATAGGCAGCCGCTATCTCCCCAATTGATATCTCATCCCTCCGAGTTGAGCCGTTTCCCTGCGACGCGGATCAGGACTACCGAGGGGGAATCCCCTGCGATTTGGGATCTGGCTCAATGGAAAAAATGCAGACAGTCGATCCCGAAATCACGAGGCTTGAAGTGCCCGAGGCGTCCTTTGGACCGGTCAACCGCTGGGTGGAGGAGAATGATGTGAAGTATGTGGCCATTGAAGGGCTTGAGGGGATGGAGCCGTTTTTCTTCAGTTTGGCAACGGCTGAGGACCAGTGGTTTTTCTGCAGTAGCCACGGCTCGCTGGCCGCGGGAAGACGCTCGCCGGAGACGTCGCTTTTTCCCTACTACACCGTCGACAAGGTCATCGACAACTGGAACACGACTGGTCCGTGGACGGCTGTGGTGGCCGGGGACCAGCTTTGGAATCCTTTCCGTCCCTCCATTGCTCTCCTCACGCCCTGTCGCCGGCGATTGATGAAGAGTGAGTTGGGCGACGAAGTGGTTTTCGACGAATTGCACGAGGGTCTTGGTCTTCGCATGACCTATCGATGGCAGCTTTCGAGCCGGTTTGGCTTCGTGAGAAAGGCCCGCATGACCAATGAGAGTGGGGAGCGGGCGCGTTTGCGTTTCGCAGATGGCCTGGACAATTTCCTGCCGCCTGGCATTGGCACCCGCATGCAACTGCAATATAGCTGCCTCGCGGATGCCTACAAGGTGAGCGAGTTGTTCCATGGGGGTGCGATGATGGTGCATCGACTGGCGGCAGGCATTACGGACGAACCGGTTCCGTTGGAGAGTCTGCTCGCGACGACGGTGTGGACGCACGGGCTTGGCGAGGGTTTCACCTTCATGGACCGGCGTGAGGCGCAACGATTCCTGCGTGGCGAGGCGATGGATGGTTCCGAGTCCACCCGTGCCAAGCGTGGAGCCATGATCCTCGGACGCGAGTTGACGTTGGAACCGGGAGAGAGCGTCGAATGGATGATCGTGGCCGAACTTGACCAGACGCAGTCCGAGGTCGGCGAATTGCGCCGCCGCCTTGAAGACCCGGAGAAGCTGGTCAATGAAGTCGAGGATGATATCCAGGCGGGACGGCAACGGCTCCGTGCCATCGTTGCTTCGTCGGATGGATTCCAGCAGACTGCTGATCGCGATGTCGCTCTCTTTCATTTCAACAACACGCTTTGCAACATCCTCCGCGGAGGCGTTCCGGAGAACGGATATGAGATCGAGAAGAAGCGCTTCGAGAGTTGCATTGAGTGCCGCAATCGTCCGCTGCTCAACCGACACCGTGGGTGGTTCGAGGCCCTTCCGGCAACGATTCATCGGAGCGAACTGTTGCGGAGCGCGGCGGCGACGGGGGATCGTGATTTACTGCGTCTCGCCGAGGAATACCTGCCGCTGATCCTCAGCCGGCGACACGGAGACCCCAGCCGGCCATGGAACCAGTTTGACATCCGCCTGCGGGATGAGTTCGGCGAACCGACCCATCACTTCGAGGGCAATTGGCGGGACATCTTCCAGAATTGGGAAGGCTTGGCGTTGAGCTTCCCTGACTACCTGAGCGGCTTCGTTTCGCTGTTCCTGAATGCCTCGACCGTCGACGGCTTCAATCCCTACCGCATCACCTCCTGCGGGGTGGATTGGGAAGCGCCGGATCCGGATGATCCGTGGGCATCCATTGGTTACTGGGGCGACCACCAGAT
>JBCDLR010000115.1:0-10707 GCA_038745205.1 Verrucomicrobiota bacterium
CGCAGCCGGGGCTCGGTGCGGCGTCCGTTCACGACCTTCGAGAGGATGAAGAAGACGGCCGGCGAGCAGAAGCAAAGCGAACTGGAGAAGATCAACGAAAAATACAACGAGTTGACCGCTGAATTGAACAAATCCGTCCAGCAGGATGAGGAAACTGGTCAACAGTTTCTCAAAGCGGCCGACGTCGAGGCGGCCGACAAAAAGCTCCGCGAAGAGGTGAAGAAGATTGGGAAGGCGCGTCGTGAACTCGACCGCGAGTTGCGTCGCGACATCAAGTGGGAGGGAGTGAAGATCCAGATCATGAACATCGTCCTTGTTCCGCTCATCGTTCTCTTTGTGGGCATCGTGCACCTCGTTATTCGCCGGTCACGCACGTCCGCGTCCTGACTTCCGCTTTTCCAGAAATGAAACCCAAACATCTTGTCGTTCTCGTTGCAGTCTTTGGCGTCGCTCTTGCGGCCTTATACTTATTCAACCAGGACCCCGCGCCGACGGTTGGGGATAAGAAGTATGACGATCTCCTTTTTGATCCCGCCCCCGACCTGCGGGCGGTGACCGGCGTGCGCATCAAGCGTGCGGATTCGGAACTGAATCTTGAGAAAAAGGGGAACTTCTGGGTTGTTGCGGATCGCGATGACTACCCCGCGAACTTCGACGGCAAGCTGAGGAACTTCGTCACCGAAGTGGCGGAACTGAAGGTGGTGCGTCCCTTTGAAATTGGCGAATCCGACCTCGATCGCGTGGGTTTGGAGGAGCCGTCGGAGACAGGCGACAGTTTAACGGAGATGGGAAGCCGGGTCGAGTTCCTGAATGACGAAGGCAAACCGCTCCTTCGATTGCTCGTCGGAGGAATCTTTGCACCACCTGCCACGTCTGCGGGGGGTGCCGGAGGGACCCAGGGTCGCTATGTGAAACTCTACAATGAAAGCGAAGATGTCTATGTGGTTTCCAACGGGCTCTACACGGCGGAGGATTCGGAGCCGAGGAACTGGCTCGACAAGAAGAGTTTTGTCGTCGAGAACACGAAGTCCATCAAGGTGACTCACCCTGATGAGGATGCGCCGGAGTCCTTCAAGATCGAGAGGGAGAACGACGGAGGTGAGTGGAAGCTCGCCGGAGCGCAGGAGGGCGAGGAGTTGGACACCTCGAAGATGGGCAATCTTGGCACTGTCTTCAACAGCGAGAGCTTCTATGACGTGCTTGTCGGCGAAGAGGCCTCGGACGAGAGCACCGGACTCGACACTCCGATCCTTGTGCAGATGCACACTTTCGACGGGTTCACCTATGACGTGAAAATCGGTAAAAATCTGCCCGGTTCCCGCCGTCCGGTGTCCTATTCCGTCAGTGCGGACGTCGAGGCGGAGCGGAAAGCCGAGGGCGAAGAGACGGATGAAGAAGAGGAGGAGAGGGACAAGGCCTTCGAGGAGACGAAGAAGCGTCTGGAGGAGAAACTCACAAACGAGAAGAAGCACGAAGATCGCATTTTTGCCTACCAGGACTGGATCCTGACCGGGGCTTTGAAAAAGCGGTCAGAGATTCTCAAGGATATCGAGCCGGAATCGAATGAGGCAGTCGAAGTCGGGGCGGGACCGTCTGCGCCGATGCCTGCGGCGATTCAGGATCGGGTCACGGCGACAACTCCGGCGATCTCCATCGAGGAAGCATTGCGTGAAGCGCAGGAGCAGGCGGATGCAGCGGAGGCTGCGCCCGCGGATGCTTCGGGCACGGAAACCGCAGAGTAGGGAGGCGCCCCGGAGCCTTATTAGGGGAGTTGACGCCCTTGAGGGGATAGGGCAGGGAGAGTCATGTCATCGACTGAATCTGAATCGGCCATGCCGGAAGCGAGGGCGGACTTCATTCGTGAAATCATCGCGAAAGACGTCGCCGGGAACACGCATGGCGGCAAGGTCGTCACGCGGTTTCCCCCGGAGCCGAACGGCTACCTGCACATCGGCCACGCCAAATCGATCTGCCTGAACTTCGGGATTTCCCTCGAGGGAGAGAACCGCCGCTGTCACCTTCGCTTTGATGACACGAACCCGACGAAAGAGAGTCCGGAATTCGTCGAAGCGATCAAGCGGGATATTCAGTGGCTGGGATTCGATTGGGGAGAGCACCTGTATTTCGCGTCTGATTATTTCGACCAGTTGTACGAGTGGGCGGTCCATCTGATCAGGGAGGGCAAGGCCTATGTCGATGATTCCTCACCCGAGGAGATCCGGGAATCTCGTGGCACCCTGACCGAGCCCGGTATTCCGACGCCGTTCCGGGATCGATCCGTGGAGGAGAATCTCAACCTGTTTGAGCGGATGAAAGCGGGAGAGTTTCCCGACGGAACCCGGGTCCTTCGTGCCAGGATCGACCTCGCTTCGCCGAACATGAACCTTCGGGATCCGGTCATGTACCGGATTCTCCACGCCGAGCACCACCGCACGGGGAACGCGTGGAAAATTTATCCGACCTACGATTTCACCCACGGTCAGTCGGATGCGATCGAGAAGGTCACGCACTCGATCTGCACGCTCGAATTCGAGCATCACCGGCCTCTCTACGACTGGTTCATTGAGAACCTTCCTGTTCCGTCAAGACCCCGGCAGTATGAGTTTGCGCGCCTGAACCTGAACTTCACCGTGATGAGCAAGCGGAAGTTCATCCAGTTGGTCGAGGGAGGCCATGTCAGCGGATGGGATGATCCGCGTATGCCCACGCTTTCCGGGATGAGACGTCTTGGCTACACTCCTGAAGCGATTCGTGACTTGTGCTCGACTGTTGGCGTGACCAAGTTCAAGAGCGTGACCGATCTTGCGCTGCTGGAACATGCGGTCCGCAATGACCTGAACAAGGTTACCCAGCGCCGGATGGTTGTCCTGCGGCCGCTGCGGGTGATCATCGAGAACTTTGACGCATTGGAGCAAACGCAAAGCGAAGCGGTGAACAACCCGGAGGATGAGTCTGCGGGCAAACGCCCCGTCGACCTTACGCGCGAAATATTCATCGAGCAGGAGGACTTCAAGGAGGACCCGCCGCGGAAGTTTTTCCGCCTCGGTCCGGGCCGGGAGGTGCGGCTTCGGTACTCCTACTGCTTCACGTGCACGGAGTTTGAAAAAGACGACGATGGGGTCGTCACCCTGCTCCGTGGAACCGTCGATCCGGAGACTTTGGGCAGGAATCCCGAGGGTCGGAAGGTGAAAGGCGCCATCCATTGGGTCTCAGCCGAAGAGGCGATCGACGCGGAAGTCCGCCTCTATGACCGCCTCTTCAAGGTGGAAGAACCGAGTGACGATTTTCTTGACGAATTGAACCCGAATTCGCTCGAAGTGCTCAAGGATGCGAAACTCGAGCCTTCGCTGGGAGAGGCTTCCGTGGGTGAGAGGTATCAGTTCGAGCGAAACGGCTATTTCTGCGTGGATCCGGATTCGGCGCCGGGGGCCCTTGTCTTCAACCGGACCATCACCCTGAAGGATTCCTGGGCGAAAATCGCTGCGAAGGGATAGCAGCTAGATCCCCAAACGGCGGAAGAGCTGGTCGAGGGGGAGTTGAATGCCGATGTAAAAATCGCCGAATTCACCGTATTTCACCGTAACCTCGTCGAAGCGCATCTGGTAAACGATGCCTTTCACGTCAAAGGTGTCTCGGGCGAAGAGCGTGACGCCCCATTCGGATTCATCGAGTCCAACGGAGCCGGTAATGAGTTGGCGAATCTTTCCCGCCCACTGGCGTCCCACGGCCGCATGGCCTTTCATGAGTAGTCGGCGGGTCTCGAAGTCCAAGCCGTACCAGTTGTGCCCTTCGCCCCGGCGCTTGGCCATGCTGTAGAAACAGAAGACAGGCCAGTCGGGCATGTTCGGGTAGAGCCGGTCCTGCGAGTATTTCTTCATGCGCTCGTCGAACTCGGTCATGGCGGCCTTGAAATCCTCGCTGTCCTCGCTGAGCCCCTTTTCCTCCATGATCTGAGCTGCATACTGCTCGGACGTGGTCGTGTACTCGCTTCTTTCCGTCATGGAGAGGTAGCTGTAAGCGGGAGAAAGAATGTCCGGACCAAGGGAGGCAGTGAGGCGCTTCTCGAAATGGTTGAGGTCGTGGAGGTCGGGAGTCAGGAGCATGAAGCCGATGTCGGCCTTGGGAGTGACCATGCTAAAGGAGAGGAGTTGGGTCTCGGGGGTTGCCCTGATCTCCTGAATGAGTTTGGTGAGATTGGTCTTGGCGGCGATCTGCTCGTCTTCACTCAGCAGATCCCACTGCGCCTGGTCAATATGATAGAAAAGATGGGCGACATGCCAGCCTTCCGCGGGTCGCAAGTCGTCGTCGACAAACTGGTCGGCGGAAAGTGAAGATGGGGAATTGGACATGCAATTGGGAGTAACGAATTACGGTCATTTCTCGTCGCGGGCAAATTTCGCGGGCAACTTGAAGTAGGCGATCTCATTCCACGATTCGTTGTCGGCGCTCTCCCTGAGGGTCACCGTCCAGCGCTCGATCGTTTCAAATTCGAAATACTCGGCGAAAAAAATGCGGTTCGTGAAGCCGCCGGAACCGAGGAAGGTGGCGGTGTTCGAGCCGCTCTGTTTGAATTTTCCTCCCTCGACCTTGAAGGCGACGGCGTCTCCCTGGATGGATCCGAACTCGTCGCGGAAGATGGCCTGGATGAAGGCGGATTGCCCGCCGGAGACGATCCTGGTCTCAAGGGCCGGCAGAATCTTGAATTCCGGTCGGCCCGGGTCGCCTTTCCTGCGGTCACGCCAGAACGTGTCGGAGATCTCGAGAGTGACCAAGTCACCCTCGACTTCGCCGGGGGGGCGGTGGTCCGGCAATTGCTCATTGGATTCCGAGAACGCCTTGCTGGAGGCCTGTTGCATGAGGAAGGCGCCAAGAAGGAAGAAGGCTCCCACGAAGGCGAATGAGGCCCACTCCAGAGGGCCGCTCGGCAGGTGTCGTCGAAAGGCTCCGAGAACAGCGGATCGTCCGCTTTGGACCTCACCTGTCGATGTTCGTCGGGGCGGGATCGTGGACTCCGGCTCTTCTTTGGGTGCCGATTCCGGCGCAGCTTCCAGTTCCGGCGTCGGCTCTGGCTCCGGCGCAGTTTCCTGATTCGACTCCAATGATGGTAACGAGGAAGCGGTCTCCGGAGAAATAGCTTCTTCCTGCTCGTGAGCGGGTGGAGAAATTGATGGTGGATCCGGGGTGGCGATGGAGTCTTCCTCGTCGTCGAAGACCACCGCAGTTTCCTCTTCCGAAAAGTCGATCTCGGGCGGGACTGGGAGTTCCTCTCGCGGCTTGGGCTTCTCCGGCGGGGAGCCGATGTCGAGCTCTTCGAACTCGAAGTCGTCGTCCGCGGACGGGGAAGAGGAGGGAGGATCTGCTGACATGGAATTGAAACTGCGGGACGACGTTAAGTTTTCGTCGCAAAGTGCACCGTCAAGGCGTATTTAGGAAAACCCGGAGGTCCTTGACCTTTAGCGCCCGAAAAACTACTTTTCCCCACTTCACCAGTATCGCATCCATGGCCGATCTCGAAAACCGATATCCTGAGAATACCGCGGGAACTTTTTATGTCGATGACCAGTGCATCGACTGTGATTTGTGTCGCGAAACCGCGCCTGATAACTTCACGCGCGAGGAAGAGGGCGGATATTCCTTCGTCTTCAAGCAGCCTGAGAATGACGAGGAAAAGGCCCTCTGTGAAGAAGCGATGGAAGGGTGCCCGGTCGAGGCCATTGGCGACGACGGCACTTGACCCTTGTTCTGCGCGAGGTCTTGCAATCTCCCTCATCCCACCGGAGGGTTCCCGGTGAGCGAGAAAAGCCTGGGTCAGATTGCCCGCGAACGTTACCAGCGCAAGAAGAAGCGCGAGAGACTGGGTGGCATCCTCAAGCTCTGGAGGCGCTGTGACTCCAAGGTCATGGTTGACGATCCCGTGGCTGTTTCATCGATCGTGGGTCGGGTCGTCAACCGCCTCGGACTGGAAGACCAGCTGACGGAGCAGGAGCTGGACTCCGCCTGGAAGGAAATCGTCGGTGACTTTCTCTCGGCGCACTCTCGCCCGACGGCCGTGCGGAGACGGGTTCTCGAAGTGAGCGTCCTCCAGCCGGCGGTGCTTTTTACCCTCGAGCGCGAGATGAAACCGATCATTGCGAGGAAGCTGAGGGAGAGATTCGGTGGAGAGAGAATCCGCGACATCCGTTTTCGCGTGGGTTAAGGCCGGGTGTGGGTTGAGCCTTCGAAGTTCCGTACCGTGTGCAGGTTGCGGTGACGCGAAGTCGAATCCATCCTTCCGCGATCAAATTCATGCCGACGTTTTCCCATCAACTCAACGACCGACTTCGCTCTGCTGTGGAGAAAGCAGCAACCGGGAAGGGCCTGCAATTGCCGCCTGAAGTCTCGATTTTTGTCTCCTCGGCGAAGGACCCGAGGTTCGGCGACTACCAGTCCAACGCCGCCATGATGCTGGGGACGAGACTGAAAATGAATCCGAGGGAATTCGCAGGCGAGGTCATCCGGTCATTCGAAGGCGGAGGGCTTGTGGAACCGCCGGAGATCGCCGGTCCCGGATTCATCAACTTTAGGATATCCACGGACGCGCTGGCGGCGCGTTTTTCAGAGGTAGCGGCAAGTGAGCGGCTCGGGGTGGAGCCCGCGGAAAAGCCCGACACGATCGTCATCGATTTCAGCGCTCCGAATGTGGCCAAGCCCATGCACGTTGGCCATATCCGTGGGACGATCATCGGGGATTGCCTTGGGCGAGTGGCGAGATACCTGGGACACCACGTCATCACCGACAATCACATCGGCGACTGGGGGACTCAGTTCGGCATGATCATCCATGGATGGAAGAGTTTCCTCGACGAAGCGGCTCTCGCCGCGGATCCGCTCGCGGAACTCCTTCGGATTTATCGCAAAGTGAATTCGAGCCAGAAGGAAGACGAGTCGTTGCGTGAAATCTGTAAGGCAGAGCTGGTGAAGTTGCAGGGGGGCAACGAGGAGAACCTCGAGATTTGGCGACAATGCGTGGGCCTTTCGATCGACGGTTTGAATCTGATCTACGAGCGGCTTGATATCCGTTTTGATCACTGGCTCGGCGAGAGCTACTACAACGACGCGCTGGCACCACTCGTGGAGGAACTTCTTCGCGAGGGCATCGCGCAGGAATCTGACGGTGCGATTGGCATTTTCTCTGACGGATCGCTCGAGCCGAAGGAAGATCCGTTTCTCGTGCAGAAGGACGGACAATGGACGGCCTTGCCGTGCTTGATTCGCAAATCGGACGGGGGATTCCTCTACGCGACGACGGACTTGGCGACCATTGACTACCGCATCCGGGAGTTCACCGCAGACAGGATCTGGTACGTGGTCGGGGCCCCGCAGCAATCGCACTTTGACCAGGTTTTTGCCGTGGCCCGCCGCCGCGGCGTGGACGCTGATCTTCGTTTCGTTTCCTTCGGAAGTATCCTCGGCAAGGATCGGAAGATGCTGCGGACGAGGGACGGCGAAACCGTGCAACTCGGCGGAGTTCTCGAGGAGGCCGTTGACCGGGCTCTTGCCGTCGTCGAGGAGAAGAACCCGGAGCTGCCGGCGGACGAGAAGAAGCGAATTGCAGAGATGATCGGGATCGGGGCGGTGAAGTATTCGGAACTTTCCCAGCATCGGATGACGGATTACATCTTTGACTGGGACAAGATGTTGTCACTGCAGGGGAACACTGCGCCTTACCTGCAGAATGCAGCGGTCCGGATCCAGGCGATTTTTCGGAAGTCCGGTGAGGATGCGGATCCATCCGTGGCGACGACCCTCAGGATTGGAAGTGACGGGGAACGCCGACTGGCACTGGTCCTGTGTTCCTTTGCGGAGATCCTGCCGGAAGTCTTGCATGATTTCCGCCCTAATTTGCTCGCGAACTATCTCTTTGATCTTGCGAAGGCTTTTCATGGATTCTACGAATCCTGTCCGGTCCTCTCCTCGGAAGGGGAAGTGAAAGCTTCACGATTGGCTCTCTGCGCGATGACGTTGAGAGTCTTCGAACAAGGGCTGGGATTGATGGGTATCAAAGTGCCTGCAAGAATGTGATGGATCCGCGGACAAGTCGCCTGTTCAACGGGGGGCATAGCGATAAGAAAAAATCATTATGAAGAAAATTTTTATCAGAGCGTTGTGCAGCGGGATTTGTGCTGCGTTTTTTCTCACGAACTTCACGAGTTGCCGGTTTGCGAGGGGGGTTGTGGCCGCACCCGTGAAGGCGTCCAAGGGAATGGTGCAGACCTACAGAAATAATTTGGAAGGTTATTGAATCGACGCCAGTTTCCCCGCCCATGTCCGCATTCTCAGATATCCCCGACATCACTTTCGAAGGCCCCGGTTCGAAGAATCCCCTCGCTTACAAGCACTACAACCCGGACGAACAGGTCGCCGGGAAAGCGATGAAGGACCATCTCCGTTTTTCCATCGCCTACTGGCACGCGATGCGCAATCCGCTGGCGGATCCGTTCGGAGTCGGCACGGCGCAACGTCCTTGGGATGACGGGACGGAGTCCGTGGAGAACGCGCAGAATCGGGCGCGCGTGGCATTCGAGTTCATGGAGAAACTCGGCGTCGACTACTACTGCTTCCACGACCGGGATGTCGCGCCGGAAGGGGCGACGGTCGAAGAGTCCGCAGCTAATCTCGACGCGGTCGCCGATGTCTTGAAGGAGGAGCAGGACCGAACCGGGAAGAAATTGCTTTGGGGGACCGCCTGTTTGTTCACCCACTTCCGCTACAACCAGGGAGCGGCGACCAGTCCGAACGCGGACGTCTTTGCGCACGGCGCGGCACAGATTCGCAAAGCCATCGAGGTGACGCACCGTCTTGGTGGCGAGGGCTACACGTTCTGGGGCGGTCGCGAAGGGTATTCCACGCTTTGGAACACCGACATCAAGCGCGAACTCGATCACCTCGCGCGCATGCTCCACATGGCCGTCGATTACAAGAAGAAGATCGGTTTTGAGGGGCAGTTCTACATCGAGCCCAAGCCGCGTGAGCCCTCTACTCACCAGTACGATTCCGATGCAGCCGCGTGCCTGAACTTCCTCCGTGAGTATGACCTCCTCGATCACTTCAAACTGAATCTCGAAACGAATCACGCCACGCTTGCCGGCCATACGATGGCGCACGAGATCGAAGTCTCCATGGCGGCGGGCGCGCTGGGGTCGATCGATGCGAATACCGGAGACGAACTCATCGGCTGGGACACGGACCAGTTCCCGACGGACATTTACCTCACGACGGAGATCATGCTCGGAGTCCTGAAAATGGGAGGATTCACGACCGGTGGTCTGAATTTCGACGCCAAGTGCCGCCGTGAGAGCTTCGAACCTGTCGACATGTTTCAC
The DNA here is from genome assembly GCA_038745205.1 of Verrucomicrobiota bacterium. Classification (GTDB taxonomy): domain Bacteria; phylum Verrucomicrobiota; class Verrucomicrobiia; order Verrucomicrobiales; family DEV007; genus JBCCWV01. Next base: position 9,363 of record JBCDLR010000115.1, read on the forward strand.
GCCTACGTCGGCGGAATGGACGCCTTTGCGCGCGGGCTGAAGATCGCGAATGCCATCATCGAGGATGGCCGTCTCGACGCGTTCAAGAAAGAACGCTACAGCACCTTTGACTCCGGCATCGGTGCGAAAATCGAAGCGGGCACGACGAACCTCGAGGAACTGGAACAGCACGCCGCAAGCAACGGGGAACCGAAACTCGCCAGCGGTCGCCAGGAAATGCTCGAGAATCTGATCAACGAATTCATCTAGCGAAGTCGGGGCCGATTCCGAGGAACAGCTTCTTCAGTTTTCCGAGATCGGCCACGGTGATATCCGGTGACGCCGCGGCGATTTTTTGCGGGCTGTCATAGCCGGTGAGGAGCGCGATGGAAGTGACATCGGCGTGACGCGCGGTATCGATATCGTGCTGCATGTCGCCAAGAAAGGCAGTTTCATTGACGTCGAGTCCGTACCGATCGAGCATGGATCCGATCTCGTTCCGCTTGTCCCAGACTTCGGCGTGAATTCCTTCGAAAAACTCATCCAGTCCCAATGCCTGCGCCTGAGCGTCGAAGTGGGCGCGCTTGGTTGAACTGAGCAGAAAGCAACGCACACTCCGGCTCCTGCAGAAGAGGAGGAAATCCCGGGCATGAGGCAAGGCGAAAACACCGTCCGTCGGTTCGCCGAAATTTGCCAGATAGAGAGGCTCGATCTCCTCGATGGAGGGCCCGGGCAAGTGTTCCTTGTAGAATTCGGTGAAGGGGAGGCGGAACTTGGAGAGGAACTCGGTCCGGTCCATGCGCGGCTGGCCGAAATGCGCGAAAATAGCGTTCGTCGAACGAAGAACGGGTTCGACGTCGTCGACCAGCGTTCCCGACCAGTCAAAAATCAAATTGCGGAGAATCATCCGGAATCAGGCGGTCGAGGGCGATGGAGCCGCACCGCTGAGTGGGTCGATTTCCGGGGAGGTCGTTTCCGCCGATTCCGCGACCGGCGCGGGCGCATTTTCTTCAATCGCATCCTCGCTGGCGGCGGTGGCATCCGTAAACTCGCCCATGGCCCGAAACTTGTCATAGCGAGCGTGGAGGAGTTGATCTGTTTCCATCGAAACGAGGCTGTCAAGAGAGCGGACAATTCCCGCCTTGAGCAATTCGGCGGCGCCCGCGGGGTCGGCATGGGCGCCGTCCCCGGGTTCGGGAATGATCCCGTCAATCACGGAGAGGTTCTCGATGCTTTCCGCATCGGGTTTCATGGCGAGTGCTGCGTCTTGCGCATGCTTCCGGTCCTTCCAGAGAATGGCGGCGCATCCCTCCGGACTGATGACGGAGTAGTAAGCGTTCTCCATCATGAGAACGCGATCGGCAAC
>JBCDLR010000116.1:0-10706 GCA_038745205.1 Verrucomicrobiota bacterium
CCGAACCCGGGTTGTTTCTCAAGAGTGTGCAGGCCCTTTCGCATCCCGGTGACGCGATTCCTTTTCCGAACTGGACGAACGATCTCCACTACGAGGGTGAACTCGCCATCGTCATCGGGCGGGAAATGAAGAAGATCCGACCGGAAAACGCCCTCGATCATGTCCTTGGCTACACGGCTGCCTGCGACGTTACCGCCCGCGACAGGCAACGCGTCGACATGCAGTGGACGCGTGCGAAATCCGCCGACGGCTTCTGCCCGGCGGGACCATGGCTGGAGACGGACTTGGATCCCTCCGCCCTCGGTGTGCAGACGCGGGTGAACGGCGAACTCAGGCAGGACGGGAATACCCGGGATATGATCTTCGATGTTCCGGAAATCTTGAGCTACATCAGCACTTTTCTGACGCTCGTCCCCGGCGACCTCCTCCTCACCGGGACACCGGAGGGAGTCGGACCCCTGCAGCCCGGGGATCTTGTGGAAGTGACCGTCGAAGGGATTGGAACCCTCGCGAATCCGGTGGCCTCCGCCGTTGAAACAGGTTGATGTGCCATTGCGCCGCTTGCGATGATCTACAGATGGTGCTCGACGTCGTGTGAAGGAGCCTGAGCAATGTTCTCATTCACTGCAGGATACTCTGAACAGCAACACCTTGACGCCATCCATACGCCTTGTTAGTCTGGGAAATCGGGACATTTCACTTTTCATCGATTGATGATTCTAAAGGGAGAATCTCGTCGAAGGAATGCGTCAATTTCCCGGTGCAAAGACAGTCTGTCACTGTCGGGCGGAAATTCGCCAACTCACTCCTTCTTCAATATGAACTTCCCTCGAAGTATGTTCCCGGTTCAATCCGACCTTCTTGGACCAGGAGGTAAGGCGAGGATAGTTCTCAATCTGGTCTTCACTTGTCTTGTGCTCGCGCAGTCCGCGGAGGCCATTCCGGATTTTCGCATCCAACCCGGATCGGGTGCGGTAACCGCCACCAACTTGCGTCGGCATTTGGATTTCAGCTCGCAGGTGACGCTGGAAAATATCGGCGGTAGCGGTGGAGACGCGGGGATCCGCTTCCAATATGAATTTGTTTCCCTTTTGCCGTCGGCGACGCGGTACCCTGCGGAGACGCGGCAGGTTCCGAGTTCAGGGCCCTTCAACGTGGGAGGGCGCCCGATCATCAACACGCCGGGAGGCACTAGCGCACTTCCGCTCGTCGTGCAGGTGGATTTGAAACCGAACGCCACGATGCCGCTCGGCGACTACAGGATCGAACTCACGATCGATCCCGACATGGTGGAAACGGAATCGAACACCTCGAACAACGTTTTCGTCCTTGCCCCGAACGTCACGCTTTTACCTACTGCGGACCTCTCATCGACCATCCTGACGCTCGTAAGTCCACCGAGCCCGATCGAGTACGATGCCGGTGAGAACCTCGTCGTCCGCACCACATTCAAGAATGTCGGAGACATCGTCGACATCGGGCCATCGACAGCGGACTTCTTTCTCGTCGATATCCGGCCCGATTCGTTCCTGCGAAGCAGCGTCCTTCTGAATCTGGACAGCACCCACTTTCTTGGCGCCCGGGTTACGCCCGCCATTCCCGCCAGTGCGCAGTCCCAGGGAGCGGAATACACTTTCGACTCGACGTTTACGTTTCCCGCTGGACTCGACCTGTTGAATTACAATCTGGCCGTCCTTTTGAATCCCAACGGCACCGTACCCGAGCCCCCCGATACGGCAGATCCCTTCCCCGGCGGGAATTACACCGTCAGCGTCGAGCAACTCCGCGTCGAATACGTGCACGAGCGGCCAGATTTTGAGGGTGTGGATACCAACATCCCGGTCGTCCCGGACCTCGCGCCCGGGGAGTTCCACACCTTCACTGGGAGGGTTTCGAATGTCAGCTTCCTTCCAAGCATTGGTACGACAACTATCCATCATTACTTTTCACCGTTTGCCGCGCCGGGTAATTCGATCCTGATCGGGACGAGCACCTTGCCCCCACTCGGACCGATCCTCTCGCCGACCCAGCATCACGATTTCTCGATCAACCTCCAGATTCCGGCTGGTGTGCCCTCCGGCGACTACACTTACTTCTTCATCGCGGACGACATCGAGGTCATTCCAGAACGAAACGAAGAGAATAATATCGGGCGTATCACCGGCGGAGTCTTTACAGTCACATCTTTGGGACTTCCCGACATCCGGAGTTCGGGTGGCGTCACTTTTTCACCGTCGTCCGGGGAGGCCAATGATTCCCTTTCGCTGAGCGTGTCCCTGGAGAACAGCGGAGAACTCCCGACAGGTCCTTTCGACGTGCGTTTTTACCTAGTGACGCCCGGTTCTCCCTCGGGTGAAACGGGCACCGTCCTCGCAGTCCAACGATCCACCACCGGAATCGCGGCCGGGCAAACCTCCGTCATAAATGCCACCACATCCGTGCCGTCGTTGCCGCCCGGTGACTACGAAATCCGCTGCGCTTTCGATATCAATGACGAGGTCACGGAGATTGAGGAATTTAATACCCCGGCGATGGCGATCACGGATTTCACCCTCGATCCGACGACCCCGGCAGGCATGCCCGACCTGATTCCGACCAACATCACGCCAGCAGTCACCGATGCGGAGTTCGACGAAAGTGTTTCGGTGACCGTTCAGATCACCAACATCGGCAACGCCGCCACGCCCGCCAATGTTTACCGTGTGGCCCTGAGCCCCGATCCCTTTGCGGGTGGAGCGAATGACATCGTTCTCGGGGTCGGCGTGTGTCCCGCGATTGGTGCGGGTTCACGGGCAGATATTGTGACCTCCTTCAGCATGCCGCCGGAATCATCGATGCCGCCCGTTGGGACCTACTACTGGGTTGTGACCGCGGATTCGGGAGCTGGGGTGACGGAGTCGGATGAAACGAACAACGAACTCGTATTCAACAGCCCCACGATGAGGCTCGAAACAACAAGAGTCGTGGACCGTCCGATCGTGAATTTCGAGTCCGCCGGCGTCAGCCCCGAACGCGTTGCTCCGGGTGAGCGAATTGCCCCGACCGCCCGCGTCGAAAACACTGGGACCTTCGCCGCAGGGCAACTGAAGGTGAGTCTCTATCTCTCTGATAACTTGAACTTCACGCCAGTAAACGACGTTCTCCTGCACGCCTTCGATCCTGTGGATTTGCCGGGAGGCGGAGCGTTCATGGACTATTCCGCGTTGGTTCCCATTCCGGAAGTCACCGCATCCGGCGACTACTTCGTGCTATGGGTGATTGACCCATTCAGCGAAGTGCCCCGTGACGACAACGACCCCATTGTTTCTGCGCGAAATCACATCGTGCGGGAACGGAGCTTGAAGATTGAGTTGTTTGATAGAACGCCGACTCACCACCGGGTGGCTCTCTTCGACACGGATCCGAATGAAGAGTATATCATCGAGTTCTCGACGGACATGAGCTTTTCCGGATCGACTGCCTCGCAGCCCGGGATCGCGGAATTTCCTGTAATGTTCGACGTGCCGATTGGGCCATCGCCATCCTCCCAACGTTACTTCCGCGGTGCGACGAAGTGACGAGTCAGAACTTTTCGTCAACGTTCCAACTAGCGCCAAGGAGAGATGCGAGGAGTCGGTTGATCTACCGAAGTAGGTTCATTCTGCCTGTAAATCCAGGAGTCTCCTCCAATCGTGATCTTAGAAAGCAGGGCCAAAAGGATGAGAACCAGGGGTGCATCCCCGGTTCGAGTGTGCCGGACTGCTGAGCGGAGACCCATACTTTGACCGGGCCGGGGGAGGCATTACTTCCTGAGTTGCATCCACGGCCGGGATCTGATCGCATCGTGCATATGCCAAGTATCGCTATCGTGGGAGCCGGAGTGGCCGGACTCGGGGCGGCGAGAATTCTCTCCAAGCACCGCATCGATTTCCGCGTCTTTGAGAAGAGCCGGGGCGTTTCGGGACGGGCAGCGTCCCGGACCGTGGGAGACGTCCGCTTCGATCACGGGGCAAACTACTTCAAACTTGAAGCCGGGGACAATGCGTTGCGGAGGCTGGTGCTGGACGAACTCCCGGCTGACGAATTGATCGAGATTCCCGGCGATGTCTGGACCTTTGACGGGGATGGAACTCTTTCTCCGGGGGATTCCGCGCTGAATGCCGAGCCGAAATACAACTACCGGGGCGGCATCAGCACCTTGGGAAAATTGCTCGCCCAGCCGTTTCAATCGAGGATCAGTTTCGAGTCGAAGGTCGAGCGCATGCATCAGCGGGAGGGTGGTTGGGAGCTGTATGAGGCGGATGGTCGTTCTCTTGGTGTTTTTGCCAGGGTGTTGTTCACCTGCCCGTCCCCGCAAGCCCTCGCCATCGCGAAAGCAAGCGAGATGGAAGGTTCCCTGAAGGAGGGATGGACCCGTTGTCTCGAAGCGGCTCGCTATCATCGTCAATTCACGATGGTGCTCGCCTACGACCGGGATCTCCGGCGCCCGGCAGGCATGCATGCGGCACTCAATCTCGATGGACAACATGAGATCTCGTGGCTGGCGTTTGAGAATGACAAGGAGGGGCATGTCCAAGGTGATCAAACGGTCGTTGTCGTGCAGATGAGCCCCTCCTGGAGTGATGATCACTATGAGGAGACCGCCGACGATCAGTTGGAATCCGTTTGCAGGAGCGTCGCGGAGTTGCTCGGAGATGAGTTGCCGGCCCCGGTCTGGTTCAATTGGCAACGGTGGGGATTCGCGCATCCGTATTCGAGTTTGGACCGGGAAGAGCTTTTGAAATACGAGCCATCGGGACTGCACGTGGCAGGCGATGGACTGGTCGGGAAAGGCCGCGTGCACCTCGCGCTCGCTTCGGGACTGGAGGCTGGGGAAACGCTGGTGAGAGAAAGCCACAAAATGGCCAGATCTTAATAGAATCAGGCTATGGGGCACAAGACCTCTGCTTTTTTAAGTATAGAATGAGTCAGGAAAATTCCCGCAATGACTGAAAACAAACAATTCAATATCGCGATTATCGGCCTCGGCTTCGGAGCTGAGTTCATCCCTATCTATCAACGCCATCCGCATGCCAGCATGTATGCGATCTGTCAGCGCACGGAAGCGACGCTGGGTGAAGTGGGTGACAAGTACGGGATCGAGACGCGCTATCAGAGCTACGAGGACGTGCTGGCGGACGATCAGGTCGACGCCGTGCACATCAACACGCCGATCCCCAATCACGCGGAGCAGTCTATCGCCGCCTTGAAAGCCGGCAAGCATGTTGCCTGCACGGTGCCAATGGCGACCACCGTCGATGAGTGCGAGGAAATCGTGAAGCTCTGCCAGGAGACGGGCTTGAAATACATGATGATGGAAACGGTTGTCTACGCGCGGGAGTTTCTCTTCATGAAGGAACTCTACGACAATGGTGAACTTGGGAAGCTGCAATTCCTCAAGGCTAGCCACCAGCAGGACATGGATGGATGGCCTGGCTATTGGCCGGGCTTGCCGCCGATGCACTACGCGACGCATTGCGTGGGGCCGGTTTTGGGATTGGGTCGGCACGAAGCCGAATACGTGAGTTGCTTTCCGTCAGGAACCATCCGCGAGGAGATGCACGGGCATTACAACTCCCCGTTTGCCGTGGAGACGACGCACATCAAGTTCAAGGACAGCGACTTGAGCGCCCAGGTTTACCGCTCGCTTTTCGACGTCGCGCGCCAGTATCGCGAAAGTTTCGAAGTTTACGGGTCAAAGAAGGCGGTTGAGTGGCCCCTCGTCGAGGGCAAGCCGCTCATCGTGCACACGGCGAAGAAGCCCGAACCGGAGATCCCTGAAGAGACCGAATGCCCGGATTACGCGCACCTGCTCCCCGACGAAATCGCGCCGTTCACGACCGGTGGAGTTTATGGCGGTGAGGAAGGTGAGGACCATTTGAGTTTCACCCAGGGCGCGGGCCATGGCGGGTCGCATCCCCATCTTGCCCATCAATTCATCCAGCTGCTGCGCGGGGAAGGCGACGGCTACCCCAACGCCGTGCAGTCGGCAAACATCACCTGCACGGGAATCCTCGCCCACGAATCGGCGCTGAAAGGCGGCGAACTCGTCAAGCTCCCCGAGTGGAGTTTGAGCTGATTTCGTCCGCCTCGTTTCACGCCGACATTTCCATTGCGAACCATGAATCCCCGAATCCTTCTCGTATTTTTCGCCGCAATTTTTCCCGCTTCCTTGCCTGGCGAGTCTCCCTGGCACACACAACGCCTCACCTCCGAGTTCTTCGCCGAAGGGGCGGGTGTCGGCGATATCGACGGCGATGGAAACGTGGACCTCACTTACGGCCCCAAGTGGTGGCGAGGTCCCGGATTCGTCGACTCCCGTCGCTTTGCCGCCGGTGATTCGTTTGTCGCTACGCAGGGGTATTCCGATAACTTCTTCTCCTTTGTTTTCGATGCCAACGGCGATGAGAGGAACGATATCCTCGTCTTTGGTTTTCCCGGGAAAGACGCCCGGCTCTACCTGAATCCGGGCGCCTCCGATCCCGGGCAGCGGTGGGAGATGTTTTCCATTGCCCCGGAGATCAGCAACGAATCGCCACACTTTGTCGACATCGTGCCGGGTGGATTGCCGGAGATCGTTTGCACGAAAGCCGGCGCCTACGGCTTCTACGAGGCGACCTCCGATGCGACCCGGCCATGGACATGGCGAGCCGTTTCAGAACCCGGCGAAGCGGGGAATCGATTCGAGCACGGGCTCGGAGTCGGAGACATCAACGGCGACGGGCGACTCGATCTCGTCCAACGCATGTTCTGGTATGAGAATGTTGAAGGAGAAGGACTCTGGAAACGCCATCGGTGGTCGCTGAAAACCCAATCGGGTGGGGCGCAAATCCTCGTGGAAGATGTCGACGGCGACGGAGACTCCGACCTCATCACCTCGCTCGTCGCTCACGGCCATGGCCTCGCGTGGTTTGAGCAGTATGCCCCGGGGAAGTTCCAGCCGCACCAGATCATGGGCGCAAGCTCGACCGACAATCCCTACGGGGTTTGTTTTTCCCAGCTCCACGCTTTGGAACTGGCGGATTTCGATGGGGACGGGCGAAAGGATTTCGTGACCGGCAAGCGCTACCTTGCGCACCAGGGGAAAGATGCCGGCGGACTGGAAGCGCCTGTCCTCTACTGGTTTCGGAACACGGCCGTCGAGGAGGGAATCGAATTTGTTCCTCACTTCGTCGATGACGATTCCGGAGTCGGTGTGGAAGTGAAGGTCGCTGACTTGAATGGCGACAGCCGGCCCGAGATTGTCAGCAGTAACAAGAAGGGACTGGCGATTCACTGGCGGAATCCGGAAATTGATATTCTCGGCCAGCGTCCCGGGCGCTGGAAAACGGACGGGGCACGACCGCAGGATACCTACGGGACGGATTTGACGGCGAAGGAGTCGGTGGAGGCGATGGAAGTGCCGGCGGGATTTTCCGTGGATCTGATTGCCGCGGAACCGGAGCTGACTCAGCCGATTGCCATGACCTTCGACGCGCGTGGCCGAATTTGGGTCATTGAAGGTCACAATTACCCCGAGCGATCGGAAGGGGACCACTCCGCCGGCAAAGACCGGGTCATCATTCTTGAGGACACGACGGGCGACGGGAAGTTTGACCTGAAGAAGACGTTCCTCGAAGGGGTCAATCTCGCGAGCGGGATCGAAGTGGGTCTCGGGGGTGTTTACATAGGCGCGGCTCCCTACCTCCTCTTTTACCCTGACGAAAACCAGGATGACGTGCCCGATGGTGAACCGGAAATCCTCCTCGATGGCTGGGGTTACCAGGATACGCACGAAACTTTGAATGCCTTCACATGGGGTCCCGATGGCTGGCTCTACGGCTGCCAGGGCGTCTTTACCCACTCCAAGGTCGGGCGGCCCGGGACTCCCGATGCCCAGCGTGTGCGCATCAATGCCGGCGTCTGGCGATTCCATCCGGTCTCGAAGGAGTTCCAGGTGTTTTCCCATGGAACGAGCAACCCCTGGGGCGTGGACTTCAATGAATACGGCGATTGGTTCATCAGCGCCTGTGTCATCCCGCATTTCTACCATCTCACCAAAGGCGGACTTTACGAACGTCAGGCGGGGCAGCATTTCAATCCTTGGTCTTTTGGTGACATTCAGACGATCGCCGATCATGCCCACTATGCGGGCAACATCCGGGACCATGCGTTCTGGGGTGCCAACAAGGCGGCCAAGCCGCTGGCACCCACCGACACATCGGCGCTTGGCGGCGGTCACGCGCATTGTGGGCTGGCCCTTTATCTCGCCGACACCTTTCCTCCGGAGTATCGAGGCGACGCCTTCTTCCATAACCTGCACGGGCATCGCATCGTGCGTGAAAAGCTGGAATCGAATGGCTCCGGATACGTGGCGAGGCACCGACCGGACTTCGTCATGACGAACAACCACGACTTCGTCGGCGTCGGAGTTAGGCTCGGACCGGACGGTGCGCTTTACTTCTCCGATTGGGTCGACGCACAAACTTGCCACCACCGCGATGTCGAAATCTGGGACCGAGAGAATGGCCGTCTATTCCGCGTGCGGTATGGCGATGCGACTTCAACGCGCCTCGACTTGCCGGTGCAGAGCGACGCCGACCTCGTCTCCGCGCTGGGAGACGCCAATGCCGTTGTCGCCCGTTTGGCGCAACGGGTCCTGCAGGAACGCGCCATCGAGGGGACCCTCGACAAGTTGGCGACAGGGGCAGCGTTGGCAGCTTTTGAAGCGAAGAACGAAGGAGTTGTGCCGCTTCGCCTTCGCGCTTTCTGGACGCGTCATGTCACCGGCTTGATGAGCGGGGAACGGATGATGGCTGCGTTGGAAGACAAGAATGAATTCGTGCGTGGATGGGCCGTGCAGTTGGCTCTGCCGAATGCGGCGACCATCCCGGTCTTTGAGTCAATGGCAAGGGCGGAGAGCTCGCTCTGGGTGCGTCGCCATCTCGCCGCAAAGTTGCAGGAATTGCCGCTCGACGCTCGCTGGTTGCTCGCCGACGGGCTGGTGACACACGGTCGAAGCATCAAGGATCCCAACATACCCCTTCTATGCTGGTATGGCATCGAGCCGCTGGTGGAACTGGATAGCGCGCGCGCATTCGCCCTTGCGGACCGGACGCCCTGGCCACTCCTGAAGGAGTTTGTTTCGCGCCGCGCCGCAGCGTCAGCTTCAGGTCGCGAGGCGATTCTTCTCTCTCTCTCCAAGGCGGATACACCCGCGAATTTCGCCAAGAGAGCCGGAGACTTGCTCGGAGCCCTGAAGAAATTGCCGACGGTCGACCCCCCGGGGCAATGGCCCGCCGCGAAGGCGCAGGGCGCCAGGTTCGCGGAGACCGATCCGAAGATTGCACAGGTCTTGAGCCGGCTCGGGGCCCGATTCGGGGATGATGAGTTCTTTCCCAAGTGGCGCGCCATCGCGCTGAGCAAGAAGGCGAAGTTGCCGGGCCGAAGAGAGGCCATGGACCTGCTCATCGCCGGACGTGATCCCGAACTGGCGCCGGTCGCCCGCACCTTGTTGGATCACCCGCTCATGAGACCCGCCGCCATCCGCGCCATGCGGACCGCCCCCAGCGTCGAGTCGGCCGAAGCTCTCGTTGCCAAACTCGACCAACTGGATCTCGATCTGCGAAACGAGGCGATCAACCTCCTCGCGAGCCGGCCGGAAATGACGCTGGTGCTCTTGAAGGCCGTCGACGACGACCGGTTGGAGTCGTCTTTGATCTCCCCGGTCATGCTGGATCAATTCGACCTGTTCGAGAACGAGGAGATCGATGCCCTGGTGTCTGCCAATTGGACGCGGGGTGGCGCCGGGGTGGACCTCGATCAATTGCACGCTGCCATGCAGGAATGGAGGGAGAAGCTGGATCCGTTGACGATGTCGCGGGCGGATGCTTCGCGTGGTCGGCAGGCCTACATGATGACCTGCGGTACCTGCCACCAGCTCTTTGGTGAGGGTATCGCGCTCGGGCCTGATCTCACGGGTTCGAACCGCGCCGACCTCGGTTACATCCTCGAGAACGTGCTCGCCCCCAACGCCGTCGTCGGGAAGGACTACCAGCTCAATGTTTTCACCCTGAAGGACGGCGCCACCGTTAGCGGAATGGTGCAGTCGCAGACGCCGGATTTCTTCAAGGTTTCCATGCCGGGCGGGGTCCTCGTCGATGTGAAGAAGGCCGATGTCGCCAATCGCCTCGAGATGACGCAGTCGCTCATGCCGGCCGGCTTGTTTGACGCGCTGCCTCTCTCTCAGGTGGCCGATCTTGTGAAGTATCTTGCCAGCCCGCAACAGGTGCCCTTGCCGGGCGAGATACCGCCCGCGAAGAAACCGCAAGCGGAGGCACCGGACGCGGTCGATCCACAGGCCCGATTTTTGGAGGCGGAGTTGCTGGTTGAGAACTACCCGGTTGACTCCGGCAGTGTCATTCCGCAGCGCATGAATTCCTTCGGAGATGGTTGGTCCGGAAACCGGCAGTTGTTCTGGCGAGGTGGCCAGCCGGGCGATATCTACACGGTGAAACTGGACGGACTTGCTCCCGGCACCGTGGATCTCATCGTCCATCCCACGACGGCGAGGGATTACGCGACGGTCAAGTTCGCCATCAACGGGCAACTTCGGGAGGTCGACATGTATTCGCCGAATGTCTCGTTGGGAGAACCGCTGGAATTTCGCGGAGTGAACATCAGCCCGCGTGAGCCGTTGCAAATCGACG
>JBCDLR010000117.1:0-10612 GCA_038745205.1 Verrucomicrobiota bacterium
TAATTGTCGGGATCCGGAGCCATGAAGTTAATGTCGTTCAACTCCAGCCAGCCAAACGGAAATTCGCGAAGAAACGAGGAGGCCTTCCCGTTTTCGATCAGACGCTCCAATTCCGTCTTCACCTCTCCAAACGAATCGAGCCCGCCCGTCGCTGCGAGCCTGCGCAGGCGATGGTCTGGCAGCGTACTTTGCAGGAAGCTGCTGAACTTGGAAGCGAATTGCTGCTTCGCCGTCAACTCTTCCCCGTTGAGCAGCAGGAAAGCCGGCGACACAAGAATGGCGACGATCCCCTCCTTCAAAGCCTCGACCACACCTAGTTCCCCTGCCTTTGACTGGACCAACTCCACCACTCGATCCAACTCCCCTTCAAGAACGGGACGTCTCCAGGCACGTTCAGCGATCGGCTTGAGAATTTCCTGCGCCTTTTCGATGGACGGATTTCTACCCAACAACGCCATTTGTCGCACCGGCGGCCACGCCTTGAAATACGGCCCCTCCACTTCTGCCTTCAATACCCTTGGTCGCGCACCCTGCCAGTAATCCGTCCAATTGTGCCAACTTTCCGGCGTGCGCATCCGACCGGAAGGCGTGGGCTTCAACGTCGCCACGATTTCCTCCCATTTCCTCGGGTCCGTGTTCTTGATGTGATAGCCTCCAATGGCGTATTGGAACTTGAAATTCCCATTACCTCGCATCTTCAGCCCGTCGGTCGGATAGCGCAGTCGGAAACGTGTCCCGGCCGCCATCCATTCTTCCAACTCAATCTCCACCAATTCCCCGTCCGGCAAATCGAACGACTTCTCGCGGTCGCCCATTTGCACGTTCAACCGAATCGGGTCGCCATGGTGAATTCCGGTGTCTTCCGAGGAATAAACCCCTCGGTCGAGACCCGTCGCCTGAATCTTCACCCGGTAGTAACCAGTTTCGGGAACAATGTTGAAGTCCTCGAAATACCCAAGCTGCCTTGGGTCAAGAAAATCAAAACCTGAACGTTTGCCGCGCCGATGAGGACGGGTTGAGTTCTGACGATGATGCTCCGAATACATGCTTTCGGAATCAATCTCGATCCGACGAGACTCCGGCCTCCCGCCCGCAAGGATCGTGGCATCAACGACCTTACGGACAGCGCCAAGATACTGCTCAAGATGAAACCTGCTGAATCCAAGGGTTTGACCATGCGTATCAAACCCATGGAACAAGCATTCACCAATAAGGTTGTCCGTAGGAAGGTTGGTTCCGATATCTTCCAGAAGAAGCACATCCCGCACACTGTTCTCAAACTCACGGTTGTTCAGACGACGGGGTTCCTGAACGGATTCGCCTCCCCTGGCAATTTCAAATCCCTCCAGCATTTCCTCCAGATAAGCAATCAATCGCTTGCGTTGATCAACCGTAAGCGTGCTCTCATCCTCCGGCGGCATCTCCTCCGCAACGACATAATCGAGCGAGTCCAGCCAATACTCGAGGCTGTCCGTTCCCGGCCGATCGCCAAGATAGCCCAGCCTGAATTTGCCCTTGGCTTTCTCCTCGTTGTGACATTGCGCACAGTGCTTCTCCAAGAGTGCGCGGTCGCCGTCGGCGCCGCAAACCGTCGCCAAGAGAAGGAAGCTGATGATGAAAACAAGCTTACGCATAGCCCAGTTCAAATGCCCCAGTGCTGCGGTTGAATTTATCGCGCTCGATGCCGAATCGCTGCATGAGCGTTACATAAAGATTGCAAAGCGGCATGTTTTGGCCATCCGCGCCGCGCGCATCAACGTGCCCCCGGTGCTTGAACCCGCCCCCCGCCACCAGAATGGGAAGGTCACGATTTGAATGCGTCCCTCCATAGCCCATGCCACTGCCAAAGAGGACGATCGTGTTGTCGAGCATGCTTCCCTCTCCCAACGGCTCCGTGATGGCATCGAGTTTCCGCAAACAGCGGGAAAGCTGCGCAATCTGGAACGTCTCAATCGCCACAAGCTCCGCGGTAACGTTCTCCATCTTCCCATTGTGCGTGCATCCGTGGTAACTCCGGTTCACACTGTCAAGTTCTGAAAAATTGACTGTCGCCGGAAACTCGACGGTCGCCACGCGGGTAAGATCAGTTTCGAAAGCGTAAGCGACCATGTCGAAGATGGCGTCATAGCTGTCCGTCACCACATAGTCGCCCTGAAAGTGATTTGATAAGTCAAACGTCGGCTTATCGCGCTCGAGCCACGTTTCACGATTCGAAAGCGTGCTCTCCAACTCGCGGACCGACGTTTGAAACTGGTCGATCCGTTCACGGTCAAAGCTGCTCGCAGATTTCAATACCCCGTCAATTTGCCCGCCGACCGTATCGAGGATACTTCCGTCGCGCCGCAGCATCTCCCGGCGCTGCCGCTTTTCTTCATTCGTCAAATTGAGAAAGAGGTGATCGAAAAGACTCTGCGGATCCTCGAACGGCCGCTTCATCACTCCGTTCGCCGTCCAACTCATGCTGATGCCGCCATCAAGCGATGCGCCGACTGAGGGAAAGCGGACCTGGCTACCCACATGCCGCGCAAACAATTGGTCGATCGACATGTTCTTTTCGGGAAACACCCCCCCTTCCGTCGGGAGAACCCCGCTGAGAAAGGCGACCTCCCGCCCGTGACCGCTCACCATGTTGTGGTCGGTGTGCGAAACAACCGTCATCCGCTCCCGAAGCCATTCGAGCGGTTGCAAGGTCGGCGAAAACGTGAAGTCCTTCCCAAATCCGTCCGGGAAAAAATGATCGGGATGGGCACCGAACGGATTGCCCACGACGAGGAGTCTAGTGGGTGCCGAAGAGACGCCTTCGGCAGCAGAGATGTCTGACTCGAGCACTGGAAGTGTCAGCGCACCACCAAGGCCTCGGAGAAAATTTCGTCGGTTGCATTTCATGAGAAAGATAGGTTTTCAAATTGGAAGGATTACCCTCTCAACACTCTCTTATTTCGATAGGTTCCGGATTCTGCCGAAATTGGGCACATTTGTTCTCCCGTGGGCCCTGAAAATGGCCGAATTTTCCGGAAGTCGCGATTTCTGTTAACCTTTAGGACCCGAACAGCATTTGCCTGTATTCATGGAGAACACCCGTCCAGATCCGGACTCCGAATTCGTCAGCCTGCTCACCGAGCACCAGGCTGCGCTTCGCCTCTACGTCGCGTCCCTCCTGCCGGGAGAGCCCTCTGCAGCCGATGTCGCACAGCAGGCGAATACGACAATCTGGAGAAAGCGGGAAGACTTTGAAATCGGCACCAATTTCAAAGCGTGGATTTTCAGCATCGCGCGCTACGAGGTTCTCAATTTTCGCAAACGCCAAGCCCGCGACTCAAGGCTCGTTTTCAGCGAAGAGTTGGAAGACAAATTCGCCGAAGAATTGCCGACACTGAACCTCGACCTCGACGAACGCCAAGCCGCCCTTCGCACATGCCTGAAGTCGCTGAAACCCGGCGACCGTGAACTCATTCTCCAGCGCTACTTCAAGGAGACACCCTTGAAGGACTACGCTGCCGCGATCGGGCGCAGCGCAGGCGGCCTCAAGGTCACCCTTCACCGGCTCCGCAATCGACTGCAAAAATGCATCGAATCGAAGCTCCTCATCAAGAGGGAGGCAAACGCATGAATCGAGAAGAACTGGCTCAACACATTGACGACTTGCTCGACGGAGAGTTGACGGAATCAGAGTTCCTGAGACTTGAAGCGGAATTGCATGTCAATCCCGAGGCACGTCGCGCCTACTATGAGCGGCTGCAGCTTCACACATCACTTCTCGCCGAAGCATCGGAGAGCGTCGGAAGACCGGAAGAAAAGGCCCTCACACTCCCACGCCCGAAGAGCTATCTGCCGTGGTTCGCGGCGGCGGCAGCCGTTGTGGCCTTCCTCGCGGGAGGACTTGGATGGCAGATTGGAAAATCCGGCGATGTCGGTGTGGCGACAGTTCCGGAAGAAGAACCCGTCGCTCAGGGATTCGCTGTCATCGGCGAGCAGTCGGATGCCGTTTGGGAGAACGACTCCAGCCTCGGGCACGGAGACCTTCTCCCGTCAGGCCCGCTGAAGCTAGCCGCGGGCATCGTGCAAATCGACTTCTTCAGCGGAGTCACCGCCATCATCGAGGGCGATGCTGAATTCGAAATTCTTTCCGACATGGAGATGCTGGTGAACAAGGGCAGGCTGCGCGCCACGGTGCCGGAACCGGCGCAGGGTTTCCAAATTCGCACATCCACCGGCAATCTCATCGATCTCGGAACCGAGTTTGCCCTCACCGTCACTCCTGATCACGCCGACATGCATGTCCTCAATGGCGAAATCGAATGGCACCCGGTCGACAAGCCGATGCGGAGGCTCATCGACGGCGAGTCCCTTCGCTGGACGGCTTCAGGCAATGGACTCTCCGCGCCTGCCGACAGCGAAGTCATCAACGTCTTTGATTTGAAGCAGCACCTTTCGGCGCGTCGCAGCGAGAAACGCGTCGAGTGGGAATCTCACGTCGAAACGATGAAGAGTGATCCACGCGTGCTCGTGCATTTCCCGATGAAGGACGGAAACCACGGCCAGCGTGAGCTCATCAATGAAGGTCGAAGCGGAAAGGATGGAACCATTGTCCGTGCCCAACCGGCGGCCGATCGCTGGGGCGAGTCAGAGGCAGCCCTCGACTTCAGTCCGACGGGTAGCCGCGTGCGACTGGACGTGCCGGATAAGCATCGTTCCCTGACCTTTCATTGCTGGGCACGCATCGACAGCCTCGACCGATGGTACAATTCGCTTTTCCTCACCGACGGCCATGAACTGCATTAACCACAATGGCAGATCATGGAGGACGGCCGCCTCTTTTTCTCGGTCAAGGCCAACGAGGCCACGAAGAAACACAAGGACAAGCACATCGCCTTTTCACCGCCCATCTGGACTCCCGCCGACAGCGGGAAATGGTTTCATATCGCCACCGTCTACAATGGGGACGCCGCAACGACAACGCATTACGTCAACGGGAAGAAGATCAGCCATGACGTTCTCCCTGAGAACATGCGCGTCGAGGAAGTCAGCATCGGCGCCGCCTCCATTGGGAACTGGAGCGAGCCTTCCCGTGACGATCCCCATTTCGCTGTTCGTAACCTGAACGGCGTCATCGACGAATTCGCCATCTTCTCCGCTGCACTTTCAGCGAAGGAAATCCAAGACCTTTACCAAATCGGAAAACCCTGAAAAACATGATCCGAACCTCCGTCATCACGCTGGGACTCCTGACCAGCGCTTCGCTTTCGTTCGCTGAAATCAGCATCGGGGAAGCCGAAAGCCTTTTCACCCTGAAGATCAAGCCGATCTTTGCCGAGAAGTGCAACGGCTGCCACGGAGACGACTCCGACAAGATCAAGGGTGGCTACAGCATGCTGACTCGCGAGGATCTCCTCCATGGCGGCGACACCTTCGGGGAAGACGTTCTTGTTCCAGGCGATGCCGCGAAGAGCTTTCTTGTCGACACTATCAAGTGGTCCGACCCGAATTACGAAATGCCGCCCAAGGAAAATGACCGCTTGAACGGGGAGCAGATCGCCATGGTCGAGCAATGGATCAACGCAGGCGCTCCATGGCCCAACGAAGAGAGACAGCAGGAAATCATCCTTGCCGACTCCCGCCGCGAGATCACGGAAGACGGCATGCTTTGGAGGACCTCGGGCGGGCTCGGTGATGAATGGACCTTCCGTCGCTACGACCCCGAATCCATCTGGGCCTTCAAGCCAATTGTGAAGCCAGTCCTCACTCGGCAGAATGTTGAGAACGACAATCCGATCGACGTCTTCATCGGCGAGAAACTGGAGGAAGCTGGATTCAAACCCGCACCTCAGGCCGATTTTCGCACCCTGATTCGTCGGGCGACCTATGACCTGACAGGACTTCCGCCGACCCCGAAGGAGACGCAGGGCTTCCGCCTCGCCTACGAGGAGAATCCGGACAAGGCGTGGGCAGACCTGATTGATCGACTCCTCGCCAGCCCCCACTATGGCGAACGTTGGGCGCAACACTGGCTGGATATCGCCCGCTATGCCGACACCGCCGGGTTGTCCAATGACTACGAACGCTCCAATGCATGGCGTTACCGGGACTACGTCATTCGTTCCTTCAACGAGGACAAGCCCTATGACGAATTCATCGTCGAACAACTCGCGGGTGACGAACTCGCCGACGCCTCCTTGCGGAAGCGCTTCAATACCGAAAAGGAGTTCCTCACGGCCCGTAAAAAGGGTGATTACACGCCGGAAGAAAGTGAACTGCTTGTCGCAAGCAGCTTCCTTCGCATGGGTCCCTGGGACGGTGCGATGGTCAAGACTCCCGAAGCCCGCCAACTCTATCTCGATGACACCCTGAACGCGATCAGCCAGACCTTCCTTTCCACGACGCTGCGCTGCGTGAAGTGCCACGACTCCAAGTTCGATCCTATTCCTACCAAGGATTACTACCGCATGTATGCCGCACTGGCAGGAACGCAAATGGCCGAGCGTCCTGCGCCTTTCCTCAGCGAAGAGAACAAAGTGGGCTTCGAGGGCAGCCAGCAGTTGACCGAGTGGCTGCATGGTTTTGCCAGCAAGAAGAAAAACGAACTGGTTGCGAAGCGCGAAGCCGCCGCCCGCGAGTGGTACGAGGAAAACAACCTTCCCTACAAGGACAACGCGGCGCGCAACAACGACCCCGACGACATGAAGCCTCCGCGCCATGTCGGCCTTAGCACCGTCGAGCAAGGCCGCCTCAAGGTCCGGGAACAGGACGATTGGATCTGGAAACGACGCAAGGAGCGCTATGAACCGATGGTGCAGTCGGTCTACAACGGCCCCGACTCGACCTCGAAGTCCATCACTGGGCGCAGCCTCAGGATCAAGCCGAACAACAAGCCCGACTGGCGCCCACAAAACCATATCCTCTCCGGCGGGTCACTCGAAGCTCCGGGCGACGAAGTCGCCCCCGGCGTCCTGAGCGCCCTCGGTGTCTCAACCAAGCATGCATCGAAGGAAGACCCTTATGCACTGACGGAAGAATTGTCCGGTCGCCGGCTTGGCATGGCCAAGTGGATCGCCGATCCACAGAACCCCCTCGCCACCCGCTCCATCGTCAACCGCATCTGGCAATACCACTTCGGCAAAGCGATTGCGGGGAATCCCAACAACTTCGGTGTCTCCGGCCGCAGGCCCACACACCCGGAACTCATCGACTGGCTCGCCGCCGACTTTGTTGAGAACGGATGGACGATGAAACGGCTCCACCGCCTCATCATGCTTTCGGAAACCTACCGGCAATCCGGCAGGAATCCCGACCACGATCGACTCGCCAATGAAGATGCCAACAATGACCTCTTTGCCTACTTCCCGGCACGTCGACTCGGTGCTGAGGAGATTCGCGACTCCATGCTCAAGGTCACCGGCGAACTCAATCCCACGCCCGGCGGCCTTCCGATCAAGCCCGAGATCAACATGGAGGTCGCCCTCCAACCACGCATGATTCAGTTCTCCCTCGCCCCGGCCTACCAGCCGTCACGCGTCCCGGAACAACGGAACCGGCGCAGCATTTATGCGTATCGTGTCCGCGGATTACCCAACCCGTTCCTCGAGACATTCAACCAGCCGAATCCCAACGACTCCTGCGAGGAACGCGACGCTGCCTCGGTCTCGCCGCAGGCTTTCACGCTACTCAACAGTGACGTTGTCACCGACCGTTCCATCGCTTTCGCCCTCCGGGTCGAACAGGAAAGAGACACGCTCCATGCACAGGTCCGACGCGCCATCCAGCTCGCCTTCGGCCGGAACCCCACTTTACTGGAGACGGAGAAGCTCATTGCATACGTCAAGGAGATGCAAGCCTATCACAGGAATGTAACGCCCGAGAAGAAGGATTACCCGACCAGCATCACCCGCTCCCTGGTCGAGGAATTCTCCGGACAACCCTTCGATTACGAGGAAATCCTTCCCGTCTTCACCAACTACGTCCCTGACAAGAAGGCCGCCGACGTGACCCCGGAAACGCGAGCACTGGCGGATCTCTGCCTGGCCTTGTTTAACTCGAATGAGTTCATGTATCTCTACTAAGTCGAACCCTTTAGCCTCCTGATTCAAAGCATGAAGAATCCTATCTGTTCCCGCCCGGTTTCCAACGAACACACTCGCCGCGAGTTCCTCTACGGTCTCGGCGCCTCGATGGGTTCTGTTGCCATGACCAACTTGATGGCCAGCGATGCCCCGGCAGACGCCGGCCCGCTTGCGCCAAAAGACGCGATGTTCCCCGCCAAAGCAAAGAACGTCATCATGCTCTTCATGGAGGGCGGACCCGGTCACATGGACACCTTCGATCCCAAGCAAAAGCTTCGGGACCTCCACAAGACCGAATCGAAGAACGACCGTGGTCTCGCCGCTGGAAGTTACCAGTTCTACGTCGGCAGCCCCTTTGAGTTCAAGCATGCGGGAAACAACGGCATCGAGATGTGCAACCAATGGCACTACATGGCCGACCCGGTAGTCGCGAACGAACTTTGCAACTACCGCGGTTGCCAGGCGGAATCGCTGAACCACCCGGAAGCCCTCTTCCACATGAACACGGGCAGTCGTCTCGGCGCCGATCCCGCGCTTGGCGCCTGGGCGACTTATGGGTTGGGAACATTGAACCAGAATCTTCCGGGCTATGTCGTCATGACCGAACTCGCCATGCCCCAAGGCGGTTCGCGGAACTGGTCCAACGGCTTTCTCCCCGCCTACCACCAGGGCACCCGCCTGCGCCCGGAGGGCTCCCCCATTCTCGACCTCGCCTCTCAACCCTACAAGTCGCGGGAACACCAGCGCAAGGCCCTCGATACGCTCGCCTTTCTCAACGATCAGCATGCCACCAGGCATCCCGAACACGCGGAACTCGCTTCACGCATGGAGTCCTATGAACTCGCCTACCGCATGCAGATGGAAGTGCCGGACGTCATCGACATCGATGGCGAGTCCGAAAAGATAAAGGAAATGTACGGTCTCGACGAGAATGAAACCGCCGACTTCGGTCGCCAGTGCCTTATGGCCCGCCGCCTTGTCGAGAAAGGCGTGCGCTTCGTGCAGATTTTCTCCGGTGGCTGGGACAGCCACGACTATCTTGAGCGCGGGCATGCCTCCCGCATCAAGAGCGTCGACAAACCATGGGCAGCCCTCATCAAGGACCTCAAGAACCGCGGCATGCTCGAAGATACGCTCGTCATCTGGACCGGAGAATTCGGACGCACCCCAGACAACAACAAGCGCGGGGGAGTCTACTCCCTCGGCCGCGGCCACAACATCGATGCCATGTCAATCGTCATGGCTGGCGGCGGAGTCCGCCCCGGCGTCGTTGGAGCCACCGATGAAATCGGCGCCATGGCAGCCGACGTCGTCCACCCCATCCGCGACTTCCATGTCACACTCCTCCACCTCCTCGGACTCGACGACAACAAGTTGACTTACTTCCACGCCGGCCGCTACAAGCAACTGTCGCAGTTCGGAGGCCAGGTCATCAAGGAAATCATCGCTTAGAAAGACAAGGGCAGGATTCCCGCCCTCGCATATTTCTTCCATTGCTTGCGTCAATCCGTCTGCGCAACGGCCAGTTTCTTCTCAAAGTCACCCTCAATCCAACCGCGTCCGCGGGCAACTTCCTTCATCAGAACATAGTCGACCAGGGCCGACTTCCTTGATGTGTAGTTGCTGAGGAATTCCGCATCCAACTTGGCCTCGACCCGCCAAGGCCTCAGGAGCCCGGTGTCACCTCCTTCGCAGACAACAATCGCACCCACAACGGAGCAGTTGAGTTTATCAAAACGCTTATCCTCCTCTCCACGGAATGCTTCGATTTCCGCGCGAATGTTCCGTTCACGCTCTTCCATTCTGTCCATCTGCTCGTCCGTGAAGCCGCCGAACGTGTATATGGTATGTTGGCGAGTCATGGCCGCCGGATTGTACATCTTGTAGTCCTCCTTTTGGAGCAATGCGCGGACCCTTTCGGGGGTGACATCGGATCCCTTCAGTAACTCGAAGTTGTAATTTACCGCCCGGAGACGGCGCTCATCTGTCATGCCGGTCCCGGGTTGATTCATCGTTTCGGGTTCAAGGTATCCGTCGATCTGAAAAACCAGTTTTTCATCTTCGAGACCGAAAGCACGGAAGACCGCCCGCTCATCAGGTGAACGCGTCAGGGCATAGCCGATGTGGCTTATCTGTCCGGTCGTCATATGATGCCATTTCACGAATCGGACACAATTGTGTGAGACCCTGAACTCTGCGGGATTGATCGGCGCCCGCTCCTCGGAGGCATCCTTGATCAACATCACTACTCCCCCGACCAAAACCGACATGCCAACAACACCAAGCAGAACCTTGTTCACTGCCGATCTCATGCGTGACTATACCATGAATGGAGAACCTCGCGAAGCAGAACAGACTTTTAACATACCGTCCAAGTGATCGATAGGTGGAGACGCATCAATGTTAGGAGACATCCGTTTCATGAATAAGATGAACAAGACAATATGCCACTAACATAACCCGCTCAGACATAGCCGGCGGGAGGAGTCACATTTTGGCCCCGGCGCCATCACGCCGAAAGACCAACGACACGACGAGCGGACGCCTCAGTCCGA
>JBCDLR010000118.1:0-10572 GCA_038745205.1 Verrucomicrobiota bacterium
ATCCGAAAAATTCCACGTGTATTCCTCCTTTTGTCTTTCTTGGTTCTTTCACTGGGAACGGCTGCTGCGGCAGACGGTGATGCCGTCGCCATCGATACTGGACACACGGCATGGATCATTGCGGCCACGGCATTAGTTCTCTTCATGACCATTCCCGGGCTGAGCTTGTTTTATGCAGGGCTGGTCCGCGGCCGGAATGTCCTGAGCGTGTTGATGCATTGCTTCTCCATCACCTGCGTGATGACCATCCTCTGGCTCGCCTTCGGATACTCGATGGCGTTCGACTCCGGTAACAACTTCATCGGTGGTTTCGGTAAGGCCTTCCTCGGCGGAGTGGGACTGGACGCGACCGTCGAGACGTTCACTTCCGGCGGGCAGCACATTCCGGAACTCATCTTCTACGCCTTTCAGATGACCTTCTTCATCATCACTCCCGCGCTCATGGTGGGAGCGTTCGTCGAGCGCATGAAGTTCTCGGCGATGCTCCTTTTTGCTTCACTGTGGGCTATCCTCGTTTACATCCCGATTTGCCACATGGTGTGGGGTGGTGGAGCGATGCCCGGGATCGAGTCAGGGGGGATCGTCGATCACGCCGGAGGCATTGTCGTCCACATCACGGCCGGAATCGGGGCACTCGTTGCCTGCATCCTTGTCGGCAAACGCAACGGTTGGCCGGAGGCGCAAATCACGCCTCACAATCTTCCCATGACGGTGACCGGAACGGCGATGCTGTGGGTGGGCTGGTTTGGGTTCAATGCCGGGAGCGGACTGGCAGCCGACGGAAATGCAGCGCTCACCCTCATCGTCACCCACACTTCGGCGGCAACGGCGGCATTCGTCTGGATGCTCATCGAATGGGTGAAGTTCGGCAAACCCAGCATGCTTGGCGCCGCCACCGGATCGATCGCCGGACTCGCGGCCATCACGCCGGCCTCGGGTGCCGTGGGTCCGCTTGGCGCGCTCATTATCGGTACGGTGTCGGCCATTCTCTGCTGGTTCTTCTGTGCGGTGATCAAGATGAAGTTCAAGTATGACGACTCGCTGGATGTTGTCGGCGTGCACGGGGTGGGCGGACTGGTCGGGACCCTGCTCGTCGCCGTCCTCGGTGCACAAGCAATGCCATTTGGCGGAATCGGGGAGTTCGAAGTCGGACCTCAATTGGGAATCCAGGCGCTTGCCTCCGGCATCACCGTGGTCTGGACGCTCGTGGCCTCCTTTGTCATCCTGAAGATCGTCGGCATGATCACCGGTGGTCTCCGCGTCAGTGAGTCGGTGGAAAATGAGGGTCTCGATCTCGCTTCCCACGGGGAAACTGGATACAGCGACTAGAAAATGAGCACGTTCTTCGGGGATGCCGGCTTCCGAATCCGGGATCCCCGATTTTCTTCTATCGTCGCGGTGGCCACGGTCTATGGTCGGCCATGTGGCGGTTCCGGCTCCTCGGCTTTCCCGTGTCCGTGCATTGGACGCACGGGTTGGTCCTCGTTTTTGCGAGCGGAATCTGGGCCTCGACAAATCCTCTCCAGTTCCGGCTCGGGTTGGTCGGCGTTCCGATCGTCTTTTTTTCGATTCTCTGGCATGAATTCGGCCATGCCTGGGCCTTTCGGAGGTTCGGTGGCAATCCGCGGGTGCGGCTGCACGGGTTCGGCGGCGATGCTTCCGCAGAGGGATACTTCTCCCGGCGGGAGAACATGATCATCACCCTCGCGGGGCCGGCGGCCGGTCTTGTCGTGGGGCTGTCGGCCTTGCCGGCGCTGATCTTCATTGATCTCCCCAATGACTACGTGCGCAAGATCTTCTCGACGCTCGTTTACGTCAATGTGATCTGGTCCATCGTGAACCTGTTACCGATTTACCCGCTGGATGGCGGCCAGTTTCTCAAGCATCTCCTCCACGGCGAAGAGAGGGTATTCCGAGGGAAGGTCGGGATGGTCGTTTCCATTTTCATGGCGGCCGCCGGACTCTTGTTCGTGGGTATTTTCGGCCCGTTCATGGTGTTTCTTTTTGCTTACCTCGCGTATTTGAACTGGGCCATGGCCACTTTCCGGTTTGCGCCGGACTTTCGTGATGCAATCCCAAGATAAAACATGAATCCCAAACACCTCGAAGACCTGCTGACCTATCTCCGCTTCAAGAGCGTTTCGACCGACAGTGAATGCGCGGGCGACGTCCGGAAATGCGCCGACTGGCTGGTCGAAAAGCTCAACCGGATCGGCCTCCGTGCCTCGCTCCACGAAACACCCCGCCATCCGGTGGTCATCGCGAAGAACGAGCATCAACCAGGCCGCAAGACCGTCCTCATCTACGGGCACTACGATGTCCAGCCGGCGGCGATGGAGGACGGGTGGGATACGGAGCCCTTCGAGCCCGTTGTCGATGAGGACCGCGGAATGATCTTCGCCCGTGGGGCAACGGACAACAAAGGTCAAAACCTCGCACACATTCTCGGGATGCAGGAGTCGCTGGAAGACGGGGGCTTGCCGCCGCTCAACGTGACCATTCTCCTCGAAGGAGAAGAGGAAATCGGAAGTCCGAACCTGGAGCCGTTTTTGCGTGAGCACCGGGACGAACTGGCCTGCGATGTCGTGGCGGTGTCGGACACGGGAATGGTGTCGCCGGGAATGGGAACTTTGACCTATGGTTTACGCGGGATCGCTTGCCTCGAATTCAAGGTGCGCGGGCCGTCGGAGGATCTGCACTCCGGCGTGTTTGGCGGAGCAGTTGTGAATCCGGCCACGGCGGCGGCGAGATTGATCGGATCGCTCCACGGCGCCGACTGGCGGGTGGCCATTGATGGATTTTACGACCGCGTTGAGCCGCTCGCCGACTGGGAGCGCAAGGCATGGGCGACCCTGCCCGGAGGTGAGGAGGAGACGAAGTCCATTACCGGTGTCGGCATCCTCGACGGGGAAAAGGGCTACACCGAACTGGAGCAACGCTGGGCCCGACCCACTGCCGAAGTGAACGGAATGGGAAGTGGCTACCAGGGCGAAGGCTCAAAGACCATCGTGCCGCGGGAGGCGATGGCCAAGCTCTCGTTCCGGCTCGTCCCGGATCAGGAGCCTGATGAAATCCTCGAACTCGCGGAGGCCCACTTGAAGAAGCATTGTCCGCCGGGAGTGGACCTGGAGATCGAGCGTGGGCATGCCGGTCCTCCCTATGTCATTGATCCCAACAGCGACTACGGTCTCGCCGCGCAGCAGGCACTGAGAGAGACCTTTGGCGGCGAACTGGCACTCATCCGTGAAGGAGGCAGCATTCCCATCGTGCAGAGTTTCAAGGACATTCTCGGCGCGGACACGCTTTTGCTGGGGTTGGCGCTACCCGATTGCCAGATCCACGCGGCGAATGAGAATTTCTACCTCGAGAGCTTTACCTCGGGGATCAAACTCAACCGTGTCTTGTTGAAGGAATTGTCGTGCTGAGGGAGGAGTTGTTGGCGCGCCTCGACGCGGAAGGAGATCCGTGGGACGTGATCGTTGTCGGCGGTGGCGCCACCGGACTGGGGTGTGCCGTCGACGCCGCAACGCGGGGATACCGCACGGTTCTTTTCGAGCGTGGCGATTTTGCCCAGGGGACGTCGAGTCGAAGCACGAAGCTCATCCACGGCGGGGTGCGTTACCTGCGGCAGGGGAATGTAAGGCTCGTTCTCGAGGCCCTGCGCGAGCGGGGAAGGCTCTTGAAGAATGCTCCCGGGATCGTGCAGCCGCTTCCGTTCATCATCCCAACGCGAAGTCTCCTCGAGAAGATCTGGTATGGGGCGGGCCTCTTTCTTTACAGTTTGCTGGCCGGACGACTTCGCATCCAGTGGCCGGCTGTCCTGGGGAAGAAAGCGGCAGTCCAGCGCTTGCCGACTCTCGCGTTACGGAATTGCAATGGAGGCGTGCAGTACTGGGACGGCCAGTTTGACGACGCCGCTCTTGCCATTGCCCTCGCTCGAACGTCTGTCGCGCATGGGGGGCTTCCGATCAACTACTGCGAAGTGACCAACCTCTTGAAGGACGAAGCGGGCCGGGTGATTGGCGTGCAAGTGAGGGATTCGCTCGATGGCGGAGAGAGGGAGGTTCGCGGCAAGGTCGTCATCAATGCGACTGGGGTTTGGGCGGATGCGCTTCGCCGCGAGGACAACCGCGGCTCGAAGCCGATGATTTCCCCGAGCAAGGGGAGTCATATCGTGCTTCCGAACAAATACCTGCCAGGCGAGGCTGCTTTGTTAGTGCCAGAGACTCCGGACGGGCGGGTGGTCTTCGCCGTGCCGTGGCAGGGACGAGTGATCGTGGGAACGACGGACATCGCGATGGAAGAGGCTCCGAGAGAACTGCGGCCGACCGAGGACGAAGTCGATTACATCATCGAAACGGCGAAGCCCTACCTCGGCGGAATCGATAAATCGGATATTCTCAGCGTGTTTTCCGGCCTGCGACCGCTGGTTAGTGGCGGCGCTGACGAGGAATCGAGCGCGATCTCCCGTGATCACACGATTCTGACGTCGAATTCCGGCCTCGTCACCGTGACCGGTGGCAAGTGGACGACGTATCGGCATATGGCAGAGGAGGTGATCGACGAGGTGGGCAAGTCGGAGGCCTTGATGCCTCGCTCGTGCCGCACGGGATCGTTGGAATTAGTTTCGGCGGATCGGAAAGCCGAGACAGGCTCCTATTCGGAAGTGCTGCCGCTTCGTCGTGGCGACGTCGAGGTGGCGGTCCGGGAATCCATGGCCGTCAAATTGGAAGATGTTCTCTCCCGTCGCTCGCGTTGCCTCGTGTTGGATGCGGAGGAGACGGTGCGGATTGCTCCGGACGTGGCGAAAGACATGGCGAGGGTGTTGGGAAAGTCGGAGGAGTGGGGCGTCTCGGAGGTTGCCGAATTCGAGCAGTTGGTGCGTGACTATTTCTAGCCATCCTCCGACATTTCACCCGGTCTCCGGCATGAACGATGGCATCCAGACTCCATCGAACTTGGCAGTCGCCCCTCGGCATTGGGCAAAATGAAGTTCACAGTTTCGCGCCTTTGCGGCGTAGAGTTCGCGGATCATCTCCGTGGCATCGACAGGAACGAGGAAGACCGGTGAGCGACCTCGATGGGCGTCGAGTTCCACGGCAAGCAGCGCGAGAGCGTCCGCTTCCGTGCGGGCAAAGCCGGGTCCGATCATGTTACTGCCGGGATGATTTACGGAGGCGAGGAAGCCGTCGATTTCGCCGCTGGCAGACTCGATGATCGAGGTGTGCCAAATCCTTCTCTCATTGGTGATGAAATGCTTGATGTCCTTCTCACGTCGAATGCCCTGTAGCTCAAATTCGAGATCAGCCGCGATGGGGGCGTCTTCGGCGGTGCCCGGGCGAACGCGATCGATTCCCTCGGGACGCCAGCCGAGCCCATATTCCGGGACTTGGATGAACATGTCCTGAAACACCTTCTGCGGGATGAATCCGTGCCGTGTGTAGAGCGAGAAGGAATCGAGATTCATCGCGCTGGAAACGAGTCGCAGGGGCTTGCCTGTTTCCTCCGCTTTCCCGATGATCTCGCCGAGCAGGGTGGCGGCGACGCGCTGGCCGGCGTAGTCGACGTGCGCGTTCATGATTCCCAGCGACCAATGGGTTTCCCGCTCGCGGAAAAAGCAGGATCCGGCAAGGCGCGTGTTGTCCGCGTCTTCCAAGACGAGGCAACGACCGGGATCTAGCGCTTCATAGACTTCCGGAAAAATCCGTGCGCACAGTGGATCCCCCGTGAAGATCGATCGATTCAAGTTCTTTGCATACCAGTCATTCGTCGATTCGAAGATGAGTTGGGCGACACTGTCCCAGTCGCCGGGTTCAAGAGTGCGTAGTTGGAGTTCTCGCATGATGGAGCGTGGAAATTCGTTGAAATGCCACTGTAGCGACAGTCAGATGCTGTTGAAATGAGAAAGCTCGCTGTCATCACCCTTCTTCATCTCTTTGGATCGCTGAGCCAAGCGGTGGAATCGCGTCCGAACCTGATTTTCATCCTCGTCGACGATCTTGGATATGGCGATTTGGCCTGCCAGGGAGCGACGGATATGCAAACGCCTCATCTGGACACGTTTTTCCAGTCGGGAATGACCTTTGAGAATGGTTATGCGAATTGCCCGGTGTGCTCACCGACCCGTGCCTCCTTCCTCACGGGCAAGTATCCTGATCTTGCCGGCGTGCCGGGAGTAATTCGGACGCATCCGGAGAATAGCTGGGGCTACCTTGACCCTTCGGCGGCGACGCTTCCCCAGGTTCTCGGAGAAGCGGGTTATGACTCCGCTTGTATAGGGAAATGGCACCTCGGGTTGGAGGCGCCGAGCCGCCCGAACGACCGTGGATTCGATTACTTCAAGGGGTTCCTCGGGGACATGATGGACGACTACTATGAGCACCAGCGCCATGGTTTTGACTACATGTATGAGAACGAGTCACGGATTGATCCGGAGGGTCATGCCACCGACTTGTTTTCCGACTGGGCGAGTGATTACATCCGTTCGCGCGCGGGCGAGCAGGTACCGTTTTTCCTCTACCTTGCCTACAATGCGCCGCACACGCCGATTCAACCTCCTGAGGATTGGTTGGAGAAGGTGAAGGCGAGGGAAAGTGGAATCGAAGAGGGGCGCGCGAAGCTGGTTGCCTTGATTGAACACATGGATGCGGGCATTGGGAGGGTGATGGCGGCCTTGAAGGAGAGCGGGCAAGCAGAGGAAACGCTCGTCGTTTTTACATCAGATAATGGAGGGCAACTGAACGTGGCAGCCAACAACGCGCCGTGGAACGGAGGAAAGCAGAACATGTTCGAAGGGGGGATCCGCGTGGCGACGGCGGCGGTTTGGCCGGGAGTCGTTTCAAGCGGCTCAACGTCGGACTCGCTGGCAGTCACGATGGACTGGTTCGCCACCTTCGCGGATGCGGGGGGAGCTCAAATTCCCGGGGGAGCCGACGGCGTGTCCCTTCTTCCGGTGTTGAATGGCTCGGGAGTGGGACCGTCCCGGGATCGCTCGCTGGTCTGGGTGCGTCGCGAGGGGAATGCGAAATACCAGGGCCGAGCCTACTACGCGATTCGCAAAGGGGACTGGAAGCTTCTTCAGAATACTCCCTTCGAACCCATGCAGCTTTTCAACCTCAAGAAGGATCCCGGAGAACTCTCGCCGGTGAAGAACGCGCCGAAGAAGACGGGGGAGTTGTGGAAGGAACTGGGGCTGCACCTGCAGAGGGCAGGCAGGGTGCCTTGGCAAAAGTGAGGTCTCGCCTTAACTGGAAAGCTTGACGGCGACGGTCTGGCGTCCTTGCGCGAGAATCTCATAGCCGTTTTTCACGAGTTCGGGAATGAGCAAGGCGCCCTTGCCTCCGTTGGCGATATCCGTGTCGTCGATTTGAATGATGTGGGAGGGTGTGAGCTTTTCCTTCGCCAGTTGCCAGGCTTCCAGGTGCTTTTCGGCAAACGGAATGTCAGGGTAAACATCCCATGCATCGAGAAACAGGAGGTCGATGGTTCCCTCGAATTGGCGGATGAACTCGATGCCATCTCCGCAGCTGACCACCGCATTGGGGAAATCCTTTGTCGCGTCCGTAGCCACTTTCACCGCGTCCTCATCGATGTCCACGGAGTGCACGTTCAATCCGCTGCGGGCCCAGAAAAAGGTGGAGTGGCCGTCGAGGCAACAGGCCCGGTCCAATTCATCGACAGGATGATCAATGGGGCGCCGCATGCAGCCGATCTCGACCACGGTTGAACCGCCAAGGAGACGCAGGAGGTCAATCGTGCAGGAAATGTAGGCACGGGGAAAGCCGCGCAAGTCCCCCTGGCTCTTCGTGATCGTGGTGACGGAAAAGATTGGATCGAGCTTGGCAATCTCACGAACGAGGCTCTGGAGCGCCTCCAGCGCTTCGAGGTTCGAGTCACCGGATTCAGGTGGCGGCTCCCTCGTCTGGTCTCTCTCGGCAAGAAGCAGTTCGTTGATCGTTTGGAGCCGGTAGACGATGGCGCGGAGTTCGCGGATCTGTGTTTGAATCTCGAGCTTGTTCTCCTTTTGAATTTTCAATGCGCTGGAAATAGCGCGCCGATGGCGGCGGAACTGAAGGTTGATGCGTTCGTGGGCGCGCCGAAAAAAGCGTCGGAACGCCTTGTCAGCCTTGCGCTCCAGCTTCGCTGCCTCCTTCAATTGCTGATTGGCATCGGTCCGGGGGGCGATCAACTCGCATCCGGGATTGTCCCGCCTGGGTGACTCCTCGAAGAACCGTTGTATCGCGCGACCGGCGGCTTCAGCGGAGTACCCTTCTGTCACCTTTTGCTTCGCCAGGCGCCCCTTCTCGATGGCCTCCTCTTGGCTGTAGAAGACGTGCTGCATGAGTCGGGCCGCTTCGCGTACGTCGGGCTCGGCCCATACGGCCCGGGCGTCGTAGTGGACCGAGCGGTGACCCACTTTCACCATTTCGTAAGGGCAAAGGTAGGCGTTGTCCGGGGTCGCAAAGTCCGTGCTTCCCGAGTAATTCGTGACGATGCACGGTTTGCCGATGCTCATGGCTTCCAGGATGGTCAGGCCCAGGCCCTCGGCGCGGTGAAGCGAAACGTAGGTGTCGGCACGGGCCATGAGTGCGCACTTTTCCGGATAGGGGAGAACCTTCTTCAAGTGGATGATGTCCGGGCGACCTTCGATGGCCAGGTCAAGGAGGGTCAAATCGGTCACGAGTTTCTCGCCGTGGGCGGACTTGAGAACGAGGATGGGGCCATTGGTGGAGGGCGTGGGAAACGCAAGCTTGAAGGCCTCGACCGCCGCGAGCGGATTCTTTCTTTGGATCCCGCTCAGAAAATCAAAAACAAAGAGGAAGGCAAACCGGTCATTGAACCGAAAAGGCTCCAAGTCCTCCGGCTTGGGCGGAGGCGGCGTGTGAATCAGGTGAGGAATCGAAGAGACGGGAATTCCAATGTGCTTGCGCACCGTTTCGGCGACAAATCCGGTGCACGTCCAAATGTCGTCCATCGCCGAGAGGGCCGGCACGAACTCGGCGGGAAGTTCGTTGGTTTCCCAAAAATGCAGGAAAATGTTGCGGCGATTCTTGAGAATCTCGGGGGCATCCGTCCGAATCAGCCGCTTGAGGGATGCAGGGGAGACAATGATCAGGTTGGTGTCATGCTCCGGGTTCGCCTTGCGCAGGTCTTCCGCGTCATCGGCAAGGTCGCAGATCATTTCACGGCGGATGGAGATCGAACAAACCGGGATATCAATGGATCGGAGGACATCGCGGAACGAACGGGCGGTGAACCCCAGGCCCACCGAAGAATGAAAGTAGCCGATGACGTTGATGCCGTTCATGCGGATCTACTTCGGGAAATCATGTCTTTGTCCAGTGCTCGCGAGATCTTCAGTTACTCCTTCTTCTCCGGGGCGGTGCTCTTCACGTAAAGTTCGCGCAGTTGCTTGAAATCGACATCGGCCGGACTCGCGCTCATGAGATCCTGGCCGCGGTTGTTCTTGGGGAAAGCCATGACTTCGCGGATGCTCTCCTCGCCGCAAAGAAGCATGGCAATGCGGTCGAAGCCGAGGGCAATGCCGCCGTGCGGTGGTGCGCCAAGGCTGAGGGCGGTGAGCAGGTGGCCGAACATCTCCCTTTGTTCCTCTTCATCGACGCCGAGAACACTGAACATCTTCGACTGGAGGTCTCCCTCGTGAATTCGGATGCTGCCGCCGCCGAGTTCGTAGCCGTTGAGGACGACGTCGTAGGCTTGAGCGCGGATCTTCTTGTAGTTGTCCTCGCTGTCCAGCAGAGTGACGTCGTCCGCATGCGGGCGAGTGAAAGGGTGGTGGACGGCGTTCCATTTGCCCTCCTCCTCGCTGAAGCCAAGGAGGGGGAAATCGGTAACCCAGAGGAATTTGTGGTCGGTGCTGTCCTTCAGTGTGCCTTGGTATTCGGCGACCTCGAGGCGGATCCGTCCGAGAACATCGCAAACACCTTGCCACTTGTCCGCGCCGAAAAGCACGAGGTCACCTTCCTTGATGCCCATGCGCTCGGTGAGTGCCGCCATTTCCTCGTCGGAGAAGAACTTCACGATGGGCGACTTCCACGTCCCGTCCTCGACCTTGATGTAAGCGAGCCCTTTCGCTCCCATTTCCTGGGCGACCTCGGTGAGGCGGTTGATCTGGCCGGTGGTGACGCAGGCAAAACCTTTCGCGTTCATTGCCTTCACGACCCCGCCGTTCTTAAGGGCGCCGGAGAAGACCTTGAACTCACTGCTCGCAAAGATATCGCCGACATCGACGAGTTCGTTCCCGAAGCGCATGTCGGGCTTGTCGGAGCCGAAGCGGTTCAACGCTTCTTCGTAGGTGAGGCGCAGGAACGGAGTCTCGATCTCAATACCGGTTGCGTTCTTGAACGTTCGGGCGAGCAACCCTTCGGTCATCTCGATCAAGTCCTCCTGCGAGATGAAGCTCGCCTCGATGTCGATCTGCGTGAATTCCGGCTGCCGGTCGGCGCGAAGGTCCTCGTCACGGAAACAACGGGCGATCTGGAAATACTTTTCAACACCCGCGACCTGGAGGAGCTGCTTGTACTGTTGCGGAGCCTGAGGGAGGGCGTAAAA
>JBCDLR010000119.1:0-10559 GCA_038745205.1 Verrucomicrobiota bacterium
GCGAGCGTGGCTTGATGATCAGGACGGGCATTCGCGCGGCGAAGAAGAGAAAATAAAGTGCTCGAGGGGGGACTCGAACCCCCACGGATTGCTCCACTAGATCCTTAGTCTAGCGCGTCTACCAATTCCGCCACCCGAGCATTGTTTTCGAGAAACCTGAAAGGTGCGTGGGCGGCGAAGATGCCATCCTCAAAGGGGTGAAGCAAGAGATTTTGAGAACTTGGGCCGTCTGCCTACGCGGCTGGGTGGCTGGAGGCCGGGACCTCCACCGCCTCACAGACATCCCGCCAGCCGGAAAATTGCCAGCGATTGGGAAATCCGCGGCATTGCGCGGGTTTGGCCGCCTGAATACGGCAATCGATTCCGTCGAGGAAGACGCACTCGCCGGTTTCCTTCTCGGTGATGGAGAGCCCGGTGCGATTGGCGCGGAGGCGGGTGAACTTGTCGATAAATTCCGCTTCATCGATCTCGAGGTGCGAGGCGATGGCCTCCACGTCCACGTCTTCGATGAAGACATCGCCGGGCCACTTGCAGCAGGCGGCGCAGCGTTGGCAGACAAGCGTCATCTCTCCGTCGTTTACCATCACCAGTTCTTGGCCGCTTCTTCCTCCTCGCTCCATGCAAAGATCGGGGCCTTTCCGGGATCGAAGTCTTCAAGATGTTCCAATTCCTTCCGATCCGCCGGATGCGCGTATCGCCAAGAGTCGTCGGGGAATACTTCTTGAACCAGTTTGGCCAGCAGCGGGTCTTCTTCGAGCAACTCCTCGCGGGTGTCGATGTGGTTGTGCTGGTTGTCGTTCTCCCGGTTCGTGTCGTACCAGGACTGCACTCCCTCGGCAAAGTATTCGCGGTGCTTGCTCTCTGCGTAAGCGCCCTTCCAAATGCCCTTCAACTTTGCCCGGCGAAAGGCCTTCTGGAGTCGTTCGTCAAAGGTGGGATCGACATCCCTCATCGCCATCTCGTGCACGGCGTGGGCGAATTCGTGAATGAGGATGTTCTCTTGGCGGTAGGGGTCGCCGGGAAATCCGAGAAGGTTCTCCTCCCCGCAACTCACGGAAGGGCGGGCCCTCGTCGCGCCGAGGCCGCGCGCCCGCCGATCCCAGAAAAGCGGTGGTTCGAGGTCGCTGTGCTCCGGCACATCGGTCGTTCGTTCGTTCCAGGCCATGACGGTGAATCGCACGTTGTTTCTCGCCAACGCCGCGAGGATATCCTCCCGGTCCTTCAGCATTCTCCGGATCAGGTAAGCGGCTTCAAGAATCGAGAAGTCGGAAACTTCGGACGAGGACACGATCGGAAATCCTTCGAGGACGATGCACTTCTGGTAGAAGGGATTGAGGTCGAACTCCTGCCGCACCGAGAGCGGAATGGCTTCGACCTCCATGACCGACTCTTCTCCCGTTGCAATACCTCCCCATCCGAGCATCCCGAAGAGGGTGCAAGCGCTCCATCGCTGAATGCTGAAGGCCATGCAAGTCCTTCAAGTCATTTCAATCACTCCAGCCGGTCTCACTTCACCTCGTCTTCCAGCCGTTCGCTCAGCCACTGCTTGATCATGCTCTGGTAGTTGAGGTAGCGGGACCGGGCAACACGCTTGATGCGCGCGAGCATGCGGGGATCAAAACGAAGGGTGATGGTCGTCGACTCCCGCGTGTCGCTCGCGGGGACGGCGCCTTTCATCAGGCGCACATCGAGCTGGTTGTCGGCCCAGAAAGCGGCTTCCTCGGCTTCATCATCGAATGACGGGACGGCGTCCCATTTGCTGATCGTGTTCATGCGATGAGTTCGGCGTTGTGGCGTTCGTAGAAACCCTGCTCCTCGTCGGTCATCTCGCGGGCGACAATGACGCGGAATTGCTTGCCGTCCGTCCAAAAAACATTGAAGACCCCGCGGCCGCCAACGGTCTTCCCGAGGCAGAAGAATCGGGTCTCCTCGGCATAGTCGCCGTCGGGGAGCATCTTGATCGCGAAAGGATCCTCGAAACACTCCTCGATTTCCTTCGGGGAGATTTTCTTGAGGTCGAAATTGGGATCGAGCCAGTCGAATTCCATGCGGTCAGTTTGCAGGCGGTCGGGTTATTGCTAGAAGTGGTGCGCGGCGGCTGGCCAAAACTCGATTGGACCGCCCCCGATGCAACCAAAACCCCCACAATACCATGATTTTCCTAGGAATCGACAGCGGAACCCAAAGCACCAAGACCATTGCGCTGGATCTTGAAACCGGCGAAATCCTTTCCCAGGCGCAGGAATCCTATGAAATGGTCGCCGGATTGCCACCCGGACACCTTGAGCAGGATCCACAGGTTTGGATCGACGCGGTGGAAAATACAGTGGGTGCCGTCCTCTCGGATCTGGGCGACCGAAAACAGGAAGTCGGTGGAATTGGCGTGAGCGGGCAGCAACATGGGTTGGTTGTGCTCGACTCCGGGGACGAAGTGGTGCGACCGGCGAAGCTTTGGTGTGACACGTCGACGACGGAGCAATGCGATCGGTTTGCCGCGGAGTTTGGCGGGGCGAGTGGACTTGTTGAACTGGCAGGGAACTCCATTCTACCCGGCTACACGATTCCCAAATTGCTTTGGCTCAAGGACCATGAGCCCGACAATTTCGCCAAGGTCGCCAACATTCTTCTTCCGCACGATTACATCAACTTCTGGCTTTCCGGCGTCAAGCGCATGGAATTCGGTGACGCGTCCGGTATGGGGATCCTCGATTTGCGGACCCGCGAATGGCGCTGGGAACTGGTCGAATTCGTCGACCCAAGCGTGCGGGAGATGCTGCCACCTCTCGGATCATCCCTCGAGGTGCATGGAATCATTCGCGCCGAGTTGGCAGAACGGTGGGGGCTGCCCGCGGAGACCGTTGTCAGTGCCGGTGGCGGCGACAACATGATGGGAGCGATCGGAACCGGGAACATCGCTTCGGGCACTATCACGGCGAGTTTCGGGACGTCCGGGACGCTCTACGGAGTTTCGGACACGCCGATTGTCGATCCGCAGGGCGAGGTTGCTGCGTTTTGCGACAGCACCGACCACTGGATGCCACTGGTTTGCACCATGAACGTGACGGTGGCCACCGAAACGATGCGCTCACTCTTCGGCATGGAGATCAACGATCTGGAGGTCGCTGTTTCCAGCGCGAAACCAGGCGCCGACGGGATGAGTTTCCTGCCCTATCTCAACGGCGAACGGACGCCCAATCTGCCCGATTCAAGTGGCGTCTTCCACGGCTTGCGCCCTGACAATACCACCAAGGAAAACATGGCACGAGCGGCGATGGAGGGGGCAACGTTGGGCCTCGCCTACGGCCTTCGGCGATTTCGTGAACTCGGACTCGAGCCCACGGAGATTCGGCTCACCGGCGGCGGGACCAAGAGCCCGACCTGGCGACAAATCTCAGCGGATGCGTTTGGCGTTCCGGTCGTCGGTCTCGCCACCAGTGAAGGCGCGGCGTTGGGGGGAGCGATCCAGGCCGCCTACGCCAGAAAGCGAGCCGATGGCGAAGAAGAGTCTTACGAAAGCCTGTGTGGTCGCTTGGTCGCGTTGGACGAGACCACCCGCTGCGATCCGCAGGATGCAGAAAAGGCGCTCTACGCCGACAAACTGGATCATCAGATGGAATTGACGCGGAAGATGTTTGGTTGAGGTAGGGACGCCTCGCCGCTGGCGTCCCAAACTTCCCGCCGCTCGGCGGACCCTGCCTTTTGCAGGATCTACGGACATCTCGGCGGGATGTCCCTACCGATTCTTCTCCTGCTTCAAGAACAGTGGCAGCAGTTCCTCTTCGATCCAGTCAAACGCCGCCTGCAATCCGCGTTCCCGATAGATCCTTCCGATTCTTGCCTCGACTTCCGTCGGGTTTCCGAAACAGGCGAGAAATTGATTCGAGGTAAACCGCTGCGACATCGGCCCGTCGAGCTTGCGGTGTTCGTGCAGGATCCACTCGCGGGCGAACAGGCCGAGCACGGCGTCTCCCGTCCACGCTTCCTCCTGCGAGCGACGAAGGGCTTCGTCAGTCTGGCTCTTTCTCGACATCGTTTCGTTGGGTGGCTCCTTCGATCAGACTCCGGAAGTATTCGTCAGGCAACCTGTGACTCCATAGAATGCCCATTCCGTCGTTCCACGAGTGGCCGCCTCCGGTTTGGGTGGTGTGCGGAATGAGATTGAAAATCAGTCCCATGACAATGGCCACACAGGTCGCTTGGACGGCAATCATCCCCGGGTGGTCCGTGGACGTCAGCAGGGTGTCCCATCCGACCATGATGATAATCAGCACTAACAAAACGGCCTCAGCCACAGGTCCCGCTGCGTAAATCAACGTGGATCTGAGTCTTGGGCTTTTCAAGTCGCGGGGAGTCGGGAGGACGAACCCTTCGATGGGGATAGCGCGAACGTCGACAACAGTCCTCCCGATGGTGAATCTCTTCATCCGGTGTCCAAACCCGAGGACAACCCGCTCCACATTCCAGCCGCACCAATGGGCAACAATCGCATGCCCGGCTTCGTGGAGGAAAAGGAGCGGCCCCCACGCCAGCAAAAGAAAAAGCGCTCCCAGTTTTCTCGGCTCGTAGTCAATCATGATTTCCGCCGAGATGAGGCCGATGAAAACACCGCCCACGATGGTCGTAGTCCATTTTTCCCACCCTTCAGGCGTCTTTTCCGGCGCTGGGTCTCGGTGCGGAAGTGCCATTTTTCCCGGTCGCATCGTGCCCGCCACGCCGCAAGCCTCGAAAATCTGTAGAAATTTCGAACAAACGTTTGATTTGAGAGTCTCAAACCAAAGTGAAACCAAGAATCGAGAATCGTGAAGTCCGCCGCCGCCGTCTCCTCCTCCGTGAGTTTTTCTTGAACGCAGCGTTGTTGGCCGCAGCAAAAGAGTCGGTCCGCCAAGAGGCCCGTCTCGGAGAACTCAATCGCGAACCCGGTCGTAGCCGCCCTGTATCCCAGCGATTGGATCTCTATCTCCCCGGCTGATCGATTTCTCGATTCAGGGTTTCACGCAGACACCATTTTCCAATTTGCGTTGTTGAGGTTGAGTTGCCGGCAGCGCGGGTTCTCCCGCGCTGCCGGCTTTTTCTTTGGGTCAATCGCGAAATCCATTCATCGCCACGTTGGTGATCTTGAACTTGGCGAGGGTGTTGACGATATCGACCAGTCGCTGATGGGTGGCGTTGTCGTCCGCGGTGACGAAGGCGACGGGAACCTGATCGGTGGACCGAAGCAGTTTCAACAAGTGATCCAGTTTCTTGTCGAATTGTGGCATTTCCCGATTCGTCGTGTCCTGGGAAACGATCTCTTCATCCACGGATATGCTTCCATCAGCATGAAGTTCGATTTCCATGGGATAGATCTCTTCATTCTGCGGGCTTATTTCCTCCCGTGGAAGGTTCATCGAAAGGTCAGTCTCCTTCTTCTGCAACGAAGATGTCGCGAGGAAGAAGACGAGAAGAAGAAAGCTCACGTCAATGAGGGACGAGACATCAAGACCGGGCGTGGCGGGTTCGAATTGCTTCTGGCGTTGGATACGCGACTGCAGTTTGGAGGCTTTCATGGAAAAACCACGACCAAGTTCCCCTGGTCTTAGTCTATTCGGCACCTGAGTGCATACCGAAAAACTTCTTGGCAATCTGCTCCTTATCCCGACCGTCGGGGCATGTCGAACGAAGCACGAATCGAAGAAAAAATGCGCGCGGCGGGCATGGGCGATGCGGCGGTGAGCGCATTCCTGCACAATTTCCGATCATTGTCGGGAAGTTCGCCATTGATGGCGGAATCGTCGATCGAGCCAGTTCGGGACCTGCCGGATCTGGAGTCACTCACCGCGCCCGGCCATGGGGAGATCGACCCCGGCCTTCTTCAGTCCACGGTTGTCATCAAGTTGAATGGCGGTCTGGGGACCGGGATGGGTTTGCAGAAGGCGAAGTCGCTCCTCGAGGTCCGGGATGGTTTGAGCTTTCTCGATTTGATTGCGAAGCAGGTTCTCTCCCTTCGGGAAAAGCACGGCGACGGCTTGCGCTTCCTCTTGATGAACAGTTTCTCGACGAATGCCGACACGCGGGAACACCTCTCGAAGTACCCGGATCTTGGCGATCCCGCGGACCTGGAATTTGTGCAAAACATGGCTCCGAAAATTGACGCCGATTCACTCGCTCCCGCGGAAGCAAACGGTAACGATGGACTCGAGTGGTGCCCGCCGGGACACGGCGACTTGTATCCCGCGATTCTCGCTTCGGGTAAACTCGATGAACTACTCGCCGCGGGCGTGAAGTATGCCTTTGTCTCAAACTCCGATAATTTGGGCGCGACTTTGGACGGAACGCTCTTGAAATACTTCGCCGAGTCGGATCAGCCCTTCATGATGGAAGTGACGCGCCGCACTCCCGCTGACCGGAAGGGCGGGCACCTCGCCGTGGACAAGGCTACGGGCGGTCTGTGCCTCCGTGAGTCGGCCCAGTGCGCGGACGACGACGAGGCTTTTTTCCAGGACATCAATCGTCACAAATTTTTCAACACCAACAACCTGTGGCTCCGTCTCGACCTCCTGAAAGAGGAGCTGGACAAGAACGGCGGCTACCTTCCGCTGGCCGTTATTCGCAACAAGAAGACGCTGGACCCCCGCGACGGCGGCTCCACGCCCGTGCTTCAACTGGAGACGGCGATGGGGGCGGCAATTTCCTGCTTTGAGGGAGCAGGCGCGATCAACGTCCCGCGCCGCCGATTCGCTCCCGTCAAGACGACTGATGACCTTCTCTCGCTTCGTTCCGACGCCTATGTGCTCACCGAGGATTTCCGGCTGCAACTGCACCCTGACCGGCAGGGCAAGCCGCCGACGGTGAAGTTGGACAAGAAACACTACAAGCTGGTGGACGGTCTTGAGCGGGCTTTGGAGAAGGCTGTGCCTTCGTTGATGGCCTGCGAAAAACTCGAGGTGACCGGGCCGGCTGTTTTCGGTGAGAATGTTAGGATTGAAGGTGAAGTCTCTATCGAAAATGCTTCGTCAGATTGGAAAGAAGTTCCGGGATCGACTTACGTGAACGAGACGATCACGTTGTAAGCGCCCTAGAAGTCCCGTTTCGGGAAGACCTCCGACATTCTGACGCATTCGGCGAGCGACTGGATACCTCCCGAGGGTGTCGGATCGTTCAGACTTGCGGCCGCCACGGACACTCCGAAACCGAGGCTCTCCGACAGCGGTCGCTCCTCGTGGATCCCGTAAAGAAGTCCGGTGGCAAACGCGTCGCCGGCTCCAGTCGCACCTTTGATTTGATCCTGAGGGACCAGCAGTGCCGCGGCGTGGTGGCTCTCTCCGGATCGGTCGGCGGCGACCGCGCCAAATTCCGTGTGAATGATGGCGGCACCGCAATTGCCTGTCGCACATAATTCCCCTGCGGCCGTCGTCAGTTCTTCGGCATCCTCGGCGCAGAGTTTGCGGCCAAGAATCAGAGAGGCCTCCGTTTCATTGGCGATGAAATAGTCGGCATGAGGCATCGCGGCTATCGCGACGTCCGTGAATCGCGGATCCTCGGTGCTGACACAGTCAACACTGGTGATGAGTCCGGCCTCCTGCGCGGCGGTGAGAACTTCAGCTGCCTCGGTTGTCCCGTCAGGCCGGACTTCATCCATGCGGTCCAGCAACATGAGGTAACCAAGGTGAAAGAGTTTTGCGCTTGTTCGCGCAAAGTCAAAGTGATCGCTCCCGAGGAATGCATTGGCACCCCGCTGATGAAAAAACGTGCGTCGTCCAGTGGATTCCACCGTCATGGCATCGGTGTAAGACGTCGGCGCGCGGGCGTGGCGGTGAAGTTGCCGGGTATTGATCGCGTGTTCTTCACAGTCGCGGACAATCCAGTGGCCGTTCGTGTCGTTTCCAATGACGCCGACAGCTTCGAGTGGCAAGTCGACGCCCAACGCGGCGAAATCCTTGAGGACATTGTATGGGCCACCCCCGTTGCTGGACGATTCCGAGAGAATGCTGGTGAGCATGTCCTGTCCGGGCCAGCCGTCGATGATCTTGACGTAGTCGATGATGAAATTCCCGCCTGCGAGGATGCCACGGCGCTCACTGTCAGGGGGGGCAGCCATACTCAACCAGCGACGAGTTCGACCGTATTGCCCGCGGCGGAACGGAGGGCGGCGTCGAAGAGTTGGTGAGAGTAGAGGGCCTCTTCCGGGGTGACGCATCCGAATCTCTCCGCCAAGATACCCTCACGTTCAGCGATATAGGCCGCCCACATTTGCTGGATGACGTCCGGGAACCCGACCTCGAAAATTCCGCCCGTGACCGTGGGAAAGGCGGTTCCAAAACCCAGTTCCGTCCGGGTCCATCCCGGTCCGCGTGCCCGGTTGAAGGTCCAAAGTGCCTTGGGATCGGCGGTCGAGAATCGCGCTCCGCCGTCGGTTCCGTGAACCTCAAGGATCCAGGTGTTTGTCGCCCCCGGGGCGAGGCGCCGCATTTCAAACTGGACGGGAACGTTCCCTCCGTCCTTTTCCGTCCACGTATGGAGCATGGCGTTGTCCCAGGTATCACAGGCCGTCGAGCCTCCTTTGCCATCGGGGCGCTCGGCATATCCCTTCTGTAGTTGGGCAAAGACGGAATCGGGTTTGAGGCCGAGACGAAAGGGGACGTGGCAAGTATGCATTCCGAGGTCTCCCATCACGCCGATCTCCCCACAGGTTGCGGAAAGTCGTTTCCAGTTCGCAGCCTTCTTCGGGTCAAGGTCGCTCGAGTGATGGAACGCGGATCTTACATCAAGGATGCGCCCCATCTTCCCGTTTTGAAAAAGGGAAACAATCCTTTGCACGGCGGGAAAAAACGGAAACTCGGAGCTGCAGCGGACGAATCTGCCAGACGATTCAATTCTCTGGCAGATGGTGGCGGCCGCGCTCAAGTCGATGCCGAAGGGCTTTTCGGCTAGCAGATCCTTACCCGCGTCGAGGACATCGAGGTAGATTTTTTGATGCAGGTTGTGCGGGACAGCGACGTAGACGACGTCCACATCGGGCATCGCGAGCAGTTCTGCATAGTCCCTGGTGCAGTGTGGCGGGTGGGGCAGATTCGCGAACCACCCGAGGGCCTCATCGCTCAAATCCGCCACGGCAACCAATTCGGGGCGTGCCGGCATGTCGTTGATAGCGAACCATCTGCCGAAGGTGCTGGCCATTTCCCGGCCCATGAGGCCGCCGCCGATGATGCCGATGCCAACGGTTTTCATCGGTGTTTTTTCGTAGCACAGGCACCCCTGCCTGTGGGGTGGCTAGCGCATGAGAGTGGGATAACTTCGGAGCTGAATTTTCGTCGCGCTGGGCTGCGAATCTCGTCCACCGGATAGGCGATGCTGGCAAAGGCAGGAGTGCCTGTGCTACGGAGGCGCGGCACATCACCTGCTCTGCGAATCCTCGGGGCAGGAGGGAAGATGGTGGAAGGTATTCGTGGTGAGTTCACTTGGTCTTGTGCAGAATGCTGAGTGCTTCCTCCACGGAGGCGTCGTCGTGCACCACGGCCATGATGGCTCGGGTGATACCCGCCGGGTTTTCGTGCTGGATGATGTTGCGGCCGTAGACGACGCCATGCGTGCCTTGTTCGATGACGGCCTTCGTGCGTGTGAGGATGACTTCATCGCTGACCTTGCCGCCACCACGGACGAGGACCGGGACACCGCCCGCGACTTCCACGACTTGATGGTAAAGCGAGATATCGTCGGTTGGATCCGCCTTGATGATGTCGGCTCCCAGCTCGACAGCCTGACGCACAAGGTGGGAAATCTTCTCCACGTCGCCGTCGACCATGTAGCCTCCGGCGACTTCATTCGGTTGGAAGACGAGCGGCTCGACCATCATGGGAACTCCAAAGTCGTCGGACTCGGGTTTGAGACGAAGGATGTTGTCGATGCATTGCGCGTGCACATCAGGGGCACCGGGGATCTGAAAGAGATTCACACACACGCAGGCGGCGTCGTATCGCACTGCTTGTAGCATCGTTTCCTCGATCATGCTGCTGAAACGAGCTTCTGGAAGTTCCTTTCCGTAGATGTTGGCGACGTCGACCCGCAGGACGAGCGACGGCTTTTCGCGGCCTGGAATCGACTGCAGATGTCGGGCTTGCCCGACGGTCAATTGAATGGCGTCCGGGGCGGCGTCGACGAGCGTGCGAATGGCCGCCGGCGAGTCTTCGATGCCCTTGAGAAAACCGGGTTGGTTGAAAAAACCGTGATCGACCGCGACGTCGAGACAGCGGCCGGACCTGCCGTTGAAGAGTCGGTTGAGGCGGAATTGCTTCATGCGGAATTGGGCTTGGGATTGATGAGTTCCCCGGAGTCGGGGTCAAAATACGGAAGTCCTTTTTTCCGGCGAGACTCCAAAAAATGCATGGCCAATACTTCGATTTCCTCTGCCGCATCGAATCTTTCATTCAGCGACAATTGCCGCCACTGTCGCAGGTTCTCGATGCGGCTGCCTTTCCAAGAAGCGGAGGACCAATTAGTATTCTCAGCTTCTTTCATCGCGTTGTAGGTCGAGGATTTGCTGGAGGTGCTCAATGTCGTCCGGATCCCTTGGTCTCGCTGCC
>JBCDLR010000120.1:0-10554 GCA_038745205.1 Verrucomicrobiota bacterium
AAGAATCTCAGCCCTCCTGCAAGCGAACAAACAGACCGGAAACGGTCTCCTAGTGTGGTGGGACCCCGGGCCTTCTGGCTCGGGGTCCTTTCTTATTCCAACTCGATACTCGCCGGGGGCTTTGTCGAGATATCGTAAAACACGCGATTGATACCGCTTACCGTGTTCAGGATCTCGTTGGAAATGTCCCGCAACAGCTCCCAGGGGAACTCGACCCAGTCCGCGGTCATCGCATCCTCACTGATTACCGCGCGAAGTGAGACCGCATATTCATAGGAACGCTCATCTCCCTTTACGCCGACCGTCCTTATCGGGAGGAGACCGCAATAGGCCTGCCACACCTTGTCGTACCAGCCGCTCTCCCGGAGATGCCGAATAAAAATTTCATCACCGTCGCGAACAATGCGCAGCTTCTCCTCGGTGATTTCCCCGGGCACGCGGACCGCAAGGCCCGGGCCGGGAAACGGATGCCTCCCTAGAATGCGCTCCGGAATCCCCAAGGTTCTCCCCAACTCGCGCACTTCGTCCTTGAAGAGTTCCGAGAGAGGCTCAATCACCTTCCCTTCCTTTTGTAAATCGAGGATTCGCTGCACCCGGTTGTGATGGGTCTTGATCGTCGAAGCGATGGAGCCACTCGTGGCGCTCTCGATCACGTCCGGATAAAGCGTGCCCTGTGCGAGCAACTCGACGTTGTCGGCAGCTTCAAAAAACACATCGACAAAAAGGTCACCGATCCTCCGTCGTTTCTCCTCGGGGTCGTCCACGCTCGCGACGGCGGAAAGAAATCTCTCCCCCGCGTCCACTCTTTCCAGTTGAACGCCGAGCTGATCGAACTGCGACTCTACCTCCTCGGACTCATTATTCCGCATGAAACCATTGTCGACGTAGATTGCCCGGAGCTTGACACCCGCTTCGTGCAGCAGAACCGCAAGGACCGTTGAATCAATCCCTCCCGACACGCCACAAACCACTTCGCGCTCACCGACCTCCTCCCGGATCTGAGCAACAAGCGTGTCCTTGAATCGCTCCATGGAAAATCTAGGCTCATCGTCGATGAGGGAAACGAAATTCCGCAGCACCGTCCTGCCTTCGTGCGAAT
Organism: Verrucomicrobiota bacterium; assembly: GCA_038745205.1. Classification (GTDB taxonomy): domain Bacteria; phylum Verrucomicrobiota; class Verrucomicrobiia; order Verrucomicrobiales; family DEV007; genus JBCCWV01. The sequence continues at coordinate 1,100 of JBCDLR010000120.1, forward strand.
GGGTGACTTCGGGGTGGAATTGAATTCCAAAAACCCTTTCGGCGAACTGCAATGCCACCGGCGTCTCGTGCTGGTTTCTTGCGATGATGGAAGCCCCCTCGGGCAATTTTTGAACCGTATCTGAGTGGCTCATCCACACCTGCGAGCCTTCCGTCACGCCCTCGAACAGGACCGCACCATTGACAGGCATCAACTTCGCCTGCCCATACTCCTTCCGGTTTCCCGGCGCGACCTGACCTCCAAGTTTCTTGTTCAAGAGTTGCATCCCATAGCAAACACCGAGCACCGGCAAATTGAGCCCGAGCAACTTCTCCAAGTCCACATCCGGCGCGTTCGGCTCCGTCACCGAGCGTGGCCCGCCCGAAAGCACCACCGCCTTCGCGTGATGCGCTGCTTCCGTGAGGTCGTTCGGAGGGTAGAGCTTGGCAAACCATCCCAATTCGCGCAGGCGGCGCACGATGAGTTGACTGTATTGCGAGCCGTAGTCGAGAACGGCAATTTGCGGGTCGAGGTCCATTCTAATCAATCCAAGCTTTGGTAGTTCACCGGCTCCTCCGTCACCATGACGTCATGCGGATGACTCTCCTTCAGCCCGCCCGAGGTGATCTGGACGAAACGCGCCCTTTCCCGCAACTCCGCCAGGTTGTGTGCACCGACATATCCCATCCCGCTGCGAAGCCCGCCAAGCAGTTGGAAAACCGTCTCCGCCAGCCGACCCCGATAGGGCACCCGCGCCTCGACCCCTTCCGCGACCAGTTTTCCAGCCGAATTCTGGCCGTAGCGATCGCCCGCCCCCTTCCGCATGGCTTTGAGCGATCCCATACCACGGTACTCCTTGAACGTCCTGCCCTGGAAGTTGACCATCGCGCCCGGTGCCTCGCGTGTTCCCGCCAGAAGTGACCCGAGCATGACACAGTCCGCCCCTGCGGCTAGCGCCTTGACCATGTCGCCCGAATATCGAATGCCACCGTCGGCGATGACCGGTATCCCCTTCTCCCGGCAGTAGGGCGCAACATTCTGGATCGCGGTGAACTGGGCCATGCCGACTCCGGAAATCACACGCGTGGTGCAGATCGAACCGGGCCCCACCCCGACCTTGACCGCGTTTGCCCCGGCGGAGACCAGATCCTTTGCTCCCTCCTCGGTGACCACATTCCCCGCCACGACCGGCCTCTCCCCGGCCATCTCGCGGAGCTTTCCGATGAGATCGAGAACCTTCAAGGTGTGCCCCGTGGCCGCATCGATGAACAAGGCGTCCGCGCCTGCCGCGAGCAACTCGCGGGCCCGTTCCATGGTTCCATCCCCGACCCCGACGGCGGCACCGACGCGCAATTGACCATTCGGATCCTTGGCGGCATTCGTGTATTTTTTCCGAATCTCAATGTCCTTCCCCGTGATCAATCCCGCCAACCGATCGTCCTCGTCCACGAGTGGGATTTTCTCGAGGCGATTCTCATAGAGGATGCGTCGCGCTTCCGCCTGCGTGGTGTTTTTCTTTCCGGTAATCAAACGATCCCGTGGCGTCATCATTTCCGCGATCGTCACCGACTCGTCCTCAACATACCAGATATCGCGCGAAGTGATCATGCCGACGAGTTTGTTGCTCGTATCGACCACGGGGAAACCGGAAACACCCTGTTCGTCCATGACACGGTGGAGTTGCTTTAGCGTGAGATCCGCCGTCACCGTAAAGGGCTCGCGAATGACGGTGTTCTCCGACCGCTTGACCTTGGCGACGTTATTGACCTGTTCATCGATCGGACAGGCCCGGTGGACGACACCAAATCCACCTTCCCGGGCAAGCGCGATGGCCAGCCCCGATTCCGTCACCGTATCCATGGCCGAAGAAACAATCGGGATGTTCAACGCGATATTCGACGTGATTTTCGTTCGCAGGTCCGCCTCCGCGGGGATGATATCGCTCTTCCCCGGCTGGAGCAAAACGTCGTCGAAACTGAGGGCAACAGGAACAGGGTCTCCCATGGGCTATCCTTGCAAGGAGGCCGCACGTTGCAAGAGGCGGTGCCGATTTTTTCTTTTTAAACTTCCGGAGCAACACCCAACTCGCCTTGAAATCGCTCCGCTCGATCCCCGTAGCCTTCCCCTTCTTCGCCAAAGAGAATCCCGCGGGAAACATTGACCACGATCGGCTTTTTCCGCGCGTCGAAGTCGACCACGGACAAGTCTCCGCCCTGCGCCCCGAGGCCCGGAATGAGAAGCGGCGCGTCGGGAATCTTTGGCAACACCCCTTCCGCATTCGTCAATCCAACAACAAAGCCGAGATCACCGGGCAAATCCCGCGCTCGTTCGGCCATCGAAGTCACCAGTTCAAAAACCTGCCGACCGTCCGCGAGCATCTGCGTTTCCAAATCGGAGGCTCCCGGGTTCGAGGTCACCGCCAGGAGGTAAACCGCCTTGCCGGGACGGCGCAGGTAGGGCTCCACTGTGTCAAAGCCGAGGTAGGCGTTCACCGTCACGGCATCCGCCCCGAAAACATCGAAGCAAGCATCCGCATAACGCTCCGCCGTCGTCCCGATGTCCCCGCGCTTGGCGTCGAGAATCCTTGGAATGTCATCGGGGATGCCTGCCATCAGTCGTTCCAGCATGGCGAGGCCACTCGATCCCATGGCCTCGAAATAGGCGATGTTCGGTTTGAAGGCCGCCGCAAAAGGGGCGGTTTCCTCGATCAACCGGGAGAGTTCCCCTTCCAGGTCACCGAACATCTTCTCCGGCCGCGGATCAATCCCGACGCAGAGACGTGCGCCGGTGGCCGCGATACGATCGGCGAGCTTTTCTTCATAGGAGGGCATTTCCAGTTCCTTAGCACGAACTCGAAAAAAGTCGCGCCCTGTCCACTCACCGCCTCATCAATCATTTGCGCGTGGGCGGAACGATCGGCAACGTAGCGGCCCAACTTTCTCGATGAGTTTTTCACCGGAAGAACGCAAGCGCTACGCCCGACACTTCTCCCTGCCCGGTTTCGGGACTGAGGGCCAGCAGAGGCTGAAGGAGTCCAGCGTGCTCTGCATTGGCGCGGGCGGGCTCGGTTCACCCATCACCATGTATCTCGCCGCCGCCGGAGTCGGTCATGTCGGCGTCGTCGACGCGGATACTGTTGATGTTTCCAATTTGCAACGACAGCTCCTCTTCGGCTCGGGGAACGTCGGAGAGAAGAAGGTGCATGCCGCCGCGGAACGCCTTCGCGACATCAATCCGGCCATCCTGATTTCGACGCACGACACGATCTTTCGCGCGGACAATGCGATGGCACTCGCCGGCGAATTCAACCTTCTCATCGACGGAACCGATAACTTTCCCACGCGCTATCTCAGTAATGACGTCGCTGTCTTTCTCGGCATTCCGAACGTCTACGGCTCGATTTTTCGCTTCGAAGGCCAGGTCGCCGTCTTCGCGCCGCACCTCGGCGGGCCTTGCTACCGGTGTCTCTTTCCGAATCCGCCCGATCCCGGTTCCGTTCCCAACTGCGCCGAAGGCGGGGTTCTCGGCGTACTTCCCGGAGTGGTTGGAAGCTTGCAGGCCATGGAGGCGATCAAACTCCTCGCCGGCATCGGCGAATCGTCCACCGGTCGTCTCTTGCACTATGATGCGCTCGCCCTGAAGTTCCGCGAATTCAAACTTCGGCGCGATCCGCTCTGCCCCGTGTGCGGCGACTCCCCGACCATCACTGAACCCATCGACTACGAAGAATTCTGCGGCATGCCGGCCATTCCCAACCCCATCCCTGACGTCCCTGCCATCGACGTCCACGAATTGAAAGCCAAGCTCGACCGAGGCGACGCCTTCCAGTTCATCGATGTCCGCGAGAAGGAAGAAAATGATTTCTGCAAGATCGAAGGTGCGAAACTGATTCCACTCGGCGAGTTCATGGAGCGTCTCGGCGAGATTGAAAAAGACAGGCCGGTCGTCGTCCATTGCAAGGTGGGCGGACGCAGCGCCCGCGCCGTTGAAATCCTCATCGCCCACGGCTTCGACGCGACAAATGTGGAAGGCGGCATCAACGCGTGGTCCGAAGAGATCGACGAGTCGGTCCCACTCTATTGAAGCACGCCATGGACAAGGAAAGAGTCGGCCCCGCCCTAGGCAAGATCACCAGCGGTCTTTACATCACAACGAGCCATCTCGACGGTCACCCCATCGGCATGCTTTCCAGCTTCATCGAACAGGCCGGCTTCGATCCGCCCATGGTCACCATCGCCGTGCAACCCGGACGCATTCTCCAGCGCGCCCTTGAGGAAACCCGCTTCGTCGGCATCAACGTCCTAGCCGATCACCATCAGATGCTGATGAAGCCTTTCGCGCAATCCTCCAACGATTCTCCCTTCGACGGCCTTGAACTCATCGATAACGAACACGGGCTTCCCCAACTCGCGGAAGCCATGGCCTTCCTCGCGTGCCGTGTGGAAGGAAAACTCCCCTGCGGCGACCACATCCTCTATTCCGCGGAAGTTATTGATGGCGTTCTCCAGGACGACTCCGCCGACCCCATGACTCGCGTGCGAAAGAACGGGTTCGGTTACTGACCGCCCTAATCGTTGCCGGCGAGACCGCTTCCAACCTTGAAGGCGGTCGCAATGCCGAGGAAGCCGAAAAGCAAATCCATGAGGCCGAGCCCACCCATGACGGCGTCCGGGATGGAAATCTCCGAGTGGACTGAAGCAATCCAGTCCTTCCCATATTCAGATTCGAGCCAATTCCCGGCAGTGACCTCGCCACTCCTGATCTGGTCAAAGAACGGAAACCAATCGGCCTTGAAGAATTCAATCTCTTCAGAGGTAACGGACTCCGCCGACTCCGCCATCGTCCACTCGTCATCGATCATGAACTGCGCGAGTTCGGAATCGCTCGACAACCCCGCGACAGATTCGGCCGAATACCTGTATTCCTCGAAGACTTCTTTCGAAACGGAGACTATTTCCTTGTCGAGGGAGAACTTCACGGCCAGCGCTTTACCACCGAGTATCGAAAGAAGGGCGACGACGGCGCACATGATTCCGCTTGTTGGCGAGGCCTCTCCCACGGCGGCCACGGCAAATCCTATGAGCAAACCAACGCCCCACGCAACGATTCCAATCTCATAGCCGGTGAAAAATCCAATGGCTCCCCAGATAATGGCGCCGACCACTCCGGCAACAACAGCAACGATCAATCCTTTGATACTCATGGCTCCGATATGACTCAATTAGCCCGAAGTCGGCAAGCCCAATCTTCACCTTTCTCCTTTTGCAACGAAAACGGCACTTTCAGATCACCACCAGGCGGTTCGGCGGGGTGTTTCCAAGCAAGTAACCGCCTAACGATTGTAGGCCACCATCACCTTCGAATCCGGGAAATATCGTCCCGGGCAACTGGTGGGAACCACATTGATGCGGCGGTGAGTCGTGACCACGGCTTTGCCGACTTTCCCCTGGAGGTAGGCGACAAGTTCGTCGAGGGCGGCCAGCTGCTGATCGCGGACGCGCTGGCTGTTGAAGTCCCCAACAAGACAGATTCCTATGGCGACGCGGTTCTGGGAAAGGCTCTTCAGATGACCTCCCTGGATCTGGTATTTCCAACGGTTGCCGATTTCAATCTCACCATTGCCCGAGTAGCTGCCGTTGCCGATGACGAAATGATAGGCCATGCCGTTCTTCATGCCGCGGACATTGCGGTGATAGCGATCGAAGGCCTTGGCATTGCCCTTGGTCGTCGCGCTGTTGTGGACGACGATGTATTTCCAACGACCGCGGGAGATGTTCGCGGCGTCGATCTGACGCTTCACGCTCGCCGTGAGGTAACGGAAACTCGGCTTGCGCGAGCCCATTTTGACGCGGTCATAGGTCGCCGAGGACTTTGAAATCGTGATTTCCTTGCGGGTCGAGGACGACGACGCAAACAAGGGACGCCGCTGTGCAGGACGACTCGCTTTCGCATACTGGGAGGACTTTGTCGTGTAGCTCGTGGAGCGGGACGACGAAGAATTGGTCGAAGAAGAACGACTGGAAGAGAACAGCGGAACCCGACGGGAAACCGACCGCCGACGAGTAAACGGAACCTTCTTCCCGCCACCCGCCCGGAAGGCAAGAACTCCTGCCGTCGAGGTGGAATCAGAACCGTCCTCTCCGGCACGGTGATTAGCGGTCGATTTCGGCGAGATCACGACGAGGCCAGCAAAAACAAACATCGGGAGGAGGAGGGTGGCCCATTTTCCAAGTTTTTGCTTTCGCGGCGATTTCATGGGCGGACTGGGCTATGATTAAGAGACATTTGTGACCACACTGACCAACATTACTTAAGAATCTAGAATATTCAGGTTCTCTTAATTAAAATCAACATAATTTTTAAAATTGGCTCCAATTTTTTCCAATCGCTCTAAAAACCGGATTCTGGTTCTGACTGCTGGGTTTGGCGACGGCCACAATGCAGCAGCGCGGAATGTCCGGGAAGGTTTGGAGAGCGAGGCCACGAAGCGGGGGCTTGTGGATTTTGAAGCCGTGACCTTGGACCTCTTGGATGAGACCCATCCTGTCATCTCGGGCGGCTTGCGCCAGGTCTATCGCTTTGGAATCACCTACACCCCCCGAATTTGGCGCCGCCTATATCACTTCAGTGATCAGATCGATCCGAAGAGTGATCCATTGGGGGTATTCACGAAATCCACGCGGCGCCTGAAGCAGATCCTCGAAGCCTACCGGCCCTCCGCGGTTATCAGCACCTACATGGTTTATCCCCAGTTACTGGAGCGAATTTCGGGACGTCACGGAGAACTTCCCTTTCCGACGTTCACCGTGGTCACCGATTCGGGCACCATCAATGCCGTGTGGAGGAAAGGAAGGACCAACCGTTTTTTTGTGGCGGATGACAACTCCAAACAGACTCTCGCGTCGCAGGGGGTTCCAATGGAGAGAATCGACGCGCACGGGTTCCCGATTGGCCTCGACTATGAAGACCTCACCCGCTTCGACGCGGGCATACCCGATCCGCCCCGCGTTCTCTATTTCCCGATGACCTCGAAGTCCGACGTCCGGCAAACACTTCGGGCCATCACCGAGCTCAACTCCGGCCTTCGACTCACTGTCGTCATGGGCCGGAATGAAAAGCGCCTCGGGCGGACGGTCAGGCGCACGGTCGGAAAACGGGAAAACGTGGCCATCCTCGGCTGGACGGATCGCGTCCCGCAGCTTCTCGCCGACCACCATGCCATCGTCGGCAAGGCTGGCGGCGCTTCGGTACAGGAAGCGATGGCCGCATCAAAACCGCTTGTTCTGAATTACGTGGTGCCCGGACAGGAAGAGGGAAACGCCAGGCTGGCCGAGGAAAAGGGATTCGCCGTGCGTGCCCACGCTCCAAACGAAGTCGCGGATCGCCTGCGCGAGTTTTTTGCCGGCGACGCCGAGCGTTGGAAAGCCATGACCTCGGCAGCCCGCGATGCCGCAAGGCCTCATTCCTCGAGATCGATCGCCGCCACCGTGCTCGACGAAGCCGGGTTGAAATAGGTTGGGGAACCCGGAAGTTCCAGACATGACCGTCACGGCCGTCGTCTTTGATATTGGCAATGTCCTCCTTCCCTTTGATTTCGATCCGGCAACCAAGGCCATTCTCTCGAAGAGCCTGCGCCGTAGTCCTGAAGACGTTGCCGCGGTAACCTCCTTGAAGGACGAGTTGGAAACGGGAGCCATCGACGGGCACGAATTTTTCGCGCAAGTGCGAGAGCGACTTGACTACCAGGGGAGCGACGAGGAACTGGAAGAGGCTTGGACCAGCATTTTCTCCCCCAACCCGCCCATGTGGGACTTCGTCGAAAGCCTTGCCGGCCGCCTTCCGCTCTACCTGCTTTCAAACACGAATGCCCCTCATGTTCGGCACATGTTCCGGACCTTTTCCGTTTTCTCCCATTTCGACGGCGGAGTCTACTCCCACGAAGCCAAGTGTGCGAAACCGTCCGAAGAAATCTACCGCATCGCGGAGCATCGCTTCGATCTTGTGCCGGAGACGACTCTCTACCTCGATGATCTCGAGGAGAACGTCGCGACACCCCGCCAATTGGGCTGGAACGCGATCCAGTACGATTTCACGAACCATGAGGATTTCCTCCAGAAAATGAAGGCTCTGGGTATTCCGTAACCGCGCAAGAACAAGAGGACGCGCTCGCGGCACGCATCCTCCCGAAATGGAGTCACCCCCGACTTCGCAGGGTCAGTTTTTCGCCAGAAGGTCCCGAATCTCCGTCAAGAGCTTCTCTTCCGCGCTCGGCTCCTTTGGTTTTTCCTCTTCCTCTCCCTCGAGAGCTTCTTTTGCCTTGTTGAACCCCCTGACCATCAGGAACACACAGAACCCGACAATGAGGAGAGTCACGATCGTGTTCAGGAACTTCCCGTAGCGAATTTCCACGGGGACCATGACCTCTTTGCCATCCACGAGGATGGGTTGACCGGCATTGTCCAATTTCGGTGCCGTCCCCCCGAGATTGATCTTAAGGTCGGCAAGATCAACGCCTCCCATGGCCTTGCCAATCGGAGGCATCATGACGTCGCTCACGAGTGAATTGACAACCACAGTGAACGCACCGCCGATGATTATACCGACGGCCATGTCCATCATGTTGCCCTTGAGAATGAATTTCTTGAATTCGTTTAGCATAACTTTGCGTGGTGATAGATTGGTAGCCGTTAACCAACGACTGCCCCCCAAACATGACAAGACAAATCCTTGTTCCAAGACATAACCTTATCGCATTGCCTTTTGCCCTCTCGGCCTGGCCCGGAAATTTATAATCTTCAGCGGGAGAGATCTTCCTGGAAAAAGACCTTAAATCCGTTTTCCCCCAGCACACGGATCCCGAACTCACAATCCTCCACGCAAAGAACGAGTGCTGATGCCCCCTCCGGATGAACGAGAAGCGGGTAGCCGGAATGGATGTTCACCTCTGCTCGATTCAGGACATTGAGGCACGGACCCAGGTCATTCGGACCCCCTTTCAATTCGACGACCACAACATCGGTTGTCTGAAAGGCAATTCCACGCTCGATGAAGAGCGTTTCCACCCCAAAAGGGTCCGTCACGATCAACCTGGCCAGCGAGATCTCGAACGAATCGGAAAGGGTGAGGCCGATCACGTTGATATGACGGTCGCTGAGCATCTTCTCCAACGACCGAAGTGCACCGGCACGGTTGTCGAGCATCACGCTGAATTGCACGACCGCTGAACCGGACGCGGTGGAGGCATCAGAGTCTTTTTCTGGATCAGGATTCATCTCGCGGTTGCGGTAACTTGTGAGGGCCGTTCTTGGAAAAAGAGTCGAGGATTTCCGTCACGGACGCGTGCGTTCCCGTCACATCATTCATTGTCCGCGGCGTCGCGCCCTCATTTTGCCAGAGTTCCGAGAGTCGGCTTATCTGCTCCCGCAACAGCAGGATTCGAGCCTCTTCCTTTTCGGCAAATTTTGCCCCCTGCAATT
>JBCDLR010000121.1:0-10551 GCA_038745205.1 Verrucomicrobiota bacterium
GCCGGCTCTTCGTCCTCGTCCCAGGGATTGAGGAAAAATACCCCCAGATACTCGCCTCCCGGTTTCAGGAACCGGGTGATTTGCTCGGCGTAGCCTTCCCTCCATTCCGGGGCCAGCGCCGAAATGCAAGTGTGCTCGAATACCATGTCAAACATGCCTTCGAAAGTGTCCGGAGGATCGAAAAGGTCGCCGAGGATGTAACGTTCCCCATTGGTCCTCGGAAACCTTTCCGCCCCTTCAACGGCGATCCGGGAAATGTCCAGCCCGATGACGTCCGCAGAACCCACGGCAGCCAGGGCCCTAACATCATGTCCTCGCCCGCAGCCCGGAACAAGAATCCGCCCGGAGACGCTGTTCCGTTCAAGATACTCCAGAAGCGGCGGCGCCGCGGCCCCCTTGTCCCAGGGAGTCTCGTTCTTTCTGTACTGGTCGTTCCAGTCTATTCTCTCCATGTTGTCCATAAGTGACTTCTATCGCTGGATCCGTCGAGATTCCTTCCGGGACCCCACGGATTCTGAGATTGTTAGTCGAAAGTGACAAATTTGTCCACTCGAATGAGAATTTTCCTGTTCAAAATAACACCGATCGCTGTCATGGCCGGCCTGCTACTCGTCGTCCTCTTCATTTTCAACGAGGTCGATTTGTCAGGACTAACAAGTTCTTCACCGGATCCCGACCTCGAATCCCTGACAAACCCGCCACCCTTCAAGCGGGTCCCGCCAACTTCTGCGAAAGAAGGGGCATTCACCCGCCTCGATGGATGCATCCTCATCCCGGATGAACGAGCCAACGACGGCGACAGTTTTCACCTGAGGCACGGCAAGGAATCGTATCATTTCCGGCTCTATTTCGTCGACGCCCCCGAAAAATACCGGCACCGCTACAATGGGGAACGCCTCGCGGAACAGGGCGAATACTTTGGGATTTCGCGAGAGGAGGACACGCTCGCCATGGGAAGGGCAGCCCGTGACCTGACGCTCAAGATACTGGAGCGCGCCCGATTCTCCGTCTGGACCCGGTGGGAGCGAGTTTACGGGAGCGACCGATACTACGCGTTGATCGAGATACAAAACCCCGGTGAAGGCGCCGTTCTCTTGCATGAAATTCTTGTCCGTCAGGGACTTGCCAGAATCCACACAAAGGGGATCGACCTTCCTTCCAGCCGGCCTTGGCAAGCCCAGAAAAAGGCTCTTCGAAACCTCGAGGAACGCGCGAAGTCCGCCGCGGCAGGCGCCTGGAAAAAGCGGTGAGGGAGGCGGGAAACGCGGCACAACTTCCCTCGGAAAAACGGCAATAGGTATTTGATCTTGCGATCTGTTCAAACTCACCCTAACCTCGGATTTACAAAAATGTAATCTTTTACATTTTTGATGTAATTTACCTGCTATCAGGCAAAGCAACGCAATCATCGGGGGAACGCCGAATGCCTCTCTACCAAAAGCCTCGGCACTCCATGGTCACACACACAGATTCATCGAGTCACCGACGCGGGGAGAGCAAGAGGCCAATTCAAGGGATTGAGTTGCGGCATCTCCGCTATTTTGTCGCGGTCGTGCGGGAAGGAAGCATCACCCGCGCAGCCCACGCCCTGCATACTTCCCAGCCATCGCTCGGGAAGCAATTGCGGGACCTGGAACGGCGGCTCGGCATCCAGCTTTTCGAAAAGTCAAAGCCCGGAAGCAATCTGACCGATGCAGGAAAGGGCGTTTTCGCTCGCGCGGAGAAGTTGCTCGGTGAGTGGAGCAGCTGGATCCAGTCCGAAGTGGAGGAACTCGAGCGCTTTAAAACGCCGTTGATCCGCATTCTGGCACCGGAACCCATTGCCGCCTCCACCTCCTTCGCGGAATTGCTCCGCAATCTCCGGGCCGCCTGCCCCGATTTCCCTTTCGAGGTCGTCGATCCCGACGAAGAGAGCGACCTCTTTGTCCTTCTCGATGGCGAAGTCGACTTCCTTTGTACCCACGGAAAACCAGCGGACGACCGAGAGGTGGATTCCTTTTGTGTCGCGAAGGGGACTCCCTTTGCCCTGCTTCCGCCGAAACACCCGCTGAGCCAAAAAGAGAAAGTGACCAAGCCCGAGTTGTCGGGCATTCCCCTGATCTCTCTGTCGCGAAACCGCTATCCAAGGCTGGGTGCCGCCTTCGATGAGTTTTGGAAACCGGATGATTCCCCTGAACCGATTCGTGAGGTGCGCCACCTCGCGACCGCGCTCGAACTCGTATCGCGCGGCGACGGATTCATGCTCAGTCCAGGGCTCCGCTACTCGAGACTTCTTCATGAATTCGCCATCCTCCCGGTCTCCAACGCTCCGGACTCCTCGCTTCATCTCGTCTGGAAACGCAAGGTGCTCAGCGAACCGGTAGGTCAGGTCGCCAACTCCGTCCCCCACCTTCCACCCATCATCCCGTCGTCGATCACCGGCCCGGTGTCCCTCGCCCGCTAGCCCTCCCAATCCTTCAAATCGTTCCCAACTTCAATCCCAAACCCGCGCCATCATGGAAGATCCAGAACTGAGAGTCCTCGCCAACTTCGTCACTATCGCCGAGAGCCCAAGCCTTGCCTCTGCCGCGAAAAAGCTGGGCTTGAGCCAGCCCGCCGTCACCCGACAAATCCAGAATCTCGAGTCCCGCTTCGGAGCCGCCCTCCTCAAACGGCGTTCCTCCGGAGTCCTCCTGACCCACTTTGGAGAACGCATCCTCGGGCGTGCCTCTGATTTCGTACACGAATTCGAAGATCTCGTCCAGACCGCGCAGGCCCAGGCGAGGGCGCAGCGCCATGAACTCAAGGTAGGGTCGGATTTCGCCCCCTTTGCGAGCGTCCTTGTCGCTTCGGAGGAAAGCGCCCTGCACGAACACCCGGGGCTGCGCCTGCAACACCACGACATTTCTCCGACAAACTCCATCGACGCTCTGCTTGACCGCCAGATTGATCTCCTCGCCACTTCGCGGAACCCCACTCCACAGCAATACGAACTCCTGCACAACGAACTCTGGATGCTCCGGGGCGTCACCGCCATTATTCCCGACGATCATCCTCTGTCCGCCATGCCGCGGCTGAACATCTCGGACTTCGATCGCGTTCCGGTCGTCGTCCCGTCTGACATGGCTCATCCTGGTTTCCTCCGCGACATCAGAGGCGCCTTCTCCCGGGCAGGACTAAATCTGAACGTGGCGCAAATCGCATCCAGTGATATGACCCTGATGAACTATGCCAACTACGGTCTCGGCATCGCACTCGTGGTCGGATTGGTCGAGTCCGTGAACAAGAAGTCCCTCGTCTGCCGCCCCGTTGGCGGCATCAACGTCACCAAGCCTCGCCGCCTTGAGGTCCTGTGGCGTTCGGAAGACGACAGCAACGAAGACATTCAGGCGCTCCGACGCCATATCGGTTCCTCCCTCGACCAGTTTATTTCCTCCAGCCAGCAGCACGGCGTTTCCGTCAGCAGCACCCGGATGGCCGGATAACCGAATGCCTCCGGATTTGACGACCGGGAGAGAGACACGCGCCGCTCCCTGCGCGAAGGAAACCCTTCGTCCACAGCACCCGGCCCTTCAAAAAACGCTCTCTAGGGCGTAACCTGTTGTATTCCAAATTATTGCACCCACCTCCCCCACATCTTGGTGGCCGCTGGTTCTCCCAAGAATTCGCAGAATTTTCCTTGATCGCCCCCCTTCCCCTCTCTAAAGATTAGGTAATGAAAAAGATCGTATCCCTGATCACCGCAATTTCGCTCCTTCTTCCCGGACTCAGCTTCGGTCATGTGGGAGGTCCCTTCAGCAACGACAACTTCCTTGTGAACAACACGGGAACCTACCAGGTCCTGTTCTGGTTCCGCAATGGAGTCGGCCAAGCGAGATTCTCGGATCAGCAGGATTCCACCTTCGCTCTCCCGAGTCTCACGGATCAAGCGGTCTTTTACTTCCGAGGTGTCACCTACTTCGGCCGCTCTTTCGGCGCCGTTGACTTCGCGCGGAAGAAAGTGACCTGCATCGTGCAGGCGGACAGTAATGCTGCCGGCATTCGACTCGCCAACGACGATGATGACACTTCCATCGTTTCCAACGCGATTGACGACGAGCGGATTACAAGCGTGGGCTACCAGGGACGCCCGGCGCTGTTGAATGCCTACTCGACAATGATTTTTACCAACGAGATTCCTTTAATCGAATTTGAGGGATCCGGCCGCGGACATGTCTTCATTCCGGAACTGGACTTGGACCAAGTCGCCACTCTCATTGCTCTCGACCCCGGGACGGATGGGATCTCCGTCGATGACCTGTTGCAGGATGAAATTGTTCCGATCAAATACGAAGAATTTGATTTCGGCCTCCATGCCTACGGCAGCCAGATTTCCACAGTCGGGAAGCAGCCCAACATTCTGGGCAACGTTTTGACTGGAAACTGATCCGGGCAAAACAGCTCGAAGATTCTTCAGGCAGGGCGTTTGCGATACGCCCTGCCTTTTTTTGTACGACGAACGAACCCACGTGAGAAAGACAACCCAACCTTTCGAGGCCCGACCCCCGGGAAACCGGGCCTTCACGTTGCTTGAGCTTCTCATCGTCATTTCCATCATCGCAGTCATGATCGCCCTCACGATTCCGGTCTTTAACGGATTCCGGTCAAAGGCGGAGCGGGCCCAGTCGATTCAAAATCTGAAATCGATCTATACCGCCCTCTCCGCCCACCTGGATGAATACCGCTCGTGGCCGATCGCTCCACAGGTCAACCGGGAGAAGAAGTTTGAGTTTTGGAAGGAGACCCTCGAACCCTACGGAATTCTTGAACGCCACCTCATCGCCAACGCCCACATACGTAGCAACAAGGAGGAAGCGGAAAAGATCGGCAGCTACATCATCATGGAATTTGATCCCTATGATGACCTCCTTCCCCGCCGCTGGGGCAATCAACCTTGGGCCTTCGAATCAAGAGCCTTCGACGGCACCGGCCAGTGGATCATTCGCTCCAACGGTAAGGTAGACCAGGAGTTGTCCATCTTCTCACCCTGACCAGTCTTGGAAGAGGGCACCACCTGAAACGCTTTCGCTCGGGCAGGGCCTAGGCTTCCAGCTCGGACTTTTGCCGGCGGGAAAGCAGATCGGTGAGTGCCCCCTTGGTGTCTTTTCCTTCATAGAGGATCGAGTGCATCTCCTCAATGAGCGGCGCATCGATGCTCTCGCGTCGGACCAATTCCCAGAGGCTCTTCGTGTTCGGCACGCCTTCAGCCACCGTCGGCATCGATGCGAGGATGGCTTCCAAACCCTCTCCGCCTCCAAGACGGCGCCCGACGGTCCCGTTCCGGCTATGCTTTGAATAACAGGTAACGATCAAGTCTCCGACTCCGCTCAACCCCTGAAAGGTCTCGAACCTCCCACCCATGGCCCTCCCAAGACGGGACATCTCGGCGAGCCCCTTCGTTGCGAGCGCCGCTTTCGCATTGTCACCGAGCCCCAGCCCCTCGGAGATCCCTGCAGCAATCGCATACACGTTCTTCACCGCCCCACCGACTTCCACACCCACTATGTCGTCACTCGTGTAAATCCGGAACCAAGGCAGCGAAAAGGCTGCCTGCAGGGTTTGGGCCACATCGACATCCCCGCAGGCAATCACCGCCGCCGAGGGGAGACGCTTTGCGATTTCCTCGGCATGATTGGGACCGGAAAGGGCGGCGATGGCGCGCTCCGGAAACAAATCCTGGATAATCTCACTCATTCTCAGGCCGGTGCCGGATTCAATCCCCTTGCTGCACGAGAGGAAAACGGCCTTTTCCCCCACTCCCACACCTGCCAATGCTTCCGCGACCGGGCGCGTGGCCCTGGAAGGAAGCACGAAAAGGATCAATTCCGCCGATTCCGTTGCCTCCTTGAGATCTGTGGTCGCCGTGATTCCGGACGGCAAGGTCACGCCGGGGAGAAAATGGGAATTGGTTGATCGTGTATTGATCTCCTCGGCGACATCGTCTTCGCGACCCCACATCGCCACCCTCTTTCCGGCATTCGCGAGCGCGAAACCGAGGGCCGTGCCCCAGCATCCGGAGCCCAAAACCGTGACATTCTCAATCTTCATGCGTTTCGTTGAATCGGCTTTTTCGTCGTTTGAAAGAGTGCTCCGTTCCTTCGCGCAGTCGGCGGATATTGGACTCGTGCCGCAGGACGCCCATGACAGCCACCAGGAGGGCCGTCGCCAGGTAAATCCAATTCATGGCCCCGTCCCGCATCATCCCCTCGAGAAAAACCGACAAAGGCAGCGACAATCCGGCAAAGATCGATGCCACCGCCACATAGCCCGTCGAGTAAAAAATTACCACCCAGACGACGATGCCAACGAGAACCGGAACAGGCATGACGGCGAGGAGGGCGCCTGCCGAGGTCGCCACGCCTTTGCCCCCCTTGAAGCCAAGCCAGAACGTGAAGTTGTGACCGGCAATCGCCGCCAGCCCGGAGACAGCCGCTGCCAGCGCCCGCAGCGTCTCCGCATTGTCCGCCCCCCCTTCAATCGCGCCCTCGCAAATCCACCTGCCCAGCAGGACAGGAACGACTCCCTTGAGAACATCGAGCACAAAAACCGGGATTCCCCATTGCTTGCCGAGAGTCCGCAAGACGTTGGTCGCCCCAATATTCCCGCTTCCGTGCTCACGGATATCGATTCCCTTTATCTTCCCGGCCAGAAACCCAAACGGAGTTGCGCCGATCACGTAGGCGACGAGAGCTGCTACGAAGAGACTCACGGGGTAACTCATGGGATGGCCCATCGTTACCACCTCCACATCAACGGGCAACTTCCGTTTCTCCTAGGAGCCTTTCACCGCCAGTGCACTTTCAATCCTGCCCAGCGGCAGGCAGTTCACAACGTCTTCGCGCGTCAGCCACCCCTTGCGCGCCACCTTCACGCCAAAAGCCAGCGCCTGCAATCCGTCCACGGAGTGGGCGTCGGGATTAATCGAGCACTTCACCCCCTTTTCCTTCGCGAGTTTCCACCAGCGCCAGTCCATGTCCAGTCTCCACGGACTCGCGTTCAACTCGATGATTGTCTTCGTCTCCGCAGCAGCCTCGATGACCGCGGGAACATTGACCGCGTAGGGCTCGCGCTTGAGCAAGAGGCGCCCTGTCAAATGACCGAGCATGGTCACATGGGGATTCTCCATCGCCGCGATGATACGCCTGGTCATCTCCCCTTCCCCGAGCGTGAAGGCATTGTGCACGGAAGCGACGACGTAATCGAGTGACGCCAGCATCTCGTCGTCGAAGTCCAGCGACCCGTCCTTCAAGATATCACACTCCGTGCCCGAAAAGAGCCGGAAGCTGTCGCCGAACTCCTCATTCAGGGCCGCGACCTCTTTCACCTGTTCCTTCAACCGGCTTTCATCAAGGCCATTCGCCTGAAACGAACTCTTGCTGTGATCGGCGATTCCTAAATACTGCAAACCCAGTTCCTGCGCTCCCTCCGCCATTTCCCGCAGCGTGTTCTTGCCGTCACTCTCCGTCGTGTGGTTGTGAAAAGTCCCCCGCAGGTTCTCCAACTCGATCAGTTTCGGCAAATTCCCCTCATCCGCCGCCTCGACCTCCCCGTTGTTCTCGCGCAAGGCCGGTTCGACATAATCCAGTCCGAGAAACCCGTACAGGTCTTCCTCACTCTGGATGGTCGGCGCTGGCCCTGACTCGTCGGACACCGGTTCCAGCCGGTATTCGTTCAGCGAGAAGCCCTTCTTTAAACAACGACCGCGAATCTCCACGTTGTGCTCCTTGCTGCCGGTGAAATAGGCCAGAGCAAAGGGATACTCCTCGTTTTTCACCGCCCGCAGATCGCACTGCAGCCCATTCTCAAAGCGAACGCTGGACTTCGTTTCGCCGTGGACCAGCACCTCCTCGACACCCTCGAGGGCGACGAAATCCTCCATCACGTCACCGGGCTTCTTCGTCGCCACGAGGAAATCCAAATCGTGAACCACTTCCTTTCCTCGGCGATAACTTCCCGCCACATCGACACGCGAGACCGCCGGATGGCTCCTCAAGGCTTCGAGAGTCCGTTCCGCCGCCTCCGCCACCTGTTCCATGCGGAAAAGACTCGCATGCGTCTCACGATACTCGATGGCGGCGAGGATTTTCCCTTCGGTCTTCTTTCCGAATCCTGACAAACCCGCCACCTTTCCCTCTTCGCAGGCGACCTTCAATTCTTCCACGCTCGAGACATCCAACTGTTCGTGGAGAGCCTTGATTTTTTTAGCTCCCAGTCCCTGGATCTCAAAAAGCTCGAAAATCGTTTCGGGAAATTCCCCACGAAGCTTCTCGTAAAACTCCAGCTTCCCGGACGAAGCGAGTTCGTGCAGCTTCGCGGCGAGGGCATCACCGATCCCCTTGATTCCCTTCAGGTTCTCGTCCTTCGCCATTTGCACGATGTCGCCGGAAAACCCGCGCACCGTCTCCGCACCGGTTCGATAAGCCCGTGTCTTGAAAGGATTCTCACCCTTCAGCTCCAACAGGAGGGCGATATTATCGAGCGTGTCCGCCAGGAAGTCGCGATCAGCCATGCCTTTCCTTAACCCGCCTTCCGGTGGAAAAGCAACTCGCCGTCGCGCTTCCCCTCCCCGGCGAAGGAATAGCCATCGACATCAAAATCCTTCAGCCCTTCCGGCGCCTTGACGCGCTCCCGCACGATGAAATTCGCCATCGACCCCCGCGCCTTTTTGGCAAAGAAACTCAGAATCTTGAATTGCCCGTTTTTCCAATCCTTGAAGACGGGTGTGACCACCGGTTGATCTAGCAACTCTGGCTTGATCACGGAAAAGTACTCGTTCGAAGCCAGGTTAACGAGTGCCTTCGCTTTCGCCTCCTTCAAGGCATCCCCGAGCGCCATGGTCACTTTCGTCCCCCAGAAAGCGTAGAGATTTTTGCCGCGGGCGGTCTTCAGATCCGTTCCCATTTCTAGCCGGTAAGCCTGGATCAGATCGAGTGGCCTCAAGACACCGTGCAGACCGCTCAGGATCCGGAGGTGTTTCTGGGCAAAGTCGAAGTCCCTGGAGGTCCAATCCTCGCAATCGAACCCGGTGTAGACATCTCCCTTGAAGGCCAGCAGGGCCTGCTTGGAATTCCCCCTGTTGAAAGGTGTCGACCATTCCTGGTAGCGCTCGTGATTCAAATCGGCAAGCTTGTCGCTGATGCTCATCAGTTTCTTCAATCGCGCGCGTGTCATCCCGGAAAGCGTGTCGACCAACTCATTGGAATCATCGAGAAACTCCGGCTGCGTCGCTTTCGAAGTGAGCTCCTGGTCGCAAAAATCAAGGGTCTTGGCCGGTGAAATAACGGAAAGCATGGCAAACAAACTACGCATAGCGATGCCGCGTGGAGGCGGGAGAATCAACCCCCTTTCGCTCCGTTCGCCGCTTCGACCTTCGACTTCACCCGCAGGTAGTCTCCATGGAAATTGGTGCCCTTCGACTCCTCCTCAAGAATAGCCAGCGCCTCGTCGAAACGACCCGCATCTTCCAGAATCAGTGCCTTCGCATGCCGAAACAGGCTCCAGTGTAGATCCTGTTCAATCTCGAGTTTCTTCATCTTCACCTCCAGCCGGTCGATCTCGGCCGAGCCGATGGCGGGTCCATACTTTCCGGAAAGCGCCCGCGCATACATGCCGTGCATGGCGACATCGGCCAGCGCAAAGTGCCCCGTGCTGTAGAACCGAACGCCTTTCCATGCAAGATACTCTTTCCTGAACGCTTCCACCACCGCTGGCCATTCCGAGCGCTGACGCTCGATGACAGCATCCCAATTCCTTTCGTCGATGTCTCGTCGCTGCAAGACCCACATGGCACGCGATTGCCCGGGGTACTGCTCCAGCACATCGGCCATCAAGCGGTCGAGGTCGTGCCAGAGGAACGAACGTTGCGCCGAGAAAAGACAGGAAACCAGGACCAAGGCCGCGACGAGTCCAGCGGGCCTGACGCCGAAACGGAGTGCGCTCCACAGCATCCACCCCAATGCCGCTACCGCCAGACTCATCCATGGCAAGCCGGGATAGATCCGGTATTCCGGCATGAACTCATTGATGTAGTAGAGGAATCGAAGCAGGATCGCGCCCACCGTCAGCAAGAGACACGCTCCCAGCGGCCGGGGTTTGCGCCCGAAAAACAAGCAGACCGAAAACAGGGTCCAGAGGGCCACGCCCACCACCGACCATACCGCTGCGACATCCTTCCACGATTTTGTCTCCCCAATGAGATGATCGGCGGAGAGATCGGCGGGATTGAAGAACAAGACGACAAACTGCCAGAAAACGCGACACATCGTGACGGCGTGCCACATCAGGAGATTTCCTTCCCATCTCTTGGAGAGTCTACCCACGGCCCATGCCAGTTCATGGGAAAAGAGAACGCCACCGAGGATCAAGAGGGCAAGAACCCCCAACCAAGGCTTCCAATGCCGTCGCACGGATCTCCAATGCTCCTTCGTGATCAACGCGGCCGCAACCGCTCCCAGCATCATGACCGCGTGGAGCACGCCCGGCCCCTTGGAAAACATGGCGCCGACCACCATGAGAGGCACCGGAAGGCCCCAA
>JBCDLR010000122.1:0-10431 GCA_038745205.1 Verrucomicrobiota bacterium
CGATGAGCAGCGCGGAAGCTACGGCGGCCGACGGACCGTCCTTCGGCACATACTTGTCTCCGAACGCGATTTCGATGTCGTAACCCCGCGGCCAGTTGCTGTGGCGAAGCTTGAGATACTTCTGAACTTCATTGAGCGCCTTGCCCATCGACTCCCCAACCTTCTGGTTCATCGTCACTTGCACTTCCCGATCCTCATCTGCTGCCGTTGCCGTACAGTTCATTTGCGATGCCGTGCCCGCATAATCATCATTAGGAAGGGTGACAATCAGCAATCCTTTTATCTTGCTCTGTTCTTTTCGCAGCCCTTCGCCAGCATGGATCGGGAAGGCGAGAATCGCCATACCCAACAGGAAAAAGCCCGCTTTCATACACGAACATTGTGCCCAATTCCCCCGGGTTCGTCAATCATTTCGGTTCAGACAGAATTCTTCGCGGTGTGATTGTCCAGCATTTCCAAATAATGCCCGACCGTGTAGCGCCACATCATGCGTAACACGTTCAAACCGTATGGAATGGGATTCAGACTGGAGGTCTCGTCGTCGTAACGGGTGGGGATGGGAACTTCAACGCAATCATAGCCACAGAGGTGGGCCATGATGATCATTTCGGCGTCGAAATTGTAGTTATTCTGGAGGTCCTGATAAGGTACTGACTCCAGCAAATGCCGGGAAAACACCATGTAGCCGGAATGAAACTCCGCCATGTCGGTTCCAAAGGTGAGGTTTTCCATCGTCGTGAGGATCTTGTTTGGCAGGTAACGGGTGAGCGGCATTCCCCCTTCCCGAGCTCCACCGCCCTTCATGCGGGAGCCTTGGACAATTTCCGCTTCCCCCCGGGCAATCGGTTCACAGAGCTCCAGAGCCAGTCCCGGCGCGTACTGGCCGTCCGAATGCACGATCGGGAAAATGTCGCAACCCAGTTCATACCCCCGCCGCAACCCCGACTTCAAAGCCCCTCCGTAGCCGCGGTTCCGGGTGTGGTGCACAACCTCCACGTGTTCGTGCCGCCGTGCCAGATCGTCCGCAACTTCGCCGGTCCGGTCAGGGCTGCAATCGTGCACGATGATCGCCACACCAAATTCAGGAAGTTCGTCCGGAAGAGAATCAATGACATCCGACAGGGTGTCCGCCGCCTTGTAGGACGGGATGACAACGGCGATTTTCTTGTTTGTGGACATGGGCAACGGGAGGCCTATAGCAGAGAAGCCGCCCGACTTCAACGGATGCCATCCCTGCACGGCCGGGTAGATCCCGCCGCCATCACCGGAAGTCAGCATTCCCTGGCTCCGTTTCGGCACGACCACTTCTTCGTTCTTGGAACCCTCGAAGTATCTCCGGGGACGACAACGCACCTGCCTCTTCCCTTGAATCCCCGGCCCCGCTCGTTTTCCTTCCATTGCCAATGCCAATCTACGAATTCTACTCGCCAGAGACCAACAAGATCTACACGTTCTACGCCCGCTCCCTTTCCATGAGCGGGAAGACTCCACGATGCCCGGACGGGAATCACAAGATGGAGAAGGTTCCGTCCCGATTCGCTTTCGTAGGACGCGCCAAGGAACCCGCTTCCGGCACTGACGAGGATTTCGACGATCCACACTTTGAGGAAACGATGGAGGAAATGGAAAGAGCGATGGCAGGCATCGATGAAAACAACCCGGATCCCCGTCAACTCGGAAAGGTAATGCGGAAGATGATGGGCATGTCAGGACAAAGAGTTCCCGACGTGGTTGAGGAAATGATCGGACGCATGGAAGCCGGCGAGGATCCCGACGCGCTGGAAGAGGAATACGGCGACGCTCTGGACGACGACAGCCTCTGGGGCGACGAGGATGGCGATGCTCCCTCCGACCGTCGACGACGACTGCGAGCACTGGCCAAAATGCGCCGACCAGTTCGTGATCCGAACACATACGAAATGGCCGACTACGTCTGAGAGGACGGAAAAAGCTCGCGCTTTCCCCTCGGGCGATTAAAAGAACGTCGTGGAATTCGTCGTCCATATCCTGCGTGGCCTCCTCGGCATATCCTTCTTCCTTGCCGTTGCCTATCTTGCGAGCAGCAACCGCAAGACTTTTCCCCTACGCATCGTTTTCGCCGGGCTCGGACTGCAGATTGCCCTTCTACTCTTTCTGAAACTTGAAGCCGCCGAATACGTCTTCAGCACGCTTGCCAACTGGTTCGTGGCCATTCTCGCCGTCACGGAAAAGGGGGCGTCCCTCGTCTTTGGCCCCCTCGGTTCCGCGGATTCCGCACGAACCGCTTTCGGGGGCCCCACCTCCGGGGTCATCCTCGCCTTTCAGATCCTGCCCACGATCATCTTTTTCTCAGCCCTTTCCTCCGTCCTTTACTACCTCGGCATCCTGCAAAAGATCGTCTCCGTTCTTGCTTGGATCATGCGCGGAACCATGAAGCTCTCCGGCGCCGAGAGCTTCGCCACCGCCGCCAACGTCTTCATTGGCCAAACGGAAGCGCCGCTTCTCGTGAAACCGTTCATCCCAAAAATGTCAAAGTCCGAGCTAATGGCTTTGATGACGGGCGGCATGGCAACGATCGCAGGCGGGGTGATGGCGGCCTACGTCGGCATCCTCGGCGGCGGCGACGAAGAGTCCAAAGCACAGTTTGCCAGGTTTCTCCTCACCGCTTCCCTTCTCAATGCTCCGGCCGCGCTTATCTTCGCGAAGATACTCGTCCCCGAGACTGAAAAGATCACTTCCCGCGCGGAACTCGAAAAGAACCAGTTCGGGATCAACATTCTCGACGCCACCGCGACGGGAACTTCAGATGGATTGAAGTTGGCCCTCAATGTCGGGGCCATGCTCATCGTCTTCACCTCCCTCATCGAGCTCATCAACATGGCGCTCCTCGGCTTCGTCGGAAAAGCGCCGTGGCTCGGCGGCGACCTCAACACCGCCATGAACTCCGCGACCGGGTATGAGGGATTGACCCTGCAGGGGCTTTGCGGGCTCCTCTTCGCACCCGTGGCCTGGATGATGGGTGTCGAGTTCGCGGATTCGGTCGATGTCGGCGCCCTCATGGGCATCAAGCTCATCACGAATGAATTTGTCGCCTACCAGGAATTCGCTACCGTGAGTGCCGCCGGTGAACTCGGACCAAAAGCCACCATGATCACCACTTTTGCCCTTTGCGGATTTGCAAATTTCGCCTCCATCGGGATCCAGCTCGGCGGCATCGGAAAACTCGCTCCGGAACGTTCTCCAGACCTTGCCCGACTCGCCATGCGAGCTCTTATGGGAGGGACGCTCGCCAGCATGCTCTCCGCAACCATGGCCGGGCTCTTCTTTACCGGCTGATTTGGAAGATGGGAGGCGCCCCGATCAGAGAGGGCATCACGGGGCGCCTCGGTTTGCACGGTTTTGTGGAGCCGGCAATCTCCTCCTGCCTGCACCGATAAATCCGATGAGTTGGGCACCTCAGCAGACTTATCAGACCTTTAACGAACGATTTTTCCGGCTATGCATGCGTTCTGGAGTTTTTTCCGGTCGACGGAAAAATTCCTTAACCAATTCACGATGAATGATTTTCAGCAGCGCTTCGGCGGCCTAGGTCGCCTTCTCTCGGAAAACGGCCTCGAGCGGCTGCAAATGAGTCACGTTTGCGTCATCGGCGTGGGAGGCGTGGGATCATGGGCCGTGGAGGCTCTCGCCCGCTCCGGCATCGGCGCCATCACCATGATCGACCTCGACGACGTCTGCATCACCAACGTCAACAGGCAACTGCCCGCCCTCGACGGTCAGATTGGACGCCCGAAGATCGACGTCCTTGCAGAGCGCCTCGCCCTCATCAATCCGACTTGCAAGGTCGTCGCCGAACACACCTTCTTCACTGCTTCAAACGCGGACGAAATTCTTGCGCGCCCGTTCAGCTACATTCTTGACGCTTTCGACAACGCGAAACTGAAAGCCATCCTCATCGCGGGTTGCCGTGACCGCGACATTCCCGTCATCACCGCGGGTGGAGCCGGTGGACTGCGGGATCCCAGTGCCATCGAAATCGCCGACCTTCGCGACGTGAGCAACGACTCTCTCCTCGCCCAACTCCGCAAACGTCTCCGCCAGAAGCACGGCTTCCCTCGCGGCAAGAACAAGCTCCAGGTTCCCGCCGTATTCTCCACAGAACGCCCCGTCTATCCCACCGCCGAAGGCGGGGTATGCGCGTCCCGGGGGGACGAGAACGCTGACCTGACCCTCAACTGTGATAGCGGTTTCGGCACCGCCGCTTATGTCACCGGAACCTTCGGCTTCGCCATGGCCGGACATGTCGTGAACGAGATCGTTCATTCCAACCATTGACGCCCTCGAGTCTCTGCCCGGGAACCTTACTCTGCGCTTTCGATCCCGGCCGCCTCGGCCTCCCTCGCCTCCCTCAAAACTCGGTTCATAGCCGGGAATGACGCCGTCGCCAGCGTCGCGATCGCGGATATCGGGCCAAGCAAAATCGCGGTCCGATGGGAAAAATCCCCGTCGATCACGACATAGAAACCCTCTTCGAGGTTGACCTGCACCCCAGCCTCGTAGCTCCCCCCCGCGTTGAGTATGCCCTCGATGAATTCAAACATACCGGCCTGCACTTGGCCGTCCTCATCCAGTGCCTCGAGAACACTCTTGACCACGTTTGCCCACTCGGCGCTGGCCTGCCCTGAGATGTAATAAAAGCCGTTGCCCTTCTTGGGAAGATCCTGAACGGCCAGGTTCAGCTCTTCACCATCCCTCGCCTTTTCGCCCTCACCGAGCGCCTCATTCCAGTATTCCATCGAGGTCGTGAAGACGACGCGGCCATTCTCGGCATCCTCAATCAGCGTCGGCTGGATCTTTTCGTAGGCGGCCGGACCAATCGGTGGCAATTGCAATACCCTCGAACCGCGATCGCCCTGGACAATCTGCTGCATCTGAGGCGGCGCCATGCTGACGATTGCGTCAAAAATCCAGTCCAGCCCTTCGATCAGGACGACAACCTCGAAGAGGGGAAACTCGATCCGCGGGTCCATCGGGTACTGGAGTCGTTCGTCCGAATGAAACCGCCCAAAAAAGAGCATCTTACCGTCCATCTTGCCCGTCAGTTCCTTGACCGTCATGCCGATGGGTAGAGGCTGACTCAAGGCTTCCTCGTAGTCCGCCACGACACCTTCGTCGAAGTTCTCAAGCGCGTTTCGCAGAGCACCAAAGAAGGATGACAGGACGAACTCGCGCTCATAAAAGAAATCGACGCCCTTGGGGGCAAGATCGAGAACCGAAAACTCCGCCGGCGCTCCACCGGGAATGGAAAAAATTCCCCGGCGCTCCTGCCCGAGATGCACGATCGACTTGTTGAGGTACCGATCACCCTTTGGGATCGAGCTCAATCCCATGAGATCAATCCCGCCCAGGCCCAGCTCATTAAAGATCGCCTGCAGGTCCATTTCGGAAGGCAATTCCCCTCCCATATCCATCATGCGGACAAACCCTTCTGCGTTGGCAAGCGCCTCCTCCAGCACGCCGTCCAAGTCGACATACCCGTAGACAGGCCCGCCGAAATCGAGGAACTGCGTGGCGAGTTTGGCGCCCTTCGACCATTCCGCCTCCGCTAGCTCCGCGCCTCCACTCGTCAGACTTCCCAGGAGGAAACCCATCCCGGCCACCGCAATCAGGGTTCTGTTTTCAACCATCTCCGATGCTGG
Source organism: Verrucomicrobiota bacterium (assembly GCA_038745205.1). Lineage (GTDB taxonomy): Bacteria > Verrucomicrobiota > Verrucomicrobiia > Verrucomicrobiales > DEV007 > JBCCWV01. Next base: position 5,679 of record JBCDLR010000122.1, read on the forward strand.
CAACTGAAGGTTCCCGACGCAAGCAAAATGCGGACTCCTTGCCAAGCTCCTCCAACGGAAGTTTGCTGGCGCGTGACCTTCGCCATTCTTACCGCGTTCCTCTTCGCCCTGTCCGCCGTTTCCGGGCGAAAACTTGGAGACGCACTGGGCAGCCTGAGGGCGAACTATATCCGGCTCGCGCTGGCCTTCCTCGTCCTCGCGGCTCTCACTGCTGCCTTCGACCCCGGCAGTTTGCACCCGACGACCTTTGCATGGCTTTTTCTAAGTGGCCTCGTCGGTTTTGGCATCGGCGACGTGGCGCTTTACCTCGCCCTTACCCGGATTGGCGCGCGGCTGACCATTCTCGTCAACTTCAGTCTCGCCACGATTCTCGGCGCGATGGGAGACTGGCTGTGGCTTGGAGACATCATCGCTCCGGGCAAGTGGCTCCCCATCACCACGATTCTCGCCGGCCTCACCCTCGCCCTGCTTGCCGCACGCACCTCGGGAATGGCACGAATCGGCTCCTATGGAATCGGCCTCTTCGCCGCCGTGGTTGCCGGCATGGGACAAGGGTTCGGGAGCAGTATCAGCCGCATTGCCCACGACGCCGCCGAGACTCTTCAGCATGAGATGACCGGCATCAGTGAGGCGTGCCAAAGAGTATTCGCCGGTCTTCTGTTTGCCTTGATCGCTTCAAGACTGGCCGGAAGAAGAAACTCGATGACCAGCAACGCCCCGGCTCCAGGCTGGCGGAGATATCTCCTCGGAGCCGCCCTTTTCGGCCCGGTCATCGGTGTCAGTTGTTTTCAGCAGGCGCTTCAACTCCAGCCAAGCGCCGTCGTGCTCGCCATTGTCGCCACGAGCCCCATTCTCCTCATTCCCATCTCGGCCATCCTCGAGGGAGACCGCCCGACACGCCTTTCCATCCTTGGATCCGTCGTCGCCGTCGGTGGCGTCATCTGGCTGACGCTCTTCGAATTCCCCTGATCAGCTCCCCCGCACCCGCTCAAGCAGTTTCGCCTTGGAACGCCGCACCTTCGCTTCCCCGGCTTCCTCGCCCTCCCTTCTCTTTGCCTGCCGGAACAGCTCGACCGCTTCATCGTAGAGTCCCTCAAGATTCCCGATCTGTGCGTCAAAACCGAAATTCGCCCGCGAGGAAATCGCCGCCTTCCGCGAACACGCTTCCAGTAACCCCGGCTCCTCCATCATCCGCAAAATCGCATCCCCCAATTCTTCGGGGCTCCGCTCCGGCACGAGCAATCCGTCTCCCTCGTTCGTCACCGCTTCGGGGATTCCCCCATGGTAAGTAGCTACGACCGGCAGCCCTCCCGCCATCGCCTCCAGCATCGAGTTCGGCACTCCTTCCTGGTCCTGATCCTGCGTCAACTGGCTTGGATGGAGAAAGATATGACTCTCCTCGTAACGCTTGCGCAACTTCTCCTGGTCGAGCCAGCCTAACATCTCCACATTCTCACTGAGCCCTCTCACGCGCACTGCCTCGGCGATTTCCTCGCGACTCGGCCCGATTCCCGCAAGGAGGTATTTCATGCTGGGATACTTCCGCAACACTTTCGGCAAGGCGCCGAGGACCGTGAAAATTCCCTTCTTGGGAATAAGGCGGCAGGCCTGAATCAGACGCCATTGTCCGTCCGGCGGCGGCTTCCGTTCGAAAGGAACGATGTCTTCCATGGGAATCGGCGTCCGGTTCATGCGCAACTTCTCCTCCGGACAGCCGAGATCCTTCAATCGATCGAGCAGTGACTGGCTTCTCGCCATGACGACCTCGGCCTCGTTGAATGCGATCCGCAGTTTTTCGAGGTAGAATTTCTCTTCGATGAATTTCACCACATCGACGCCGTGAAAGGAGATGACGAACGGGATGCCCGATTCCATGAGCATCCAGATGTGCTTCACCGCCTTGTGCCCGTAGTAGACGTGAACCACATCCGGCCGGTGATGCTGAAGGAGCTCGAGCAAGTTGTAAGGATGAAACCCCACGACTTCCTTCACAATCGGGCGCGGCGGCGGCCATTGCTTGACCATGTGCTTGTACCAGAACCGCAGGATGAAGTTACCTCGTGGCCGCGGACGGTCCCGCCGGTCCATCTCGATCACGGGCTCGAAGGGAAAAAGCTCCTGATTGGAGACTTTCTCCGCGAACACGGCGGTCCTGTATTTCCTCAGTCCGGTGATCTGGCGGTAGATGCTCTGCATCTCCTTCTTGAGGTACGTGCCGCAAAGGCTGACGACGAGTGGACGATCGTCAGGAATTCCTGTGTCTCGGGGCACATCCGGTTCCGCCATCGGGCAAAACTAAACCGGAATCCTCACTTCCGCACCTCCATCCCTCGCGGAAGAGAGGCAGTTTTCCAAGACGATCTGCGTTTTCAATGCCACCTCCGGCCAGAATGGATTGGGCCTTCCTCCTTGCACGAGGCGCGAAAACTCCGCGAAGAGCTTCGTCTCCTGCGCGTCCGGCGCGTTGTTGGGCGCTTCCTTCACCCCAAACTGTTGACCGGAGTGCCTCATCTCGAAACGGCACCCACTCTGGTCAAATTCGGCGCGAGACGTGGCAAAGGATGGTCTTTCCCCCGCGTAGGGGAGGACAAAGTCACGGACAATAAGGGAACCCCTCGTTCCGCTCAGGTGAATCCATTGCTGGTGTTCTGTGAGGAAAGAGCAGTAAAAACTCGCCGAGACGCCACCGCTCCAAATCATCTCCCCGGAAAACTCGGTGGGAACGCTGTCAGGGCTGTCCGCTTGTCCGCTCGCAGTATGAATCCGCCCCGTCACCATCTCCGGCAATTCGTAGTCTTTTGCCCAGAGAGCTATCCGGATGTTGTACCACCCCAGATCGCCCAGCGCACCAAAGGGCTCGAGTGCGCTGTGCGTCCGGATGTTCTCACCGAGAAAATCGTCGTCGCCAAGGAACGAAAACTGGGTGGCGATCCGCTTGAGCGTTCCAACGCTTCTTCCATCGTCGAGCGTCTCCCGCATCTTTTGCAAACGCTCGCTGTGCATGAACATGACTCCGTCCATGAATTGCACGCCCGCCCGCTCGCAGGCATCAGTCATTTCCCGCAGATCAGCGACACTCATCCCGCACGGCTTCTCACACAACACGTGCTTCCCCGCCTCCGCGGCCTTCAACACCCACTCCTTCCTCAACCCTGTCGGCAAGGGAACGTAGACCGCATCGACATCCTTCCGCGCGAGAAGGTTTTCGTAGCCTCCGACGGCATCGGGGACCGGGACAAATGCCACCTCCGCCTGATTCGAGTCAATCCATTCCGCTGCGCGTTCCTCGTGGCGACTCGCCACCGCGACGAGCGTTGCATTCGAGGCATTGGCCATCGCTTCCCAGTTCTTTCGGGCGATTCCAGCGGATCCCATGATCCCCCAGCGGCAAATCGATTCACTCATCCCGCATCCATGCGCCGACACCCCTCGCCGTCAATGCCCAACTTCCGTCAACGCCCCAGCGAGATCGCTTCCTCATAGGCCATTTCCAGTTTCTCAATCTGAGCCGACTGCTCGAAATTCTCCCGCACGCTCGCGCTGGCCGCACGCCCCATCGATTTCCAACGTTCTTCGTTGCCCGCCAGTTCCCGCATTCCCCTGAGCAAGGCTTCCACGTCACGCTCCGGCCCTAACAAACCAGTCACCCCGTCTTCGACGGCCTCCGGAATCCCCCCGTGTTGCGTGGCAAGGACCGGCAAACCCGTCGCCATGGCCTCCAGCATGCTGTTCGGGACGCCCTCCTGGTTCTGGTCTGCAGTGAGTTGACTGGGATGCACGAAAGCGTGAGCGCTCTCGTAGAGGGATCGAAGCTCTCCTTCGGAAAGAAAACCGGCGAATCGCACCTTCTCGGCGATCCCCAACTCTGCCGCCAGGTTCTTCATCGATTCGGCGAGGGGACCCTCACCGGCGATTGCAAACCTCGCGTTCGGATGATCCCTCGCAAACTCCGCGAAGGCCTTCAGGGCCACGTCCAGCCCCTTCTTCTCAATCAACCGGCAGGCCTGTACGAAACTCCACGCTCCGTCGACAGGAGAGCTTCTTTCCTTGAAAGGAAAATTTTCCAGCGGGATTCCGGTCCTGTTGAGACGGAACTTCCCTTCATCACAACCCAGTTCCAGCAGGCGGTCCTTCAGGGAATGAGACCGGGCGAGAACAAGAGGCACGGATTTCAGGAGTGCGCGCAATTTTTCCTCATACCCCTCCTGGTGACGACGTGTTTGCACGTCCATGCCATGGAAGGACACGATCGTGGGACCGGGCCATTGCCGTATGAATGGCAGCAAATGCACTCCCGTATGCCCAAAATAAACATGGAGGAGGTCTGCCTTTCGACGCGAAAGAATCTTCTCGATGACCCCATACTCACCGCGGTAAACGATCGGCGGCGCCTTCTTGATATGCTTGAGCCAAAAGCGCCGGACAAAGTTGCTCCGGACCTTCGGTTGCGACTCGACGTCATCAAATGGATACCGGTCCTCACACTTTCGCTCCCGCGTGATGACAAACGTCCTGAAACGCTGCAAGCCGGTCACCTGCCGGTAAATGTGGAGCATTTCCGGCTTGAGGAAGGTCGTGCAGTAGGAGGCAACGGTTTTTTGCGGGGAATCGTGGCTGATGGCGGAGAGGAGTTGGTCTGGCTGCCCAAACTACTCGGGAATTCCACCACTCAAGCCGGAAGTCTCCCCTGTCGCCCGGCCATCTCTTGAAATCCACCCCTCCTGCATGTAATTCCACGGCCATGAGCGACGCC
>JBCDLR010000123.1:0-10410 GCA_038745205.1 Verrucomicrobiota bacterium
ATCGTCTGGTGGACCTTGAGCCCCTTCTCCTGCAGAACCTTCTTGGCTTTGCGAAGGGCAATCAGACACTCCATTTGCGTCGTCGATCCCAGGCTGTTCACGAGCAGAATGATCTCATCCCCGTCCTTCAAATCCTCGATTTCCTGATCTTCCCTGAAATCCTTGAAAATGAGGTCGAGCATCATCGGCGTCAGTTCGTCGGCGGTCGTCATCGGAATCTCTCCAACCCCGGGCTCGCCGTGAATCCCCATGCCCAGACCGATCTTGTCCTCGTCGATTTCAAACGTTGGCTTCCCGGTGGCCGGAATGGAACCCGGCGACATGGAAACCCCTACCGAACGGGTGTGCAGGACCGCCTTCTTGGCAAAGGCCTCCAACGCCTCCAGGGACTCTGCGCTCTGCGAAGCTGCGCCCACCAGCTTCACGATGGGAACAAGTCCGGCGATGCCGCGACGCTTCTCCTTTTCGGTGGGTGGCGCCGAAGCGCAGTCGTCCCAGATCAGGACGGTTCTCACCTCGACGTCCTCCATCTCGGCCATCTCCGCACCCATGTCGAAGTTCATAACATCTCCGGAATAATTCCCGTAAAGGTAGAGAACCCCGTTTCCACGGTTCACAGCCTGGGTCGCCTCCATCACGATGTCCGGCGGGGGCGCGGCAAAAATGTCGCCGCAGGCGGCACCGTCAGCGAGGTTGGTCCCGACGAGGCCATGGTAGATCGGCTCATGCCCGGCTCCGCCTCCAACTAGCAGAGCGACCTTGTTCTCGGGAATCTCCTTCTTGACGATGGATCGGATTCCCACCTTTTCACACTGTCCGTCGTAGGCCTCGACAAGCCCCTCCAGCAATTCGTCCGCAACTTTAAGGGGGTCATTGATCAGTTTCTTCATGAAATGGGGAGATTTTCCCGACAGGAACAGCAAGGAGCCGCACCTGCAAGCAATTTCCGGCCACGGGATGCGGGTTCAACCCCTTGCGGTCCCAGCCTCAAGGGGCGAACGTAACGTTGAAACGAAATCATGGCACCGACGAATTCCATCGAGGAGATCATTGCCGATTTGCGGAGAGGCAAAATGGTCATTGTTACCGACGATGAAGCCCGCGAGAACGAGGGTGACCTCATCGCTGCCGCAGAACTGGCCACCCCGGAGACGATCAACTTCATGACAAAGTTCGGCCGGGGCCGCATCTGTGTCCCGATCACGCGGGATGCTGCGCTCCGTCTTGAATTGCCGCCGATGGTCAGCCGCAATGCCGATTCCTTCAAGACGGATTACACGGTCACCGTCGACGCGACTGACGGCATCACGACCGGCATCAGCACTTTTGATCGGGCAAAGACGATTTCAGTCCTCGCTGACCCACGTGCCACCGGCGACGATCTCGTCCGCCCCGGTCATGTCGATCCCATCGTCGCCAAGCCGGGTGGTGTCCTCCGGCGCGCTGGCCATACCGAAGCAGCGGTCGATCTCGCACGCATGGCCGGGCTCGAACCGGCGGGAGTGATCTGTGAAATCATGAACGAGGACGGCACGATGGCGCGGATGCCCGACCTTGTCGCCTTTGCGGCCGAGCATGATCTCAAGATCTGCACCATCGAGGCGTTGATCCAGTACCGGCGCAACCGGGAACAACTCGTCGAGAAGGAGGAAGTCATCAAGATGCCGACCGACTTCGGTGAATTCGACCTCCACCTCTACCGATCGCTTCTCGACGGCGAAAACCATCTCGCCCTCGTCCTGGGGGCCATTGACCCTGACAAACCTACCTTGGTCCGCGTCCACAGCGAGTGCCTTACTGGCGATGTCTTCGGCAGCCGCCGCTGTGATTGCGGGGGGCAGCTTCATACTGCACTTGAGCGCATCCAGCACGAAAAGTCCGGAATACTCCTCTACATGCGCCAGGAGGGGCGCGGCATCGGTCTTGGCGCAAAGATTCACGCCTACAAACTCCAGGAGCAAGGATTCGACACCGTCGAAGCCAACGAGAAACTGGGCTTTCCCGCCGACCTCCGCGATTACGGACTCGGAGCGCAGATTCTCTACGATCTTGGGGTGCGGAAGATTCGCCTGATGACCAACAATCCGAAAAAGGTCGTTGGCCTCGAAGGGCACCGGTTGAAAATCACCGAGCAGGTCCCGATCCAACTCGCATCGAATCCCCACAACGAGCGCTATCTCGAGACGAAAAAAGAGAAAATGGGGCACATGTTATAGAAGCCGCCCCCTTGATTTCCCGGCAATCGCTGGCACTTTTCCGGAATGTCGGTTGCAACCCTCCCACGGCGCCCGCGCTCCATTGGACCGAAACGGACCATCGCCATCGTCGCCAGCCTCTACAACAGCAATTACGTCAATGGCCTCGTCGACGCCTGCAACGAGGAGTTGATTCGCATTTACCCCAGTGCCGCTGTCCCGCTCTACCGCGTTCCCGGCGCCTTCGAGATTCCCGTTTGCGTGAAGTATGTCGTCGACCACGGCGCTGTTGATGTCGTCATTGCGCTCGGTGTTGTCATTCGTGGTGAAACTGCCCACGGCGACCTCGTTGGCACGTCCGTCGCCCAGAGCCTTCAGGATATCGCCGTTGCTTCAAAGATTCCCGTCATCCACGAAGTCCTCCTCTGCGACACCGAGGCGCAGGCGGACGTCCGATGCCTGAACCCTGAATACAACCGGGGAATCGAAGCCGCCCGCGCGGCGGTGAACATGGCGGAACTCTTCTACAAGCTGCACAGCATGCACCCGGAAGGAAAACCATCGGTCGTCAATGGGTAGCCGACGCGAGGGTCGAGAAGCCGCCGTCCAGTTTCTTTTCAACCGCGATCTTGACCCGGAACTGACCACCGAGCAATTCCCGGCGTTCTTCGAGTTCCGGCGGGCCAAAGAGGAGGCCCGGGACTTCGCTGTTTCCCGCATCGAGGGCTTTCTCGACCGGCAGCCGATGATCGACAAGACGATCTCCGATGCGCTGGAGAACTTCGAATTCGATCGTCTTGCCGTCGTCGACCGGAACATTCTCCGGGTCGCCGTCTTCGAAATGGAGTATGACAAAGACGTGCCGCCTCCCGTCGCCATCGACGAGGCCATCGAGGTCGCCCGGCGCCTGAGTACGGAAGATTCCGCACGTTTTGTGAACGGCGTGCTGGACAGGATCGCCAAAGCATGATTTGGACTGAGCGCCCGTGAGCTTCTTTAAAAAAGTCATCAACGTCTTCAAGCGTGAGCAGTTCGACTGGGATGAACTCGAACATACCCTCATCAGCAGTGATCTTGGGGTGAAGCTCACGATGCAGATTCTCGACCAACTGCAGGAAAAGGGCCGAAAACTGAAGGCCGATGACGTGATTGAAACATGCCGGAGGGAAATCCTCGATATCCTGCCGGAAGAACAGCCTTCCCTCGAGATCTTCGAGGACAAACCAACCGTGATCCTCGTTGTGGGCGTCAACGGCGTGGGCAAGACCACTTCAACGGCGAAACTGGCGCACTACTTCCAGTCGCGTGAGCTTGGCGTAACCCTCGCGGCCGCCGACACTTTCCGGGCCGCAGCCATCGAACAGCTGGAGGTTTGGTCCGACCGCTTGAGCATCCCTCTGGTGAAGGGGCAATACAAGGCGGATCCGTCCTCCGTTTGCTTCAATGCCTACGACGCCGCAGTCAAAAACGGGAGCAAGTTCCTCATTTGTGACACCGCGGGACGCCTGCATACCCGTCACAACCTCATGGAGGAATTAAAAAAGGTGGAACGCGTTCTGGCCAAGAAGGATCCGGATGCGCCCAGCGAGCGCTGGCTGGTCGTCGATGCCACGACCGGATCCAACGCTCTGAATCAGGCACAGGAGTTCAATAAGATCATGGATCTCACCGGCCTCATCGTCACAAAGCTCGACGGCTCCGGCAAAGGCGGTTGCGTCATCTCCATCCAGCACGAACTCGGGATCCCGACCCGTTTCATCGGGACGGGCGAAACTGCGGAAGACTTCCACTCGTTCAAGGCCGCCCAGTTCGTGGACGAGATCTTGTAGACCATTATTTGTCCGTCACGGCGCCTTCCGAAGCGGAGCTTACCTGGGCCGCATACTTTGCGAGGACACCGCGCTTGTATCTCGGCTTGGGCGGCTTCCATGATTTAAGCCGGGTTTCAATCTCCTTCTTCGATACACCGAGGGTGATCTTCTGGTTCTTCGCGTCGATCGTGATCCTGTCGCCATTTTTCACCACCGCAATGGGACCGCCCACATGCGCTTCAGGTGTGATGTGACCGACCACGAATCCGTGGCTGCCGCCGGAGAACCGCCCGTCGGTGATCAGTGCCACATCCTTGCCGAGACCGCGTCCCATCACGGCCGATGTCGGCCCCAGCATCTCGCGCATTCCCGGCCCGCCCACGGGGCCTTCCCGTCGAATGACGATGACATCCCCCTTCTTGATTTTGCCTCCAAGGATCGCCTTCATCGCGGCTTCCTCGGAATCGAATACCTTCGCCTTCCCCACGAACTTCTCCCCTTCCTTTCCACTGATCTTCGCCACCGCCCCCCCGGGAGCAAGGTTTCCGTAAAGAATGACAAGGTGCCCGTCCTTCTTGATCGGATCGCTCAGCGGCCGGATGATCTCTTGCCCCCGCGGGTATCCCTTCTTCACCTTCGCAAGGTTCTGCGCCACCGTTTTGCCGGTCACGGTCATGAGATCCCCGTAGAGATAGCCCTCGTTGTAGAGCGTCTTCATCAAGGGCAGAGTGCCGCCAATTTCCACCAGTTCCGCCATGACGAAGCGGCCGCTGGGCTTCAGATCCGCGAGAACCGGCACGTCCTTCCCGATGCGGGTAAAATCGTCGATCGATAGCTTCACGTTCGCCGCGTGCGCCATGGCGAGGAGATGCAGTACTGCGTTGGTCGATCCTCCCAGCGCCGTCACCATGACGATGGCGTTTTCGAAGGCCTCCTTGCAAAGAACGTCGCTCGGCTTGATCCCACGCTTCAAAAGGTGCAGGACGGCGGCGCCGGCATCGAAGCAATCACACATCTTGTGGTCAGAAACAGCCGCTTGGGCGGAACTGTTAGGGAGACTGAGTCCAAGCGCCTCGATTGCCGAGGCCATCGTGTTTGCCGTGTACATGCCGCCACAAGAACCCGGTCCGGGGATCGCCTTCTCGGTCACGGTCTGCAACTCACCGTCATCAAGTTCTCCCGCCGCATGCTGGCCCACTGCTTCAAAGACCGAAACAATGTCGAGGTCCCTTTGCTCCCCCTTGATGGAGGCACAACCTGGCAAGATGGTTCCGCCATAGACAAAGACCGAGGGCCGGTCGAGACGGGCCATCGCGATCACGCATCCCGGCATGTTCTTATCACAGCCGCCCATGGCCACGAAACCGTCAAAGCCTTCACATCCGACCACGGTCTCAATCGAATCCGCAATGACCTCCCGCGAGACGAGGGAATACTTCATGCCCTCCGTCCCCATGGAGATACCGTCCGAGATGGTGATCGTGTTGAAGACCACCCCTTTGCCTCCGGCCGCATTCACCCCCCTTTCCGTCTCACGCGCCAGCCGATCCAGATGCATGTTGCACGGCGTAACCATGCCCCAAGTCGAGGCCACGCCCACCTGCGGCTTTCCAAAGTCTGCCTGCGAAAAACCTGCGGCGTGCAGCATGGCCCGGCTGGGCGCTCGATCAGGACCGTCTACCACCGGTGCCGAGAATCTTCGCATCTCTTCAGAATCCTTGGACTTCGCCATCTCCAATGCATCGCACAGTCCCCCAAGCGGTCAACAAGGCACCCATTGGACGGCAACGAGATTCGGAAATTGGGCGCATTGATCCCCCAGAATTTCAAAAATTTGAGAAATTTAAGTTGTCATTATAAATATTCGAAGCATCTTGTCTGGTAATTATAGTTTTTGTTGCTTTTTAAAGAAGCAGCGTCACTGTCCCTACCGGAAGATTCCGTGGCAGGGACGCCTACCACCGACCAGCCGACAGGACTTCCACAACCATGAGAATGCAGCCCGTGCGATTTGGCGCCGAACAATTCAATGTGGCCCGCGTGATTGAGACCGATGTCTCCTCTCACGAGGGAGACATCATGTTTGAAATCGAACTTCGCCTTCGTGGCGTGAACCAGAACCTTTTTGCGGGCTTCGTCCAATCCCACTGGTTCTCCGGTGGTCATGCGGAAGCCGTTCCTGGAATCGGCATGAGCATTGACCCGGCCAGTGGCGAAGTGAAGGATCTTCTGAACGAACAAGGCATCGTCGGCTATTTTGACGCGTCGCCCTTCGAGTGCGGAGAGACTATCTTCTTCTGTCTCTCCGTGGAAAAGATCGGAAACGTCTTTCTTCCCAAGTTGACGGTAGGCGAGGAAACCCTTCTTTATCCGGCGCTTCACTTGGAAGCCGGCTCGATGATGAGCTTTGTCGTGGGGACGACCAGCAAGGGCAGGGACGCGACCTTTGAAAACCCCCACCTGCAATTGACGCGCTCTCCCCGTGTTTCCGCCTGAGACCCAATCACCTCTTTTTCCATAACCGGACGTCCCCGGACGGACGGGAAAATAAATGATCAGCGGAGGTTCCGGGATGCTCCGTGAGAAGTTTGGGCCGCGCCGGCTTATAATTTTCGGCGCGGCCCTTCCCTTTTCCTAAAGGATCGATCCCGGTTTGTAGCGTGCGGCCTCGGGATGCTTGAGGACGATTTTTGAGACGGAATCCGCGAAGCCCTCCACTTGGACCTTCGCTGCCCCAATGTTTTGCGAGGCAGACGTCCGGATCGCTGCGAGGTCATCCGCCTCCAGTCCCAGACGGGAGTCGCCAGCCAATCGATTCCAAAGGTCATTCTCGGTCAAGGAACCGGATCGCAGCTCCCGGACGACGGTCACGGCGTGTTCCTTGATCGCCTCATGGGCACTCTCCCGGCCGGCACCTGACTTGACCGCCTCCATGAGGACCGTCGTGGTGAGAAGAAAGGGCAGGTAGTGCTCCAGTTCCTTTTGAATCACCGGCTGAAAGACTTCGATCTGGTTCAGGACCGTCAGCGTTGTCTCAAGAAGACCGTCGATGGCAAAAAAGGTATCCGGAAGCATGACACGCCTGACGACGGAGCAGGAAACGTCGCCCTCGTTCCACTGGTCACCAGACAAGCCTCCGGCCATCGTCAGGTATCCCTGCAGGATGAGGTGGAAGCCGTTGATCCTTTCGCAGGATCGGCTGTTCATCTTGTGAGGCATCGCAGAGGAGCCCACCTGTCCTTTTGCAAACCCTTCGCCAGCGAGCTCATGACCGGCCATGATGCGCAGCGTCTTCGCAAACGAGGAGGGTCCGCTGGCGAGCTCGGTCAGCGCCCCGACAACCCGAAGGTCCAGCGAACGAGGATAGACCTGCCCGACACTGGAACACGCGGCCGGCAGTCCAAGGTGACCCAGGACCCGGGTCTCGAGATCCGACGCTTTGGCGGAGTCGCCATCGAAGAGATTCAACTGGTCCAATTGCGTCCCCACTGCTCCTTTCAATCCGCGGGCTGAATAGGAGGCAATCACTTCTTCGAGACGGAAAAAGGCGCCGAGAGTCTGTTCACCAAACATGGCCAGGCGTTTGCCAAGGGTCGTCAACTGCGCGGCGACGTTGTGCGTTCGAGCGGTCAATGGCAGGTCCGCAAATTCCTCCGCCCGGCGTGAGAAGGCGGCCAAGACCGCGACCGCCTTGTCCCGAACCAGTTCCAGTCCGCGAAAGATCTGCAGTTGCTCGACATTCTCAGTCAGATCCCGGCTCGTCATCCCCTTGTGCACGTGCTCCTCTCCGGCGAGAGCATTGAATTCCTCGATGCGAGCCTTCACATCATGGCGCGTTACCCGCTCGCGATCCATGATGGATTCCAGATTCACCTCGGACTTCACCGATTCGTAGGCGGAAATCGCGTCGGCGGGAACGTCGAGTCCCAATGCCGCCTGCCCTTTCATGACAGCAATCCACAACTCCCGCTCAAGAATCACCTTTCCTTCCGAAGACCAGATCACCTTCATGGCTGGGGTTGCGTAGCGCTCGGCGAGGACGTTCGGGATGAGGTCAGGCATGGATGAGAAAGGGAGCATAAAGCCGGGGGCAACCCAAAGAATTCCTTGCCGCTAGCTTGCTTTATACTTCGCTCTGCAGGTAGAAACGCCGCATGCAATTCCCGCTTAAGCTGAGATTCAAGATTCTCGCTTTCGCACCCCAGGCCAGTGTGACCGGTGCGACCGGAACCAATGTCGCCCACGTGCGGTAAAAGCTCCTAAAACTGAAGGCAAAGCTGTATGTCTTCTCCGACAGCCCATGGGGCACGGAATTGGCGTCCGTCGAAGCCGACCGTTTCATCGACCTCTCCGCCCGCTATCGATTCATCGGGGCGGGCGGGGTCTCCATGGGATCGCTGAAACGCCAGGGCATGAAGTCACTTTGGAAAGCACACTACGATATCTTTCCCGCCACCAGCGAAGACACGCCAGACCTTCAGCTTCGGGAGGAGAACCCCTTCGCAAAGGTCATGGGTGGAATGTAGGGATCGATTCCCATCCTCTGACTTGCGACCGGTTATTTCTTTTACCCCCGCTATCTCATTTCAAATGCCAAGGGCGCTCCCCTTAGCCACCTCGAAAAAGCAGCGATCGTTTCTTGAGACGAAGTTCACGCTGACCCGGGTCGGGGATCCCTCCCGAGATAAGGCCGTGCGCGATGCTCAGCGCCATGATGATGTCATTTCTCGAACGATCACGGGGCTAAGGCTCCGTCCACTCAACCGGGTTCGACGCGAGCCCCTGTTCAAAACGTTCAGCGAGAATCTCGATCAGTCCCGGGTGGGAAGCGACGAGGTCTGTCATGAAGGTCCGGATGCCGGGAGACTTTTCTGCAGCCTCGTGGCAAATCTCGGCGACGTCGCCACCCGGTCCTGCATGCCGTCCGGGAGAAGCGAAAAGCATGGAGACTATGGTGTCATTGCAAAAGCCGTCGCTCCCCAACAGGTTTTCGAGGAGGGGTTCATTGAAGGCGTACTCGTCGCCGTCCCGCCGCTCCATTGAGCAGGGTTCCACGCAGGGAAACTCCCCTTCAGGCAGAAGCTGCCGGACCTGCTTCGCAAGAAAATTCCTGACTTTAGTCACCGCGATGCGTGGTGCTCCGTGGTCGACGATCGCGACCGAGGCGCTCTTCATCGCATGTCTCGCTTTCTCTTCGCGAATGTGTTCCACAAGAATCGACGCCATCCGTTGATCTTTTTCATCAAGAGGTTCAACGACACTCGGCGCCACTCGTACAGAGAGCTCAGACCAGCCATTCGCTTTCAACTCCGTCACACGTTGCGGGATGTACTCCTTGATGGCCGCACTCGGTCCGAAGAACATGGGAACGACCAGGAAGTCATTGATCCCCTCCTCCCGCCTTTTCTTGATGAAGGGTTCGAAGATTTGCGCGGGAACGCCGCCGAGTTTTTCCGGAGGAATCTTTGTGGAATGCAGGAGGGAAACGGGGTGAATTTCCTTCTCCACTCGATGTCCCAAAGCTTTCGCGAGGGCACGGAGGCTCAGCGTCGATTCAGGGCGGTAGGAGCCGTTGTCCGTGATCAGTGTGCAGATTTCCATGAGTGAGGATACGGAAAGCCGCGGGGAAAGGTCACGGAGGAAATAGTCCGGCGACCGGCCCGCGGCCCTTCACCGGCAAATCACGACATAGGTCCCGGTAATGGAGTCGTGCCAACCGCGCGTCTCCGTTCCAAGGAAGGAGAAGGGCTCGAAAGGGATGAACCGGCACAGCGACCTCGAAAAGGCACCCGGAAAACCGATCTTGTCGCCATTCGCATCGACGACCCTTGTCCCGGTGACGAATTTACCAACGGAGCGTCCGGTGATTCCCTCGAACAAGGAATAGTAGATGGTGGCGAGGGCGAATCCGAATACAAAGTCAGGCACGGTATCAATCCACTCGATCGCCCCTTCCCCAATCCCGAGACCAAGTCCAAAGAAAATCAGGAAGGCGAAAGCCAACTGCGCGGCATAATCAATGATCAGATTCAGAAACCGTCGACCTGCTCCAGCCATGGGCGGGAATCCGCTTGCGGACTCAAGAGGTTTTGCTTCCGCTTTCGGCGCTTCGTAAGGATTCATGGAAGGCAGGATTAGGTGGAAACCGCTTTCTAGTCGAGACCTAATCTCCACCCCTTGCTATCGCCCGGGGAACCCCGCGTCCGGACTAGTCTGACCGGACTTCCCGTCTACCGAAGAACAGCGGGGGTGCACCGCCGTGGAGGAGATAGAGAAGGAAAATCAGGAGTCCGAATCTGGGGACCGTCAGGGTTCTCGGTTCAGATCGCAGGGAGTGGAAGAACTCTCCCACGACCTCGACCGCTCGCTCCGAATCCTCCTCCGCCACCATGACCCTCACTCCC
>JBCDLR010000124.1:0-10400 GCA_038745205.1 Verrucomicrobiota bacterium
CCCGCATCGACGCGAATCGTGGCCCCGGTTGGCAAAGATACGTCGCCCGAAACGATCCATCGAGCGGGTCGGCTCCCTGACACATTCACATCGTCCGAAGAAAAGAAATTCAAGGCACCGCTGAAAATAAATTCCGAGACTCCGTCGGCCGCGAGGTTGGTGGTAAACGACGAGCCCCGCACGGAGGTTACCGTTCCACCGGTCGAACTGCTCGCGACGGTGCGGGAATCGGTGTTGAAGGTGAACGTCGTGGCGTGGAGAAACCCGAAGGGGGAAAGAGCCAGAAGAACAGTGAGGGAGGGGATCTTCACCCGATGACAAGACACGAAAAAAGCCTTTCCGCGAACGCCAATCCACCGAAAATTCCCTTCTACAATCGCGCTAACGAAGCACTAAACGCGACAAGGCCTCGGCCTGCTTTCGGTGAATCTCAAGATGAAAGCCGAACATGCAGTGCCATTTGTGGGCATCGAAGGGTCCAAAGAAGGTATGCGGGGATGTGTCGGTGCCCTTGAGATTGGCGAGCGAATCGACAGCTTCGAGGTGAGCTTCGACGGAGGCACGGAACTTTTCGACTTCGTCTGCACCGGCGTCTCCGGCGGGCATGACATCGGTTTTCACGTTGAATTTCTTTTCGCTTTCGTCCGGTGGTTCACCCTTCACGAGCCGCATGGTCGCTCCTGTGATACGGTGATTCACGATCGTGTTGTGTTCGAGAATCTGGTAAAACGACCAGCTCCGCATGTCTTCATCCACGCCGAGCATGGGGTTGATTTGTTTCTGCTCCGTGCCTTTCTCCGCTCCGAACGATTCGCCAAGATCGAGGTAACGTACGAGCTCGTCTTGAATCGTTTGGCTCGCCTTTTCCCGGCTCGTGAGAGCGAATTTCAGACGAATGATCGGTGGGAGGATTTTTTGGATCATGATTTCACAGGAGGGACTCCAGAAGGACGTGAACATGTGAGTTTCCGAATGACAATGGATTGACCGCTGATTAGCTGCATGCATGGCAACGAAGACGATTTCCATCGATATGGAAGCGTATGAGCGACTACGGTCCGCACGGTTATCCGAAAAGGAGTCTTTTCCCAAAGTGATTCATCGCGCCATGTGGGAGTCGAAAAAGAAGACGTGCGGAGCCCTGCTCAGTGGTTTGCGGGAAGACTCTCGCTCTGCATCCAACGAAGTTCTCAGAAAGCTGGAAGAGGCTCAGGTCTGGGACGCGGAACATCCACCACAGTCATTCCAGGAGGATGACCGGGAAACGCCGTGACCGAACTTTACTTCGACACCTGTTTTCTGATTGATCTCGAACGCGAGAAAAAGCGGGGCGAGGGCAGGGCGCACGCGTTTCTTGCGGCGAACTTGGAAAAGTCTCCGGCTATTCCCTGGATCGTGGCGGGAGAGTTTGCCGATGGATTTGGTGACATTGATCATCCGGTCTGTGCACGAATGCTTTCCGCATTCGCGATCCTGTCTTTTGGGAAACCGGTCGCGCAAGCCTATGCACGAATCGCCGGGACGTTGCGCAGGACGGGCAGATCATCGGCTCCAACGGCATCTGGATCGCGGCGCATGCCCTCTTCCATGACATTCCGCTGGTCACTAACAATCAGACAAACTTCGGGCGCGTGGAAGGTTTGCGCATCATCGAATACTGAATCGACCTCCAAAGGAGGTATTAACGTTCTTTTGCTAAATCAAATATGCACCGCATGGCCAAACGCGTCGCCAGTGGCTTCGTGGATGGCTTCGGAGAGCGTGGGATGAGCGTGGATGGTGGCTTCCAGTTCGTCGACGGTCGCCTCGAGCGTGAGAGCCAGTCCCATCTCGGCGATGAGTTCGGTGGCTTCGGTGCCGATGATGTGGGCGCCGATGAGTTCGCCGTGTTTTGCGCCGAAGAGAAGCTTCACGAAACCTTCCGGCTCGCCCGCGGCGAGGGCCCGGCCGCTGGCGCCGAAAGGAAACTTGCCGACCTTGTAATCGAGCCCCTGTTCCTTCGCCGCTTCCTCGGTGAGTCCGATGCTCGCGACTTCGGGATGGCAGTAGGTGCACCCGGGGAAGAGTTCAACTTTCTTCGGCACATGCCCTTCGACGAACATGCCTTCGACGGCCTGGATCGCCTCGAAACTGGCGACGTGAGCCAGCCAGGGTGGTCCAATGATGTCGCCAGCTGCGTAGACATTGGGCATGTTGGTTTCGTAGCGGTCGCCGGTCTGGATGTAACCGCGATCGGTGAGTTTCAGTTTGTTACCGCCGCCCGGGAGGACGGGCTGCACGCCGACGGCCACGAGGCAGGCCTCGGCGGAAATGGTCTTCGCCTCGCCGCCGTCGCGCGGTTCGACGGTGAGCTCGACGCCGCTGTCAGTGACTTTGGCGGAGGTCGTTTTTTGTTTTTGTCAGGAACTTGATGCCCTGCTTCTTGAAGGACTTTTCCAGCGTCCTGGAGACCTCGTTGTCTTCGACGGGCAGGAGGTGATCCATCATTTCGATCATCGTGACTTCCGTGCCATAGGCATTGAAAAAGTAGGCGAACTCGGCACCGATTGCGCCCGCCCCGATAATGACGATGTCCTTCGGCTGCTTTTCGAGAAGCATCGCTTCCTTGCTGCTGATGACTTTCTCTTCGTCGTACTTTAAAAAGGGCAACTCACGGGAAACACAACCCGTCGCGACGAGAATATTCTTCGCGGTGTGGGTTTCTTTTTTTCCGTCCGCGTCTTCGATCTCCACTTTGCCGTCACCGAGGATCGAACCCGATCCGCGGAGGTAGTCGACCTTGTTCTTCTTGAAGAGGAATTCCACGCCGCCGGCGAGCTTGTCCGACACCTTGCGCGAGCGGCCGATGACGGCACTCCAGTCCACCTTGACCTCGCCGGTGATTTCGAGTCCGAACTCGGCGGCGCGATGTGTCACGTCGTGGTAAAAGGCGGCGTTCTGGATGAGCGCCTTCGTGGGGATGCATCCCCAATTCAGGCAGGTGCCCCCGGCGCGGTCGTTTTCGACGCAGGCGACTTTCTTTCCAAGTTGGGCGGCGCGAATGGCCCCGACGTATCCAGCGGGACCACCTCCGATGACAATAAGATCGTAGTTCATGACAGGTGGATGGGGAAGGTGAGGGGGTCGGGAATCCCTAGGGGAAAGGGCGCGAAGGCGCAAGCACAAGCGGCGGGCGGGGAAAAGAGCGCCAAAAAATGAGCGGAATCCCGATTAGCTCAAAATTATGGAAATTTGATCTAGTATATTTATAAACTTCCCTTAAATTATTGAAATTTCTTAATTTTATAGATCAGTGAGCCTATTCCTCGATTTCCGACGCCACCTTTTGAGCTTGGTGGCCACGCTTCTCCTTGTCGCAAGCGCGGCAAGTGCGGACGAGGCGTTGGAATTGGCCGGAACCGAGGAGCCTCCCGTGGTGGCTTCGGAGATGGACGAGGCGGCGCTCTGGGGAATAGAAACGATCGACCTCGAACTCAAGGGCGATGAAATTCCCACGGCCCTCGCGGCGCCCGACCCGAGCGAGATTCCCGAATCATTGCCGCTTCCGGAAGGCGGATTTGAAGAGACGGACGAATTGCTCTGGGGGGATGAACTCGACTTTGAAGAATCCGGTGCCGAGGAGCCTGGTCGGCGCATGAGTTTCCTCCTGCCTTCGGGTGTGACTTTTGATGTCGGTTTTGAGACATCGCTCGTTTACGACGACAACATTTTTCTCACCGAGAACGCGACCAGTGACACCATCTTCCGCTTTCAGCCGAACTTGGCGGTGGCGTTTGGTGACGGCCGCGCAAAGCAGGAAACGTACTTCGAACTCGCCTATCGCCCGACCGCCAACGTCTTCTTTGAAAACGATTCCGAGAACAGCTTTGATCAAGACATCAGCACCGCTTTTCAGGTGGCCCGTTCCAAGACGACGATCCTCGGTGCGGCAGGCTTTCAGCGCTTGAGCGAAGCGACGAACGAAGTGGGTGGAAGGTTTGATCGCCAGGTCTATAGCGGTGCCCTCGAGTTCGCCTACGCGGTGACCGGAAAGACCTCCGTTCGCCTGCGCGGGGAGTATGACGGGTATCGCTACGATGACGACAATGACTTCGAAGATAGCGACGAACTGCGCGGAGAAATCGGCGTCGAGTATGCCCTGTCTCCAAAGACCATCGTCGGCGTTGGCTATGCATACGGCGAACTTGATTTCGAAGTCTCGGGGAAGCAGATCTACCACCAGGCGTTTGCCGATGTTGAGTGGAATCCTTCCGACAAGCTTGGGGTGAATACGCGATTTGGGATCGAGTATCGTGACTTGCTGAGTGACAGCCAAACCATCCCGCTTCTCGAAGCAGGGTTCACTTACCGACCCCGCGAGAAAACGAGCATCGCCTTTCGGGCATACAACCGCGAAGAAGCGTCGCCGTTCATTGGCGGAGAGAGCTTCACCTCGACGGGGTTTGACGCAGAATTGTCGCAGCAAATCGGACGCCGTTTCACCGTCCTCGTTGGCGGCGGATTTGAGAATGCGGAGTACAACGGGGGCACCAGCGACGGTCCGCCCTCACGTTCTGATGATCTATGGTTCACCCGGATTGCCCTGCGCTATCAACTGCGGGAACGCTTCTCGCTGGAAGCGTTTTACAGCCGCCGCGAGAACACCTCAGAGGACGGGGGCTTCGGTTACGAGAACAATCAGGTCGGTTTAAGCGGGTCCCTCTTGTTCTAAGTGCCTCCTTTGAGGGATGTTGCGAGGGGTCACATCCGGCTCGAGTCGTGGGCGAAAAATCGGTAAGTGATTGGTTGTGAATTTTTTGCGTAGAGGAAGTCGTGGAGACAAATCGGATTGGTGAGAGGGGCCAATTCTCAATTCTGCGAGTCAGTTGGGTCTCAAATTGCAGAAAATTATAGAAATTTTAAAATAAGTCTCGCCATTTGCGTTATGGGGATTATATTTTCAATCAAATTTACGAATTATCCCATATTCGTGAGTTAGACGTCCCTTCAATCGCAGAAAACATGAAACTTACACCTCGACCCTTCGGAGGTTTTTCACTTCACCGCGGATTTCCCGTTTGGGCCGCCTTGGTCTTCGCCGCGGTGTCCGGTCTCTTCGCCCAGTCGCCGGAATCGCTTCAGGTTCGCCCTGCTCTTTCCGCTTCCGATCCGATGGCGGGGAGCCACCACAAGATCTCTTCGGATGATCTTCTCGAGATTCTCGTTTTCCAGGAGGCGGACCTCAGCACGCGGGCCCGGGTGAGCCGCGAGGGCACGATCCTCATGCCTCTCATTGGAAAAGTTTCCGTGAAAGGGCGGACGGTCGCCGATGCTGCGAACATCATCACGAGCAAGCTTCGTGACGGATACCTCGTCAATCCACAGGTGACGGTCAATGTCGTCTCCCTGGCGAAAAGGTACTTCACTGTGCTCGGTCAAGTCGCGACGCCCGGTCAATTCGAACTCACGACCGATCGCCCCACCGACCTTCTCGCCGCCATCGGTCGCGCGGGTGGATTCACGCGCATTGCGAACAAGCGCAAGGTCATCCTCAAGCGTCGCACGACTTCCGGTTCCTACGCCATCCGCACTTTCAACGCCAACGACCTCAGTCGCGAGACCAGCGCCTCGCCCATCCTCATCAAGGACGGCGACATCATCGAGGTCCTCGAAGGCCTTTTCTAACAGATTTCCAAAACCAGCTCCTCCCTTGTCCTCCTTGTCCACCCTTCACGCAGTCACCCTCAGCACAGTCGCAGTCCGTGCAGAACACATCCCTCAGCCCCGTTCCGCCGCCCGATCCCTCGCCGCAGAACGCTTCTAGTCTCGCCGTCACCCCGCCGAATCCTCAGTCGCTTCCTTCGATTGACCTCGGCCGCATCGGCGCCGCGTTTCTCCGGAGACTCTGGATCCCGGCCTTGCTCTCCATCCTCTTTACGGTGGCTGTGGGAGCCTGGGTATTCAGCATCCCGAAGATCTATCGCTCGACCGCGGTCGTCTATGTCGGGAAGGAAAAGGACAACGTCTCGGACATCAAGGGCGTGACTTCGCGGGATTTTGGCGACCTCGAGGAGCTCAAGTCCATCGAGCAGTCCTTCAGCTCCGCGTCCCTCCTTCTCCGCGTCATCGAGAAAAACGATCTCCGACGTGACGCGACTTTCGTCGAGCCCAAGGAAGACGGCTCGACCTATTCCGACGCCGACATGGTCGATATCCTCGGCGATCGTCTGGCTGTTTCCCTGCAGCGCGGGACGCGGCTCATTGAAATCTCGGTCGAGGACACGGATCCGATGAGGGCCCGCAGCCTCGCGAAGTCATTTGTCGAAGAATACGAATTGCTCCGCAATGAGCAGGAGTTGGAGAGTATCCGCCGGGGCCGCGAGGCCTTGAACAGCGAACGCGACCGTCTCGAAGCGAAGCTCACCCAGAGCGAGCAAGCCCTGCATGATTTCCGCGCGAACCATCCGGAACTGCCCATCGAAGCCGAATCGGTGGTCCTTGAAGGAAAGCTCCGTGCCATGAACGAGGAGCTCAGCCGCGTGAAGGCCGGGCGCATCCGTTTGCAGACCGAGGTTGAGAAACTCGCGGGCGTCGATACGTCGGACGTCGATCAACTCCTCGCCATCGGCACGATTCGTGAGACCGAAACGGTCGTCGAACTCGAGAAAGCGATCGATGCGAAGGAAGCCGAGTTCGCGAAGATCCAAAAACGCTACCTCTACAAGCACCCCAGCTTTGTCGAGGCGGAGGTCGAACTCGTCGATCTTCGTGCCTCGCTTGCCCGCGCCGTCGACGGTGCCGTCAACGGCATCAAGCAGCGCTTCGCCGCCGCCTTGGAAAACGAGGAGAAGCTCACGAAAGCCGTTTCCGCGCAAACGGGCACAATGGCGCTCGCGGCAAAGGAAGTGGCGCCCTACCTCAAGCTCAAGCGCGAGGCTGACTCCGACCGCGAACTCTACGAATCACTCCTCAAGCGCATCAAGGAAACCGGCGTCACCGAGGGCATCGAGGAGGGGCTCATCCGCGAGATCGGCAGCCCGCTTGTTCCTTCGAACCCGGTGAAGCCCAACAAGAAGGTCTTCCTCGCCCTTGCCTTCATGCTGGGTGCTTTCCTCGGCACGGCCCTCATCCTCCTCCTCGACCTCTTTGATCAACGCCTCCGTGGTGCGGCGCATATTGAGCAGCTGCTTGGCAGGCCCGTTCTCGCCAGCGTCCCGAAAGGCGATTTCAAGAAGCTCGAAGACTCCATCGCGATGAAGCGCAACCCGTACTCGCCGATGGCCGAGTCGTTCCGGCTGCTTCGCGCCTCCATTGCCGCCATTGGCAACAACCGCCAGTCCCGCAGCGTTCTCTTCACCAGTGCGCGTCCCGGCGAGGGCAAGTCGTTCAGCGCGCTCAACTACTCGGTGGCCCTCGCCAAGCAGGGTTACCGCACATTGCTCATCGACGCTGACTTGCGCCGCCCCGCCGTGACCAAGGCGCTGTCCAAAGTCAATGCCGCGGGCCTCACCGATTATCTCGACGGCAAGATCAAGCCCGCGCAGGCGTGCTTCGAAACCGAGTTTGAGAATCTCTTCCTCTTCGGCGCCGGCAGCCCGCACGAGAATCCCGGTGAACTCCTCAGTGACCAGCGCCTTCCGCTCCTCATCTCCGAGGCATACCGCTGGTTCGACCGGGTCGTCATCGACAGCTCCCCGCTGGGCGTTGTCAGCGATTCCATCACCCTCTCCCGCGCCGTCCAGCAAGTCTGTGTCGTCGTTGATCACGGCAAGACCAAGCGACGTGACCTCCAGGCGGCCTGCCGTCTCCTCGGGATGGCCGGGGCCAACATCGCCGGCTTCATCCTCAACCGCGCGCCCAAGACCGAGAGCGCGATGAGTCCTTACTACACCCTTTGCCAACCCCCGTCGAACGAGCCGGTCCTCGCTCTCGCCACGCAATAACACCTTTCCATGGCACCCCCCTCGCCAACATCCCTGACTGCCAATGTCCCGTCCTACCGGCGCGGGCGAGGCACCCATACGGAGATCCTTGGACTCGCCTTTGCGGGCGACCTTCTCATTGTCGCGCTGGCGCTGGTGGCCGCGCATTTTGTCCGCTTCGAGATCCTGATGGAGAGCACGTATCTCTATTACGTCCCTCTTTCCGGCTACCTCGGCCACATCCTTTTCGGCACCATCCTCATGATGGTCCTGCTCGTGAACTTCCGGCTCTACCAGGGCTACCAGCTTCTCTCCTATCGCCGCACTTACACGGTCATTGGAAAGGCAACCTGCTCCTGGGTGCTGCTCTATCTCGCCATCTCGCTCATCCTCAAGTTTGATCCCCCGATCAGCCGGTTCTACGCCCTGCTGGGCTTCGTTTTCGCCTTTGCGGGCCTCCTTGTCTGGCGATGGTTTTTTCACGCGATCATCCGCTCCGAGAGCATTGCCGCCCAGCTTCGCCAGCGTGCGGTCTTTGTCGGTTGGAGTGCGGAATGCGAGCGCGCGATGCACCTCTTTGGCGAGGGTAGAGGGCACCCGATCGAGATTGTCGGTGTCATCGAGCCGCCCTCCGGCAAATGGGAATGCAAGCCGCCACAGGAGATTCCGATCCTCGGTTCCTTCGAAAACTGCCGCGACTCCATTCACCAGGCAAACGCCGACCTCCTCATCGTCGCCGACATGGACCTCAAGCGGGACGAGATGGTTGAACTCTCCCTTCTTTGCGAAAAGGAGCTCCTCGAGTTCAAGATGATCCCGTCCTGCTTCCAGGTGCTTCTCAGCGGATTGAGCCTCGAGTCCATCAGCGGTGTGCCCGTCCTTGGCATCTCGAAGTTGCCGCTGCACTCCACGCTCAATCACTTCGTCAAGCGCACGGTCGACATCGTCGGATCGATCTTCGGCATCATCGTCTCCGCGCCGATCATTGCCTTCTTCGGCTTTCTCATTCACCGCGAGTCGCCGGGGCCGATCTTCTACCGCCAGCGACGTCTTGGCCGCAACGGCAAGCATTTTGACATCATCAAGCTCCGCAGCATGAAGCTCGACGCCGAAGCCGGCGGGAAAGTCGGTTGGTCGACGCGGGATGATCCTCGGCGGCTCAAGATCGGTTCCTTCATGCGCAAGTGGAACATCGACGAGATCCCGCAGTTCTGGAACGTGCTGAGGGGAGACATGAGCCTTGTCGGGCCGCGCCCGGAACGCCCCGAACTCATCGAGCAATTCAAGCACGAGATTCCCCACTACAACGCCCGCATGAACATCAAGCCCGGCATCACCGGATGGGCCCAGGTCAACGGCCTTCGTGGCGACACCGACCTCACCGAGCGGGTGAAATTCGACCTTCATTACATTGAGAACTGGAACGTCGTTCTCGATTTCCAAATCATGGCCATGACCTTCTTCAAGCGCGAAGGGGCGGCGTGATCGACAAGAGAATCTGCGACTGCAAGGACAAGGCCACGTCGGGTGTGATCGAGTGATCCGCCCGGCGTGGCCATTCCTTTGCGGCGTGGCGAAGTGGATCAACGTTTCGAGCAGGGCGATCTGAAAAGCGTTTGACCAAACGCCCGATCCGCGGATATTCCCCGCCCTCGTAATTTCCACGAATTTCCACCTAAACACGCACCGAACCATGGCCCGAGTATGTCAGATCACAGGAGCCCGTCCTCGCAGGGGCCGCAAGATTCATCGCAGCGGTCTCGCGAAGAAGAAGGGTGGCATTGGCCGTCACGTGACGAAAACGGTGAAGCGCGACGTCAATCCCAACCTCCTCACGAAGCGCATCTGGGTTCCTGAACTCAAGCGCAGCGTGAAGGTGAAACTCACCGCCCGCGCGCTCAAGACGATCGCCAAGAACGGCGCATACGCCACGCTTAGGAAAGCAGGTCTCATTTAGGTCGATTGCGCTTTGCGCGCAGTTATTGATGAACCACGAAAAACGCGAAAATTCGCGAAAGTAGTGGTGAGGAAAGTGTAGCGTGGTCTTTCGCGTGGTTCGTGGTTCCCCTCCCGTGGAAACGATGGCGACTCACTTCACGTGTAGATTGCGTCTACCATTTCCCTCGCCTTCACATTCGGAAGCACGCCATAGCTGAGGTGGTTCATGACGTAGGCGAAAGCGATGCCGTTTTCCGGATCGGCGAAACCCAGGCTGCCGCCTGCGCCCGGGTGACCGAATGCCTTTTTGGAGGAACCAAATATCGCCCGCCGTTTTTCTTCTGTTTCGAGGTTCACGGGATCCATCATGAAGCCTGCGGCAAACGACGTTGGCAAAAGCAGCACGGCGTCTTCGCCGTTCACGAGCGCGTTTGATGCCGCACCGTGGATTCGATTTGGAATGGCGTCCGATACGGTGGCGAACAGGGAGTAGAATTTTGCCAGAGCCCGCGCCGATCCAACGCCGCCGAGTGCGGGGAAGCCCGCCTGCATGGCCTCCGG
>JBCDLR010000125.1:0-10310 GCA_038745205.1 Verrucomicrobiota bacterium
TCCGGCCCGTTGTCGAAGAGGTGCTGAAGGCGCGGGACGAAATGGTTTCGACGCATGCAAAGGCCGCGCCGGTTCCCCTTCACGAGGGGGAAACGGAATCGATCATCGGCAATTCCATGGCCATGCAGGAAGTGATCAAGATGATCGGTCGCGTTTCACGCTCTGACGCACCCGTCCTCATCACCGGCGAAAGCGGTTCCGGCAAGGAAGTTGTCGCCAACGCCATCCATCGCTTCAGCCGACGCTCCAATGCCGATTACGTCGCCATCAACTGCGCCGCCATTCCGGAAAATCTCCTTGAAAGCGAGCTCTTCGGCCACGAAAAAGGCTCCTTCACGGGGGCGACCGGACGCCGGATAGGACGGTTTGAACAATGCAATGACGGCAGCCTCTTTCTCGACGAGATCGGCGACATGCCGCTGCCGGTGCAAAGCAAGATCCTACGCGTCCTTCAGAGCGGGGAGTTCGCGCGTCTCGGCGGCAACGATTCCCTCAACTCCTCGGCCCGCATCATTGCCGCAACCAACAAGATCCTCGAGAAAGCCGTGGCCGAGAACTCCTTCCGCGAGGACCTCTACTACCGGCTCAACGTTGTCCGCATTCACATTCCGCCCCTCCGCCAGCGGCGCGACGACATCCGGCCCCTCGCCCAGCACTTCCTCAAGCGCATCGCCGACAAGGGCGGACCCACCCTGCGGCTCTCCGAGGAAGCGGCGGACATGATGGAGAATTACAATTGGCCCGGCAACGTGCGGGAGCTCGAAAACACCATCTACCGCTCCAGCGTCCTCGCCACCACCGATGTCCTCCTGCCGTCGAACATTCCCCTCGGGAACCTCGGCGAAACCACAACCCGGGTCCGCCCGGTTCCTTCCAAACCACCCAAGGAGGAAACGACCGCCGACACCCCGCCCGAATCGACTTCGAATGCTTCCTCCAACGGCAGAATCTCCGTCGAACAAGCCGTCGAAACCCTCCTCAACGCCGCCGAAAAAGACGCCAGCCTGGAACTCCTTCCGTGGCTTGAACGCGAAATGACCACCCACGCCATGAAACGCACCGGCGGCAACCAACTCCAGGCCGCAAAGCTTCTGGGTATTACCCGCGCGACTCTCCGGAAGCGGCTGGAGCGGTTTGAGATCGAGGTATGATCCGAACGCGGGCTTGTTGCCACGGTCTTCGTCTTTCGTCGCGATCCTTTCGCGGCATGGTCACTTCCCGCGCGATCCCAACAACGATGCCGGTGTCGCTCCGGAACTAGGTCTTGTTTTTCTTTCGAAGCTTGAATTCCGATTTCAAGTCCTTGTGAAGCACCCTGTCTGGTCCAAAAAGCTCCGGCGCACCAAAGAAAGCAAACAGGCCAAGCACCCCAATCAGCGTTCCGATCGGAATGTTGATCAAGGATATGATGC
This sequence comes from Verrucomicrobiota bacterium, assembly GCA_038745205.1. Taxonomy (GTDB): domain Bacteria; phylum Verrucomicrobiota; class Verrucomicrobiia; order Verrucomicrobiales; family DEV007; genus JBCCWV01. The sequence continues at coordinate 1,413 of JBCDLR010000125.1, forward strand.
AAACAATGATACCCAGGATGCGCCCCCAGGATGTCCGCTTGAATAAGCCGAAAATGGTAACGGCGTAAAAGACCGCCAACCCGATGAAAACGAGCTGAAGGCCTTCTGCAACAATATCGGGCATGAAGGAGGCAATCACGATGAAAATCAGGCCAAGAACGAGCAGGCCCGTGATTCCGTTCACGTTGCAGGACCGATAGTAGAGCTTCTTGAGCTGCTTGAAATCGAGGTCCTTGAATTGGTAAGTCTCGGGAATCGGCGCCGCCACATCCGACTGCGGGGCTTCGTAGGGGTTGGTCTCGCTCATTTCTTGTTTCGGTTCGTGAGGTTCATTTCAATGCCGCGCCCCGAGATACAAGCCAAGTTGCGCCAGACGCTCCCTTCATAGCGAAGTTCACCGAATCGGATCAAGCTAAAATCGCGATACCCCGGGATTTCCCGCCTCACGTGTCGGTCTCCCCTCAATTCCCCGGCGGCATCTTGTCGAGGAACTTCTCAACCCACTGGATGTTGTAGTCGCCGGAACGGAAATCTGAATTCCGAAGGATGGCGTCCTGGAAGGGGATGGTGGTCTTGATGCCGTGGATGAGGAACTCGTTGAGGGCGCGATGCATGCGATCGATGGCGATATCCCGGGTGGCGCCGGTGACGATGAGCTTGGCGATCATGCTGTCGTAGTAGGGCGGCACCGAATATCCGGAGTAAACGTGCGTATCCACGCGCACGCCGCGGCCACCGGGCGGGTAGAAGAAGTCGATACGCCCGGGGCTGGGCCTGAAATCGGTAAACGGGTCCTCCGCGTTGATGCGACATTCGATCGAATGAAAGCGGGGAGAGCTGTTCTTCACGTGGTCACTCAGGGGCTCACCGGCGGCGATGCGGATCTGTTCCTTGATAAGATCGCAGCCATGAACCTCCTCGGTGATGGGATGCTCCACCTGGATCCTGGTGTTCATTTCCATGAAGTAGAAGTTCCCGGATTCGTCGACGAGGTACTCGATGGTCCCGCAGTTCTCGTAACCGATTTCCTTCGTGAGCTTTACCGAGGCTTCAGCCATGCGCTTGCGGAGGCGCTTGTTTTTCGCGAGGAGCGGCGAGGGTGTTTCCTCGATGATCTTCTGGTTTCGGCGCTGCAGCGAGCAATCGCGCTCGCCAAGCTGAATGACATTGCCGTGGCTGTCGGCGACGATCTGGAACTCGATGTGATGCGGGTTCTCGACGAGCTTCTCGAAATAGACGTCGCCGTTGCCAAAGGCCTTTTCCGCCTCGTTGCGCGCATTCTGGAAAGCGGATTCAAGGGACGCTTCGTTAAAGGCGGGTCGCATCCCCTTCCCTCCGCCACCGGCCGAGGCCTTGATCATGACGGGGTAGCCGATTTCGGCGGCGACCTTCCGGGCTTCCTCCTCGTTCTTCACCGTGCCGTCGCTGCCGGGGGTGATGGGCACCTTGTTCCGGGCGGCCGTGGCCCGGGCCTCGTTCTTGTCCCCCATGATGCGGATGACGTCCGCGGACGGGCCGATGAACTTGATCTTGCAGCTCTCGCAAATATCCGCGAACTGCGCGTTTTCGGAGAGGAAACCGTAGCCGGGATGGATGGCGTCGACGTTGCTGATTTCGGCCGCACTGATAATGCGGTCCATCTTCAGGTAGCTTTGCATGCTCGGACCCGGACCGATGCAGATCGCTTCGTCAGCGAGCTGCACGTGCATGGAATCAACATCGGCCTCGGAATAAACGGCAACGGACTTGACGCCGAGTTCCTTGCAGGCGCGGATGACGCGCAGGGCGATTTCACCGCGATTGGCGACGAGAACTTTCTTGAACATGTGGAGCGGACCTCTCGACGGGCTCGTTAACTGGGCGTGACGACGAACAGAGGTTCACCGTATTGCACGGGTGTACTGTCCTCCACAAGGATACGCTGGATCTTGCCCTTCAACTCCGCCTTGATCTCGTTCATGACTTTCATCGCCTCGATGATGCAGATGGTCGTCTCCTCGTCGACCTGATCACCGACCTTGACGAAGGGATCGCTCTCCGGCGAAGGCGAGCGGTAGAAGGTGCCGACCATGGGGGATGGAATTTCCTTGATCGAATCGCTGTCCGAGGCTCCTGATCCGGGCGCAGATTCGATCGCTTCGGGCGCCAAGGCCGCCGTGGCCTGGGCAGGGAGAGCGCGCAGCGCGGCCTGGGCTTCCTCGATTACCCCGCCCTTGCGCAACTTCAGCTTTGTCCCGTCGCGCTCCAGTTCGAACTGTGCGAGATCATGCTCCTCCATGAGCTTCAGGATCTCGCGAATCTCATCGAGGGTCATCGGGGCGTTGGTAGATTCTGATTTTCGGGAAAAACTCTTCATAGGTTGGTGGCGACGCTTCCCCTGCCGGGATTCAGTATGCGGGGAACGATGAATCTACTTTTCCGGCATTGACTGTCAATCGGAGGAAAAGAGTTCCCTGAACCGCCGGAAATGCGGCGAATTTAGGGCGCATTACTCCTGTGAGAATGCCCTCTTGTGTGCCATTTTTCCCCAGCCCACCGCAAATTATGAGCCCCCCTGCCCTAGCCATTCCCGCGATCGCCGCGTTCCTGCCCTTCTCCCTCTTTGCTGCAAGCGAAGGCGAGGACGGTCGTCTCATCGATATCAAAAAGGACCTCGCCTACGAACACGTCATCCGCCCCATTTTCGCCAACTACTGCTACTCCTGCCACGGCGAGGAAAGCAAGAAAGGCAAGCTCCAGATGCACACGCCGGAAGCCATCATGAAAGGCGGCAGCGAAGGCGACACCGTCATCCCCGGCGACCTTGACGGGAGTAACGCGTGGTTCCGTATCACCCTGCCCACGGACGACGACGAGTTCATGCCTCCGGAGGATGAACCCCAGCTCAACGAGGAACAGAAAAAGCTCGTTGCCTGGTGGATTGAACAGGGCGCCAGCTTCGACAAGAAAATCAGCGATCTCACCATTCCCAGTGAGATTCAATCCATTCTCGGCGGATGGCAGGTCGTAGCGGTCAAGGAAGCGGAGAAGGAAGAGCCGGAAATCGAAATGCCGCCGGCTGCGGAGGTGGGGATCGTCGACGGCATCGCGAAATCGGGTGTGCTCATCATGCCGCTCGCGCAGAACTCGACATTCCTTTCGGCCAATGTGCTCAACGTCGCCGACAGCTTTGGCGACGCGCAGGTGAAGCAGTTCACACCCACGGCGCAGCAACTCATTTGGCTGAACCTGGCGCGAAGCAAGATCACCGACGAGGGCGCGGCGGAATTGGCCAAGCTGCAGACGCTTACCCGGCTCCATCTGGAGAACACGGAACTTTCCGACAAGGCGCTCTCCCACATCGGCAAGCTTTCCAACCTCGAATACCTCAATCTTTACGGGACGAAGGTCACGGACGCGGGTTTGAAGAATCTCGAGGGTCTCAAGAACCTGAAAAGGCTCTATGTCTGGCAAACGGGAGTCACCGAAACCGGAGCGGCCAAGCTGGAAAAATCGATTCCTGGTCTGGAAGTGAATCTTGGCTGGAAGGCCCCACCTCCCGCCGCAGAAAAACCGGAGGAGAAGTCGGCAGAGAAGAAGGCGAACGCGCCACCCGCACCGAAAAAGAAGCCGGCCGAGAACGCGGAAAAACCGGCGAAAAAGCCGCAGCCAAAGGGCAAAAACAAGGGCCCCGCAGCCCAGCCCCCGGCGAAAAAGAAGCCGCAACAGCCTGCGCCGAAGAAAAAGCAGGCGGCTTCGAAGGAGCAACCGGCCTAGTTCAGCGCTCAGCTTCGAAGACCCGGAATTTCCTGCCCATATCACCCGGGTGGGTGAGCGTCTGGAACTGGCGAAGGAGTTTGGCGGACTCGTCGTCCATCCCCCCACTCTCCAATCCCCGCAACCACGGCTTCGCCACTTCGGTGAGGAAACGATGTTGATCATTCAGTGGCCGATACCGAAGGCCCGCTTCGACCGCCGCTTTCGCCACGTCCGAGAAATCCACGCTGGCCGTCAAGTCAGCTTTGCCGGGAAGGGAAAGAACCTCTTCGAGGGCCTCATGCCTCCTGTAGGCCCGCAGTGATTCCTTTCGAATCAAGCCGGCCGGTTTCTCTTCCTCGACGAATCCATAGTCGAAGAAAAGCAACCGGCCTGACTTCAGACTCGAAGCGGTGCGACGGAAGAAATCCTGCAGTCCATCGATCCGTTCGATCACCGAACCAACCGCGGCCTGATCGGGCAGGCACGAAACATGCGCCGCGTCCACATCACGTTCCACGAAGGACAATCCCGTTTCCCCGTCACCGGTGACCACCCGCTCCGACCAGCCGCGCTCCGTCCGGAGAAACTGGCGGACAGGCATCGCATCGAGCAACTCGTTGGAAAGGACGACCCCGTGCACCGGCGTCGCATGAAGAGCCGAAAGGCCGTCCACCCAGCGCACCCGTTCACCATGCCTGTGGAGTTTCTCAGCCTGCCTCGTCCGGAGCGGGAAAAAGGGTTCAACAATCGTGTAGCGCACCCGTTCCCACCATGCCGCGTCCACGAATTCGGGAAGCCAACGCAGGATGTCGTCGGCCAATGTCCCGTCAAACGCCCCCAACTCAACGAGGTCAAACGTCGAAGAGCCGGCAACCGCTCCTTCACCCATCACGCGGGCGATCCAGCGGGCGATCAACATCCCGAAACACTCACCCACGGAGACGCTGGTAAAGAAATCCCCTTCACGTCCTATCCGGGCGCGACCGGAAGCGTAATAGCCCTCGTCGGAATCGTAGAGGGCCATGCGCATGAACTCGGCGAGCGTGATCGCCTCTCCCGGAGACCCGGAAATACGCTGATAAATCCGCCCTTCGAGGTCCGTTGAGTCAGGATCGGCGGCGCTTGCTCTCGTCGGCATTCTGGAGAATGCTTCAGGAGGTCCCGGTCGTCGCAAGAAATTGTCCTCAACCGGCCCCTCAGGACGACCACCAGCATGCGGAGAAGGCGATCATCATTCCAGCGCATCTACCGGCGACGATCATTTTTCTTGCGAAAGAAACTCGTTCTCTGGGGTCTTGGTGCCTGCGTCCTCCTCGCCCTGCTCGGGATCGCCACGCTCTATTTCATCCTCTCTCCACATGCAAAGGAGGCCGATGATTACAATCTGGAGAAGATGGCGGATCTCATGGTCCCGAGCATCATCTACGACCGCCACGATCGCGAATTCCAGCAGATCGACATTCAGGATCGTCGCCCCATCACGATCGAAGAGGTTCCGTTTCATTTCATCCAGGCTCTCACCGCCGCGGAGGACTCGCGTTTCTTCGAACACGATGGCGTGGATTACATGGGCATGGTCCGCGCGATGATTCGCAACATCAAGGCGGGCTCGGTGCGGCAGGGCGCGAGCACGATCACGCAACAACTCGCGCGCCAGAGCTTCGACCTCACGCTGCAGAAATCCTACAAGCGCAAGTTTACTGAAATCTTCCTCGCTCGCCGCATTGAAAAACGATACACGAAATCGCAGATCCTCCAGCTCTACCTCAACCGCATCTACTTCGGAAGCGGTTACTATGGCATCGAGGCAGCGGCCTTGGGTTACTTCGGGAAAGAGGTCGGCGAACTGACCATTCCCGAATCGGCGACCTTGTGCGGGTTGATCAAGAGCCCCAAACGCCTCTCACCACTCAATAATCCCGACCAGTCGGAAGAGGCCCGCGACTATGTCCTCTGGCGAATGAACAAGGAGAAGTCGCTGACAGACACCGAATACCTCGGCTTCAAGAACGAGCCGCTTACCCTGAACCACAAGTCGAAGGGCCGGGATTACGTGAACCAGTTCATCGCGCAGAAAGTCGTGGAAGTCCTCGGATTCGAGGCCGCAGCCCGGGACGGATTCCGCATTTACACGACAATTGATGCCGACATTCAGCGTACGACCGAGGAGAGCCTGACAACCCATCTCGCCCGCACTGAATCGGATCCCCGCTTCGAGGGGATGACCTATCAGGACTACAAGAACTCGCTCAATCAGCCGGACAACCCCCTCGATCTCGCGACGGGAAAAACGAAGAAGTCCGGGGGACCGCTCCCCTACCTCCAGGGCGCGGCCATCATGATCGACAACGTGAGCGGAGGGATCATCGCCCTCGTCGGCGGGCGCGATTACAAGGACAGCGAGTTCAACCGCGCCTTCCGCGCCTTCCGCCCCTCCGGAACCGCCTTCAAGCCCTTCGTCTACGCGACGGCCTTTGAGAACGGTTATTTTCCGGGGTCGCCGCTGAAGGATGACGTCATCGACAACCAGCGCGTCATGATTGGCGGTCAAACGGGGATTCTCGGGGAATGGGGTGGCGAAAACGATTCGCCGGAGTACGAGGGTGTCATCCCCGCGCGCCATGCCCTCGTGCATTCGAAGAACGCGGCCACCGTCCGCCTTGGCATGGAAGTCGGCCTCAACAAGGTGATTGATCTCACGAAGGACGTCGGCATGACGGGGAAGCCGGCCCACAAGTTCAATCGCACCTTCCTCGGCAGTAGCGAGGTTTCCCTCGCAGAGCTTTCCCGCGCCTACACGATCTTCCCCAATGGGGGAGCTACCGCCGACACACTCCACATCATCAAGGAGATACGCGACCGGAACGGAAACATCGTCTACTCCACCTCCTCTTCCGAGGTGGAAAAGAAGGCCATCGACGAAATCAGCGCCTACCAGGTGCACAGTTGCCTGCGGGAGGTCATCAAGACCGGGACCGGATGGCGGGCGACCAGCGAGGGCTCGCTCCAGGATCCCTACGCCGCGGGCAAGACCGGAACCGCCTACAATTTCACCGACCTCTGGTTTGTCGGCTACAACAACCATGTGACCTGCGGCGTCTGGTCCGGTTTCGACAAGTGGGGCAAGACCATCTACCGGGGCGCCTTCAGCAACGAAATCTGCCTCCCCATCTGGACTGACATCATGAATGCGGCCTACCCGGTTTTCGGCTCCGCGGAATTGCCCGCGCCGGAGGGGGTGGAAACGATCGAAATTTGCCGCCGGTCCGGACTACGGGCGACGGACAATTGCTACGATGAGCAGAAGAGACCTGATGGCAGCACACGATTCGTCCGCAGCACCTACAAGGAGGTCGTGCGAAAGGGAACAATTTTCGACCGTTACTGCCAAATCCATAGCGAGTCCCCCGACCTCGCGGGCGCGGCCACCATCATTGGCCCTATGACCCCCGATCCCGCCCTCGTCGCGGCAAACACGTCGCCCGAGCTCAGCTCCGCGCGGTCCATTCCCATCATCGCCCCGACCGTCATTGGAGCTGACCCCTACCAGTCCGTCCAGCCGATCCTCAAGGCCCGCGCCGCCACCCTCGGCGGTGTGGACGGAGTCAAGCGTGCGCTCGCCGCGGAACCATTGCGCATCGGAGCCAGCAAGACCATCATCACGCTCGATCCTCCGGCTCCCATCCACATTCCTGATCCGGAATAGAAGGCGGAAACGGACGAAATCCCCCCGCATTCCCACTTTCGCCGCAGCCGGTTTTCTGATTTATTCGACTCCTCCCCATGGCAGACGATGAATGGCAACTGATCAAGTGCGCGAGCTGCAATGGCTTGATCCGGCTCGACCCGAAGCAAAGTGCTCCGGTCGCAACCTGCCCCCTTTGCAACACCCAGATCGTCGTCCCCGGTGCCAACAATGACGATGTCCCGGTCGCCGAACTCGCGGTCGGGGAACCGACGAGAACGAACAGCCGTTCTCTCTCAGCTTCTGCGTCCGCATCCTCCAGGCTCGACCGGAACACGAAAGAGATTCCTCTTCCGGGAAAAAAGGAAAAGAGAGAGAAAGAAAAGAAGCCCTTCGAATTCACGGCGAAACGTTCCGTGGATTCCCTGAGCTCGTCGGCATCGTCGCCTTCAGCACCGGAGGAAGTCGCCGCTCCGGCCGTCAACAATGAGGCCGAGGTTGAAGCAGAAGCAAAACCGGCGTTGGATTCCCACCTGCCCCCGGAGAAGGAGAAAGCGGCCTTCGAGATCCAGTCCGGCGTGATTCGGAACACCAACCGCCCGACTCACGAAATCGAGTCCAAAGCTGCGGACCTGCCGAGCGACAAACCTCGGCTCGATAACCTGCAGAAACTCGCGTCCACGGGTGAATCCCGCTTTGCCGCCGATGAGGAAGCCCAGGAGAAGATTGTCACCGAGACCCGCATTAGGCGGGCGGAGCGGCAGCTGGTGACCTGGGAGGATGGCGATGAAGAAGGAAGCGGGAAGAAAGTCACCCACCCTTTTCGCCGGGTTGTGACTTTCGCCGCCTTCGGCCTCATCATCGGCCTCTTCGGGGGGCTCGTCGCCTACGGGGTCATCAGTAACACCAATAACCGGGCCGACCGTGAAACCCCTGTCCTTGAGATCGAAGAAGATGAACTAGAGTATGCAGAAATGGCTAAGGATGACGTTGGTCAATCCATTGCCGCCGTTGAGGAATTCCTTAACGCATCCACGTGGCGCGATCGCCTGAAGTTCTGCCGCGCACCCGAGAGAATCTCCCCGCTCGCGGAAGAGCACTATCGGGGTAAGCCGGACGGCCCCATCGCCTTTCGTGAAATTCAGGACGGAGCCAAAGCTCAACTCTACGAGAACTTTTTCGTGACGCGGGTCGTCCTCGACGATTTCTCCGAACGCATTGTCGCCGTGGAAAAGACCGACGACGAGCGATTGCTTGTCGATTGGGAAAGCTTCGTCGCCTACTGCGAAGTTCCATGGCCTGAAATCCGGAAAAGGAAACCCACCTCGGCGGTCCTCATGAGAATCACGGCGATTCAGGATTCCTACTTCAATTTCGACTTCGAAAGCGACGCCTATGCCTGCTTTCGCCTGCAATCTCAAGACGGCGCCCACACCATCTACGGATACACCCAGCGCGGATCCCTCGTTTACCAA
>JBCDLR010000126.1:0-10261 GCA_038745205.1 Verrucomicrobiota bacterium
GAGCAGGCCCAGGACGAATCCGCCGATGACGCCGCCGACCAGGCCGACAATGATGTTCACGAGCAATCCGAAGCCGCCCCCTTTCATCAAGGTTCCAGCCAGCCAGCCGGCGACCGCGCCGATGAGAAGTGAGACGAGGAGAGATTCCATGATGCCCGCGTTTTATCAAAACCGGTCCGGGGCGTCAAGGTCCGAGTGGCCTCGTTGACCGACTGCCCGGAGAAAGATCAGCGCTTCAACAGGACCCATTCGAAGCCTCCGCGCTCAACCCGATGTTCTGCCTTCAATTCGCTTTGCGATTGAGAAGATCAGCCACCCTTGAAGCGAGGGCAGTGCCGAGGAGGTGGTGTTGGTCCCTGTCGAGATGCACGCCATCGACCATGCTGGTGGCGGTGACGTCACTCGCACCAAAAAACTCGCACCGGGCTTCGAGGGCCGCTTCTTGAATGGCAATATGAAGTCCCGCGGCCTTGGATTCCGCGTCCAGGAATTTGGAAGCAATGGCGCCCTTCGCCGCTCGGATCGGAGGCGGAGCAATCAGCATGATTTCCGGATTGGGCATCCCGGGCTCGATCGGAGCGCGGCGAATTGCCTGGACCAGCGAGAGCAGTCCTTGTGCTGAGTGCCAAGCGCTGTGGTGATGCACTGACTGAAAATCGTTGGTGCCAAGGAGAAGCATGACGAGTGATAGAGGAGAATTGACCTCTATCCTCTGTTCCAACCCATCCAGACCGTTTCTTCCAGGTTTGAACGGATCGTCCCAAACCGTCCTTCGGCCGTTCAGGCAGTCTTCAATCACACGAACGTCCTGGCCCTGCTTAAGAAGTTCGAGTTCCATGACTCCCGGCCACCGATCAGAAAACACAAGCCGTCTCCTCGTGCCTGGAATTATTCCCCAGCTCAGTGAGTCGGCATAGACGAGGATTTGATGCATGCGGTTGGTATCTCGATGGCAGTAGTTTCAGGTCAGGCGCGGGGCGAAGTGGCGTCGTTCGCAGCAGCTTGTTCCGCCTGTTCCTTGTAGTCATCCACCTGATAGGTCGCCAGGGATTCCGTGATCCGATCAATAGGACCCGAGTCCGGAAACAATCGATAACTTGGAGCAATGATTTCGTCGCAGGCTGTAGGTTTGATCTCGATGACCGAGAAAATCGGAAAAGCCTTTCCGATGGCGGTGGACAACTTGCGATGCCTTTCGTCGTAACCGTCATCGCCTTCCCTCAGGATCCTGGACCTTCCTGTGATCTTGTATCCTTTTTGAATGAACACATTCACGAAACTGATGCAAACGCGCTCGTCCTTCTCAATGTTTCGCACGGTTACGGGTGAAGCAATGTTCGCGACGAGAATCTTGCCATCACCGTCGTGCAGAAATGCTTCCTTGGGAGAGACGTTTGGGTATCCGTCTGCTGAAACGGTTGCAAGCCAGCACAGCACGCTCTGGTCAATCGATTGGGCTATTTCCGGTGTGATCATGTCTGGCCGACTGCGGAGGGTGAAGCGCCGCAGGTGGAAGGGCCGTTCCCGGAATGGGCAACGTTGGGAACAGGTGCCTAATCTACAACGCCTCTCAATGTCGCTTCAAGCAGGTGCTCAGGACTGGGGCTGAGCCTCGATGACCATTTTCCCCAGAGAAGGGGGTGAGGGTGAAATCCTCGCCAGCTACGCCGTGAGTTCCAGGAAGCGTGCGCCTCCGTGCCTTACTTGACGCCCTTTTTCGAGAGCTTGGTGCCTTTCGTGGCGCCCTGGCGGGCCTTGAACTTCGGGTTCGTCTTGCAAATGACGTAGGTCGTCCCGCGGCGCTTCACGATCTGGCAGTCGCGATGGCGGCCTTTGGCAGAGAAGAGAGATGCGAGAACTTTCATTGGCAGTGGGGTCCGTGTATTGGAGGGCGGGGAATGTATGGGTTTTCGGCGATCTGGCAAGGGGAAAGGCAGGGAAGAAGGAACAAGCAGGAAGAATCAGGGAAGAACAGGCGGCGACGTAGCACAGACACTCTTCTCTGTGAGGGGGCGCAGAGCTCGGAGTTTGGAGGCTGGGGCGGGAATTCCCGGTGCGGCGGATCGAAGCTGGAGCTTCGCCCTGCGCTTCCTCAGCCTTGGTCCCCGTTCACACCGTGCAGATCTCCACGCCCTGGCGGAGGCTGGCGAGTTTGTCCTTGCGGGCGGGCTTGAACTCCTGACCGAGGTAGGCGGAATAGCCGGTATCGATGAGCGCACGGACGATGGCGGGGTAGAAGAGTTCCTGGGTTTCGTCGATTTCGTTCCGGCCGGGCACTCCGCCGGTGTGGTAGTGGGCGAAGTACTGGTGGTCGCGCTTGATCGTCGCGATGATGTCGCCCTCCATGATCTGCATGTGGTAGATGTCGTAGAGGAGCTTGAAGTGCTCCGAGCCGACGCGCTTGCAGAGTTCGACGCCCCACGCGCTCTTGTCACATTGATAGTCCTTGTGGTTCACCTTGGAGTTGAGGAGTTCCATGACGAGGGTGACGCCGAGCTTTTCGCAGAGGGGCATGAGGCGCTTGAGCCCGATGGCGCAGTTTTCAATGCCCTGTTCGTCATCGAGGCCGTCCCGGTTTCCGGAGAAGCAGATGACCTTGTCGAAACCATTGTTCGCCGATTCCTTGATCAGGGGTTCATAGATTTCGACGAGCTTGTCATGAAACTCCACACGGTTGAAGGCGCGAGGGATGCCGCCGACCCGTGACTTCTTGTCGCCGGGCGTTAATTCGCCGGTCGGGAAACTGACCATGGCGCAGTGGATCCCGTGTTTCTTGATCGTGGGGAAGTCGGGTGGATCGAGGAGTTCGATGGACTCGAGCCCGAATTCCTTGCCCGCGACGCAGAGGTCCTCTAGGGAAATCTTGGGATAGCACCACTTGCAGGCGGAGTGGTGGATCTTGCCCTTTCCGCCCGCGGCGTGGTCTTCGGCACCGAGGCGCTGGTGGAGGGACGCGGCGACAGCAGAGATGGCGGCAGTCTTGGCGGATACACCAAGGAAGGCGCGGCGAGAGGAGTTTGGGGCGATCATGACTGGATATTATGAACAGCACGATTTGGAATCAAGGTCGTTTCCATCGTCCTGGAGGAGCCAGCGACAGAATTGTGACGCGAAAAGTGGTCGCGTATTCAGTGGCAGCGCCCATATATTCCTCCCTTCATGGACGGGGGTCCCAAGAGATTTCGGCCGATTGTGCAACCAGTCGTTCGAGAAGAGAGCAAACGCGAGTCGCAGCGTCGCCTCGGGTGGGAGGACCATGCGGACGGCACGGGGAATCCGAAAGCGAGGGAGGGTGGTCACACCCGGGCCATTCTCGGCATGGTGGGAGCATTGGCACTGTTAGGGGTGGCGGTAGTGGCGTTTTCCAATTCAATGAGCCCGCCTCAGGAAGCGCCGATCGTCGAGGTGCAGGAGAAAGACCTGTTCTCTGACTTCCTGCCCTATGAGGAAGTGAAGAAAGGGATTTCCGACGTGGTGACCGAGTTCCTCACGGCGAGGTCGGTCGAGGAAATCCGGGGACTCGTGGTGAGGGAAAAGCACATCTGGCCGTCGCTGGCCAATTACTACCGGAGTAACGCCAAGGAATATCATAGCGTGGACCGGGTGCAGCTTGCCCTGAAGTACGAGACGCCGGAGGGCGATCCGGAGTTTTACCTGGCAAAGGCCCACCTCGCCGGCGGAAAGGTGATTCCACTCGGCGTTGAAATCAGTGACGACGGGATTCTCGTCGACTGGGAGTCGCACACCGGGTTCAACCCGGTCGCCGTGGAGGCGCTGAGGAATGGTAAGGAGAATGCAGAATCCTTCCGCGTCGTTTTTCGGAAGGCGCTCTTTTTTGACGACGACTCGTTGATGGAAAGTGTCGCGGGCGAGAAAGGGGTTGTCCTTGAGGCTGACCTCGCTAGCCGGGAGGATCCGGTTTTCATTTTTGTCGGAGGCTCTGTGAAGGAGTTCGAGAAAATCCGGAAGCTTTCCGAGGACAAGAAGGACCATCCTGCAATGTTCCGACTCTACAAGGATGCGGTTCTTCCTTCGGACTACCTTATTGCCGAGTCGTTTCTGCAGTTCGGCTGGGTGGACCGGGAGTCTGGTTCCGATGGTGACGGGGAGGGGACGCTTGAAAGTGTAGAAGGCCTGAGCGGCGATCCAAGCTGACCGAAGATCCTCGTGGACGACACCGATTCTTCCGAGGACGCAAGGGGACGACGACCGTGGAATCGCGCGGCCTTTCTTGTCGTTACTTGTGCGGGACTTTTCCTGGTCGGTCTCGCCGTGGGGATTTTTCGTTCGGACGGCGGCGGGGAAGTCGCCGACGTTTCAAAGGCGACCCTTGCTCACGTCCCTGATCCCTCGACCGTGCACGATCTCACGGCGGCGGCCGCCGTGGTGAAGTCCTACTTTGCAGCGGAAACGGTCGCCGAACGGGCGCGCTTCGTGCGACGGCCCGAGATTGTACGCGAGCGCATGTTCGGGTGGTACTTGCGCAATCCCTTCGACCGCGTGGAGGAATTCGAGGTGGTCCGGAGCAAGGTAACGGAGGTGAACGGCAAGCCTTACCTGGGACTGGTCGTGCGCATGCCGGGTGACAGGGCGCAATTGCTTTTCCTCGAGAGAGCGGCCGACGGATACAAGGTGGAGTGGGAGGCGAGCGAGGGATACCAGGAGGTTCCCTGGAAGGAGTTTCTTGCTTCAAAGCCTTCCGCGCCGGTGCGCATGCGCCTGCAGTGCCTGCGTCACGAAGGGGCCCTGCCGCAGGAGCTGGAGGGAAGAACGAATTTAATGCCATTGTTAGTGCGAGATCCCCGTGACCCGGTGGCGGCGGTGGCGTTTTGCCGCGCCGCGAGTGACGATGCGCGGAAGCTGCGGGAAGTCCTTTCCATCACCGGGAGCGCTGCTATCATCGCTGACCTGCGTTTTCCCCCGCAGGACAATTTGGGATCCATCATCGAGCTGACGAACTTCGTGCAAAACGGCTGGATCCTCGACGATGCCAACGAGTGATGAGTGAGTTTTCACAACCTGATTCCGGTTCCGATCGCCAGCGACGGAAGAAAATGAGGGTCATTGAAAAGCCGGCATCACCGGAGTGGGACCGTGATGGCGAAGTTAGCGGCATGGGAAAAGGGGGGGAGACCGAGTATGTCATCGAGGACCCGAGTTCAAAGACCGGCTATCGCCGCAAAAAGACGGTCAGGAAATACAAGCACGCCTGGGTGGAGATTCTCGACAAGTCCGGGCGCCTCGCTCTTGCCGCAGTGGCCCTTGTTGTCTTTGGGATCATCTTTTTCGCCCTGTCCGGCAAACGGGATCGCGAGGCGGGCGTCGAACCGGTTTCGCAAAACCTTGCCGAAATCGAACACTTCAAGCAACGGCACGACCTCGCGGAGGCGGAGAAAATAGTGCGGTCATTCTACGCGGCGGAAACACCCGTCTTGAAATCGAAATATGTGCGGGCGCCGGAGGTTGTCCTGCCCTTGATGGTCGAGTGGTATGCGAAGAATCCGGGCGACACTTTTGAAGAAATCGAGTTCTTCACCGAAGTGGAGGCCATCCTCAAGGATTCGCACTTTCTTGCCCTCGGTGTCCTGCATCCGGACCAAACGCAGCGTGAGGTTTTTCTTGAGCGCACCGCCGAAGGCTACAAGGTCGAATGGGAAAGCACGGTCGGCTACCAGCCGATTTCGTGGCATGAGTTCATCCAAGAAAAGCCGGAAGAGCCACAACGGCTTCGGCTCATATGCGAGAAACTGGAAATCGCTCCCAGGAAGTTCGGGGAATCGGCAGAGGAAAGCTTCTTCGTGCTGTTGAGTTCGTTTGGCCAAGACGGAAAGATCCTCGCCTATTGCGAGTTGTTGTCCGAAGACGCCGGGAAGTTACAGGAGTACCTCGCTTTCAAAGACGAAGTCGGCGTGACTGTCGACGTGCGCTATGCGGGCAGCTCCGGAGGACGGGCGCTTTTCGAGATTACCAACGTCGTGCAGGACGGATGGATACTCGATTACGCAGAAGTCTTGTAGGTTGGGCGGCCGCGGACGAAGGTGGCGAGGCAGGCGTCCGGCTGGCCCCGGTAGACGAGCAAGGTCAGGACTTCCTCGCCGGTCAAATCCATGTCGGCCTTCTCAAAGGCGCCGCGCAGCGGCAGGACTCCCCGCAGGTCGAAGACCGAGATGTCAGCTTCGTATCCGGTTTCGAGCTGCCCGATGGCGGACTCCTTGCCAAGCACTTCCGCTCCCCCTGCCGTGGCGAGGAAAAAGGCCTCCGCCGGCGTCAACTCCGGGACATCGTCATCGAGAAAGCGTCGTGCCTTTTGCACCTCGATCGCCGAACGCATGACTTGCCAGAGGTTGAGTTCGGGCCCCCCCGCCACGTCGGAACCGAGCCCGATCCGCAACCCGGCGCCGCGCAGGCGTTTGAGCGGGATGAGACCACTGTTGAGGAACAGGTTCGACGTGGGGCAATGGGCAATGCAGGCGTTTGCTTCCGCCAGTTCCCTCACCTCACGGCCGGAAAGGTGGAGGCAATGACCAAGAACCGTCTTCGGTCCTAACAAGCCGGCATCGCGATACACCTGCGTGTAATCCCCGGTTTCCGGAAACAACTCCGCCACGCGATCGATTTCCGCCTGGTTTTCCGAGAGGTGCGTTTGGATGTAGCATTCATGTTTCTCTGCAATGGCTGCCGCACCTTTCATCAAGTTCATTGTGCAAGTGACGGCGAACCGGGGACTCACCGCATAGTCGAGAAGCCCGTCCGCCGCGCCATGCCATTTCTCGCAAAGCCGCTCCGTCTCCGCGAGGGATTGCTCAGGTCCGTCCTCTGGACCAAGGTCGCCATAACTACCAACGTCCATCATGACTTTCCCGATGATCGCCCGGTTGCCGGTCTTCTCAGCGATTCGAAACGCGAGGTCAGTGCTGTCCTCCCACACGGCCCCGTAGAGCATCGCCGTCGTCGTTCCATGATGACCCAGATCCTTGAAAAAAGCCTCCAAATACTCGCGCACGCCGCCCCCACGGAACGCTTGCTCAGCGGGGAAGACGTAGCGGTTGAGCCAGGGGAGCAGCTCACTTTCCCGGCGGGCGACGGACGGGTATTGCGGGATGTGCGCGTGGACGTCGATCAAGCCCGGAAGAATCACGGGTCTCGTTTCTTCGGGAAAAGTGTGCCAATCGACGGAGGTGAATCGGGGGTCTTTGTTCAGGATGGCCGCTTCTCCAACCGCCACGATCTTCCCATCGCTCACGACGACTGCCCCGTCGGGAATAGACCGGACTTCGCCGAAAGAAGGTGCATCGATGACATGGCCGGTGAGACCAAACTCCGAAACTGAGGCGGACATGCCGCCAATTTAGCACGTTACAGGACGGTTTGGGCGATTCTAGGAGTTCGCTGCGTCGAGGGCCTGCGCGGCGCTTCCGATGATGCCGGCTTCATTCCCAAAACGTGCCGGGATCAAGTGCAGGTTGTCCCAAAGGACAACGGAGAGCATCGACTTCATCTTTTCTTCGAGAGGATGGAAGAGGAGTTCGCCTGACTTCGCCATGCCGCCCCCGACGATGATGGCGTCGGGATTCAAGAGCCACGTGATGCTTGCCAGGAGCGACCCCAGCCACTCGCCGACATCGCCCCAGATCTGCCGCGCGATCTCGTCGCCCGCCTGCGCCGCTTCGCTGATCTGCTTGGGGGACAATTCCTCCGCCTTTTTGGCCATGCCCGCGTCAGCGTAGCGAATGATGGCGTGCTCGGTGATCTGCTTGTTGCCCATGTAGACTTCGGACGCGCCGGTATTTCCGTAGGGTCCGGGGCGCCCCTTGTAGTCGATGCTCATTTGGCCGATCTCTCCCGCCGCGAACTGGCTTCCGCGGTACATCTTGTCATCGATGACAAGCCCGCCGCCGATCCCCGTGCCCAGCGTGAGCGCGACGATGTTGTGGTAGGGCTCGCCCGCGCCGTAGGCCCATTCGGCGTAGGCCATGCAGTTGGCGTCGTTGTCGACGAGCGCGGGAAGTCCCGTTTTCGAGGCGAGCAAATCGCGGAAGGGAACGTTCTTCCACCCGGGGACGTTCGTGAGTTCGTGCACGAAGCCACGGTCAAAATCGACAAGCCCCGGAACGCCCGAACCAACCGCCTTGATGCCGGGATGCTTCTCACGGAGCGAGGAGACGCGTTCGACCATGGCGTCGATGAGGGCGTTGGAATCGCCATACTTCGCCGTGTCAATCGGCTCGGCGTTCTCGACAACGTCCGCACCGGCACAAACGCCAATCTTGACGGAAGTCCCGCCGAAATCGATACCGACGGAAAGATCGTGTGGATTCTCGCTCATGGTGTTCGGGGGATCACGTCGTTCAGGGATTCCGGGACGCAATAACGCGCAAGCCGTCGAGGGTCAAATCCGGATCGACGTTCTCGATGCCGGGAATCTTCGCGGAAAGCAACTCGGCGTATCCACCGGTGGCCAGAACATGCAGGTCCTCGCCCCCGATTCCGAGCTGTGCCGTGACTCCGTGCAGGATTTCCTTTACCAGTCCTCGATATCCCGTCACTGCCCCCGCCAGCATGGCATCTTTCGTCGACTTTCCAATGGCGTCCACGGGTTCCTCAAGGTCGAGTCGCGGGAGCAGTGCTGGTTCCTGGTAGAGGTAGTCCGTCATCGCCGCGAGCCCCGGGGCGATGACGCCACCGATGTAGGCCGGCCGGGCATCGACCACATCAAACGTGACCGCCGTGCCGAAGTCGACGACGACCCCCGGGGTCAATCCGCGGTCCGCGAGGGCGGCGGCGTTGGCCAGCCGGTCCTCGCCAATGGTCGTCGGCTCCGGGTAGTCAATGGCAAACCCGAGATGGCTTTCATGGGTCAATTCGTGGAGGCGGTCTCCGAAGACCTCACGGACGATGGTGGTTTTGTCAGGGACCACCGAGCAAAGGATCGTGCGCTCCGCATCGGCGAAGTCCGCGAAATCCTTCGCAGAAAGCGTCGCCGTGTCGACGGTGCGCTTTTCCCCGGCAAGCGCCTCTGCCTTCGCCGCACAGATTTTTGTGCGGGAGTTGCTGATGTCGATGAGGACGAGATCGGTCATGCGTTGACCCTAACCTGACCTACTTCAACTCCCCTTTCCAGTCGCCGATCTCGAGAATCAAGGAGCCCTTGTCATCCCGTGCGACGACAAACGGCAGAAGAACTTCCCGCTCCTCGCCGGCGGGAATGATCCCGGGCGGATTCGAGGCGAGGAAGGCCGCGCGGTAGGAACGGCCTCCAATCCGCAATCGAGCGGACTCCATGATCTCCAGCGGTCCCGCCGCTCGATTCCGCAATGATCCCGTGATTTGAATTTCCTGCTCTCCTTCGACGAGCCTGCGTTCAACGGACGCGACTTCAAAGGCAATGGCTTTCGCGCTCGCCTTGTCAGGCCGGTCCGTCGCCCGCGTTTCGGTCGTTGGATCCTTGCAGGCGCAAAGGGAAAAGGCTGAAACGAGAATCACGACCGCCCACCTGGTAAGCATGTGCAAGGATTCTACTCGCCGTCGAGCTCCTGGATCCGCAAATTGCGGAATTTGTAGGTCTGCCCTTTTTCGCCGTGGTGCTGGATGCCGATGGGGCCCTCGGCGTCGGTGGCGTCCTTGATGTCGGTGGTCTTCACGCCATTGACGAAGATCTGGAGATGGTCGCCGCGGCATTCGATGCGGTAAGTGTTCCAGTCGTTGCGCTTGAGGGCATTTTTCACCTCTTCCTTGGCGAAGTGCGCCTTGCTCTCGTCCTCGTAATCCAGCATCGATTTGTCTTTCGAACGCTTCGAGTCCGAGGGCCAGACCCATCCACGCCGACCTTCGTCATAAAGCCCGCCAGACCACCGCCGCTCCGAGCCATCAACCTCCGCCTGGTAGCCGAAGACCTTGTTCTTCTCGACGTTCGCGCGGAACATGAAGCCGGAATTCGCCTTACCCTCCGGAAGCTTTACTTCCACCTCAAAAATGAAATCGCCGTATTCCTTTTCCGTGACGAGAAAAAACTTCTTGTCGGCGGTGAGGTGGATTTCGCCATCGACGACGGCGATTTCGCCCCATTCGTAAGGGTTCGTCCAGCCATTGGTCGTTTTGCCATCAAAGAGGTTAATCCAGTCTTCGCTCGCGGGGAGATTTGTCGCGAGGAGGAAGAGACAGAGATTGCCGGTGAGGAGGGTTCGTTTCATCATACGACGCTAACCGACCCCGATTGCCCAAACCAACACAAAACTTTCCCCCGCAATTCCATGATTCCCGC
>JBCDLR010000127.1:0-10249 GCA_038745205.1 Verrucomicrobiota bacterium
CCCCGCGCTCGCCGTCATCGTCGCCGGCGCGAACGGCGGCGGGAACAACACGGAGAACACGACGCAGGCCGACCTCGAAACCTCGCTCGGAACCACGTTCCCCAACTTCGACAACGTGGTTCCCTTCAGCGATTCCACCGGGGTCTACCTCGGGCACAACGGCTCGATTGGCTATGTCCTGACCGCCGGACACGTCACCAATCCGCTCACCAACGGGTTCCCTGACACGGTCGGCATCGGGGGCAGCACCTACAACCTTCTCTCCCGCACCGGCGTCGCGGGCGCTGACCTCGCCATCTACTCCTTCTCCCCCAACGGTGTCGTTTTTCCGGAACTCGATGCCATTCCCATCGCCATGGCCGATCCCACTCCCGGGGAACAACTGATCATGATTGGACGCGGGCGGAACCGCGTGCAGGACGCCGAGACGAGCCCGCTCACCGCCAACGCAAACACCGTCGCCGTCACCAATGGAACCGGCTACTCGGGAAGCGGCCAAATCCTCCGTTGGGGCACGAACAATCACATTCTCGCCCCCGGCGGCACCGACAACCCCGGCGAGGTCGTTTCGACAATTGGCGCCTCCGGCGAGAGCCTGTTCATGTTCTTCGATCAACCCGCGGACGGCACTTGGCTCACGACGAACGAAGCACAAGGCACGCTCGGAGATTCCGGAGGCGGCATCTTCACTCTCGGTAGCGGTGGAAATTGGGAACTCCAGGGCGTCATGGTTGGCATCTCCCCGGGTCCCAGCAGCGAAGCCCCTCTCAATTCCTTCACTTGGGCAGTCAACCTTCCCGAGTACATCGACGAAATCGACGCCATCACGGGCGGCGGCCTCATCCCCGAGCCCAGCGCCCCCCTCCTCGTGATTGGGGCATTCTCGGTGATTATCCTACGACGACGCCGCTAAGAGCCTCAGGACGTTGGAGCCATTCCAGTCTTTTCCTTGGGCAACGCCGGAATCGCCCCTATTTTTGAAGTGTCTCCTGACTGCAATTCATGCTGAATCCCAACACCACCGCGCACAACATCCGCGTCCAGTCCGCGACGCTCGACGATCTTCCCGACCTCGTCGAATTGCTGCTCGCGCTCTTTGAAGAAGAACAGGATTTCATCCCCGATAAGATTCGCCAGGAAGAGGGTCTTCGACTCATCCTCGAGCAGCCGAATCGCGGCCGGATCTTCGTCGTGCGCACGGACAACACCATCATCGGCATGGCGAACGTCCTCATCGTCATCAGCACGGCCATCGGCGGGTTCGTCCTCGTCCTCGAGGACCTCATCATTCACCCGGCGCACCGTGGCCAGGGCTACGGGTCGCTCCTCATGACCTATATCATCGATTTCGCGAAGAAAAAGGACTTCAAGCGCATCACCCTCCTCACCGACCGCGTCAGCGCCAAGTCACAAAGCTTCTTTCAGAGCCATGGCTTCGACTTCTCGCACATGATTCCGATGCGCCTCCACCTGGAGGACTAGGTAGTGGCACGTGGCTGCAAAGCTCCGCGCTCCCGAGAAACCTCCCCACTGACGTATAGCCCATCCTCCATACCGCGGTTCCGTTCGAAAGCGCGGAGCATTAGAGCCCCGAAAATTTCCGTTACCGGATCATGCCGGCGCCGCTCCTGGTTCCACCTCAGTGGCCTCGACAACATTCTCCTCGGCCGCGGATTGGCGACGGCGCCTATATTGGGTGGCGGCGTCACGTCCTGCACGAGCGCCTTCGCGGGTGCCACTCACGACATTGTCGACAACCACATCCTTGAGAATCTTGCCCGCGAAGTTGGCCCCGAAGGAGACGCCGTAGAAGCCCCTGAAAATCGACGTCTCCGCCATTTTTCGGAACTTCGGCATGAAGTCATTCACCGCACGCGCCGCATCGGCCGCGCCTTGCTTGAAGTGTTCCCCGGCTTTCGCGCCGAAGTTGTCCTGCTCATGTTCCGCCCCTTCCGCGCCCATCGTCCGGGCGTTTTCTTCGGCGGTTTCCTGGTAATTCGTTTCTTCGTTCATGATGATTGGTTACGTGGATTGACGTCTCAACCTTGCGCTCTGTTCAAAAAAGTGGCCATTACAAGAAGAACTCCGCTTTGTAAGACGGTTTTCGGAATGAAAAATCGGAGTACGCCATAATTTTCGGAATCACTTTCGTTGTCGATCTTTCACGTCTTTGCTGCTGCGCCTCATGCCCGACTCCTTCCAACTCGTCAGCGACTACGACCCACAAGGCGACCAGGCACAGGCGATCAAGAAACTCGTGAAGTCGATTGATGCGGGCAATGACCACCAAACGCTCCTCGGTGTCACCGGCTCCGGCAAGACGTTCACGATGGCCAACGTCGTCGCGCAAATCAACAAGCCGACACTGGTCATGTCGCACAACAAGACACTCGCCGCGCAGCTCTACTCGGAGTTCAAGAATTTCTTTCCGCACAATGCCGTCGAGTATTTCGTCAGCTACTTCGACTACTACCAGCCCGAGGCCTACATCCCACGCACCGACACCTACATCGAGAAGGACTCGTCGATCAATGAGGAGATCGAACGCCTGCGTTTGAGCAGCATGGGATCGCTCCTGACACGCAACGATGTCCTCGTCGTCGCCAGTGTTTCCTGCATCTACGGTCTCGGGTCACCCGAGGACTACGAAGGGCTAATGCTTCCGATCTCACAGGGCATGCGCATGGACCGCGATGAGTTCCTCACCAAGCTCGTCGACATGCTCTACGAGCGGAATGACATCGCCTTCGGCCGCGGAAAGTTTCGCGTGCGCGGCGATGTCGTCGACGTCGTGCCTGCCTACATGGACGAACAGGGCGTCCGCGTGGAGTTCTTCGGCGACGAGATCGACCGCATTTCCGTCATCGACATCCTCACCGGCAATGCGAGCGACAAGCTGGAAAACGTCACCTTTTACCCCGCGAAACAGTTCGTCACGCCCGCGACGAAGATGAAAAAAGCCATCGTCGAAATCCGCAAGGAACTCGACGAGCGCGTCGCCGAATTCGAGCGCGACCACAAATACCTCGAAGCCCAGCGCATCCGGCAACGCACGGAATACGACATTGAAATGATGCAGGAAATGGGATTCTGCCAGGGCATCGAAAACTACTCGCGCCATCTCTCCGGCCGACCCGTGGGATCACGTCCGCACACCCTCATCGATTTCTTCCAGGGCGACTTCCTCCTCATGATCGACGAGTCGCATGTGAGCGTCCCACAAATCGGCGGCATGTATGAAGGCGACCGCTCACGCAAGACAACGCTCGTCGACTTCGGCTTCCGTCTCCCCAGCGCCCTCGACAACCGGCCGCTGCGCTTCAACGAATTCATGGAAGTCACTGGTCAGCGTCTCTACGTCAGCGCGACTCCGGCAAAGTTCGAACTCCAAAACAGCATCGTCGGCAACGACGGCTACATCCCGCACAAGCGCGAACGCATTGGCGAGGAGGAAACAAAACCAGCGCGCCTTCCCCGCATTTCCGGCAGCGAGGAAGCGGCGGAGAATTTTGATCCGACGAAGGAGGGTCGCGAACTGGTGGTCGAACAAATTATTCGCCCGACGGGCCTTCTCGATCCCGTCATCACGATGAAACCGCTCAAAGGCCAGATCGACGAGACAATCGAACTTTGTCGGCAGCGCATCGAAAAAGGCGAGCGCGTCCTCGTCACGACCCTTACCAAGCGCACGGCCGAAGACCTCACCGACTTCCTGCGCAACGTCGACCTCAAGGTCCGCTACATTCACGCCGAGGTCGACGCCATCGAGCGCGTCGAGATTCTCCGCGCCCTCCGCGCCGCCGAATTCGACATCCTCGTCGGCATCAACCTCCTCCGCGAGGGCCTCGACCTGCCAGAGGTGAGTCTCGTCTGCATCCTCGACGCCGACAAGGAGGGCTACCTCCGAAGCGAAACATCCCTCATCCAGACCGCCGGCCGCGCCGCTCGCCACGTGAACGGCGAGGTCGTCCTCTTCGCCGATGAAATGACAAAGAGCATCCAGTCATTGATCCGCATCAGCGAGTACCGCCGTCGCAAGCAGATTGAGCACAACGAGAAGCACGGCATTACACCAACCAGTGTCATCCGCGGCAAACAGGAAAGCCTCCACACCGTTGTCGCCCCCGGTCGTGGGCGCGATGTGGAAACCGCCGTCATCCGCGAAGGCGAAGGCGGCCTCGAGGTCGTCGATGTCATCCGCGAGATGGAAGCCGAGATGGCCGAAGCGAGTTCAAAACTCGAATTCGAACGCGCCGCCCTCCTCCGCGACCAGATCTCCGACCTCCGCCGCGAATACAACCTCGAAGACCCCAAGGGCGGGAGTTTCGTCAAACCGACGGTGAAAGCGAAAAAGCGCGCCAAGAAGAAAAGCGGACGCAAGTACAAGGCGAAGTTCAAATAGGAAAGTATAGAAGCCTGCGGACGTTTACATCCGCATCAAATCCTTGGCGCAACTCGCCACATTCACTCCAGTAAACGCGTCACAGACCAAGCACGCACCCACCAAAATCCAGTTCCCTTCGGCCAGTTTGGAATGAGCGATTATGAACACCCGCAGTCCGCTGCTCAGGCACGGTAATCTACCGATCAACCGTCCGCTGTTGGCAAAGTAGCGTGACATTGGAATGTCGCGCTACACCTCCGGCACTCCGGGCTGGCGGCCATACTTTCCATGGAACCATTCACTTCCCGAACTTCCACAGTTCTGATGGTTCATGCGCCTCGGCAAAGATCTCCTTCGCCCGTAATTCGAGATCGGGGCGCCAGTCGGCGAGGTTCTTTTTCTCACCGAGATCCTTCGCCAAGTTGTAGATCGCAATTGGACCGTCAGGATCTTTGTGGACGTCCAGTTGGACCGCCTTCCAGGTTCCCCAACGTGCGGCGCGTTTGCCGCCCCGTTCGAAGAATTCCCAGTAGAGGTAGTCGTGTGCTTCCTGATTTCCCTTCCCGAGGAGTTCAGGGACCATCGTTATGCCGTCGATCTCCAATCGTTTCGGCACCTCAACGCCGGCGAGTTCGCAGAAGGTCGGAAGCATGTCCCAGTGGGCGGAAATGTGGTCGCTGACGGAGCCGGGGTGAATTTTCCCAGGCCAACGGGCAAGGAGCGGGACGCGCACGCCGCCTTCGGAGAGGTCGCGCTTGAAGCCGCGGAGCGGACCGTTGGAATCGAAAAAATCGGGATCATGCCCGCCCTCGCGGTGCGGACCGTTGTCGGACGAGAGCATGACGAGTGTGTTCTCGTCGATACCGAGTTCCTCCAGCAAGGTCAGAAGCCGCCCGATGTCCTCGTCCAGCTTTGTCATCATTCCGGCGAAACCCGCGATGGGGTTCGTCACGGTGGAGCCCCCGTATTTGCCGATCACATCTTCAAACTGCGGGAACTTCTTACGCCACGGTTTTGCATATTCCTCGGGCACCTGCATCGCCGCGTGAGGAATCATGATGGGGAAGTAGATGAAGAACGGCCCGTCCGCATTGTCCTTCACGAATCCGAGCGCTTCGTCGACGATGACGTCGTGGCAATAGACGTCGCGTTCCGAAAACTCGACCTTTTCCTTGTTCCGCCAGACGTGGGTCGGGTAGAAATTGTGCGCCTGCCGCTGGCAGTTGACTCCGTAGAAAAGGTCGAAGTGCTCCGAAGGATCGCTCGGCGATCCCGGCGCACCGAGTCCCCACTTTCCGAAGGCGCCGGTCGCGTACCCTTTTCTTTTCAAGAGTCGAGGGATGGTCACGATATCGGCGGGCATCGGGGCCTGCCCCTCCGGCTTCACTTCCCGGTTGCCGCGGACATACGCCCGACCGGTGTGGACGCCTGTCATGAGCACGCAACGCGTTGGCGCACAGACGGTGCTGCCCGAATAGTGTTGCGTGAACTTCATGCCTTCCGTGGCCAAGCGGTCGATGTTTGGGGTCGGAAAAAGCTCCTGGCCGTAGCATCCGAAGTCGCCATAGCCGGCATCGTCGAGAAGAATGTAAATGATGTTCGGTTTGCTCTTCGCCCTGGGCTTGCTCGCCTTCTTCGCCACGGGCGTCGCCGCTTTTTCTTTCGGCGCGCTGACTTCCATCACGCCGCGCATGATCATCCAGTGCCCCGGGAAGGTGCAAAGGTAGGGATAGTTCCCCGGCGCTTCCGGCACGTCAAAGACGACGGTGTCCTTCACACCGCCATTGATGACAGCGGTGTGGGCGATGACACCCTTGTGCTCGGGGACGTAGGCTTTGTCGAAGGCCTTCGGGTCGGTGATCATCGCGTTCGCGAGCGAGCCGATTTCCTCCATCGTTCCAGGCTTTCCGAAGACGAGGTTGTGCGGGATGACGTCGGTGTTGTCCAGAGTCAGGCGAATGCGCTCGCCGGCCTTCGCATAAATCCGTTTCTTGTCGAATTGCAATCCCGCGATGGCCTTGATCGTCACCTTGCGGCCTCCCTCGAGTTGGGGGCCGTCCTGCTTTTTCTCTTCCGGCCATTGAATCCGCAAGACGAGATCACGCGGTTTGTTCGGAGCCTCTTCGCTGAGGTTCGGCGCGCTTTGGAACGGCTTGCCCAAACGCTTGATCGTCGGGAAAAGATCCGCGTTGAAAGCGGTTCCATCGGCGGCCTTCAGCTGTCCGTGCAGGTGGAACTGCATGACCGGCAAGAGGTCGGGGAACTCGACGAAGACCGTTTTGCCGTCCTGCAGGAGGTGGGCGGAGGCCACCTTGACGGGATCGTGGCCGATGATGCTTGGCTGGCGGACCGAGAGTTCCGGCGAGCCGTATCCGCGCGTGTAGCGGTAGTTCCATTGCTGCCCGAACCAGTTTTTCGGGTTTTCCGCCGTCTTGCGATCAAGCTTCTGGTTGAACCTCACGGCAATGCCATTGGAATGCACTTTGAACCCGACCGGGAGGTAAGCGGGCTTGCCGGTGAAACGAACACGGTTGAAGCAGCCTTCCTCGAGGGCGTAGTCGCCCCAGCCCTCGGAGCCAGTGACATACAATTGGCTGTCGTGCGGATTGAACTTGGCGCGGTTGGGCGCAGCGAGGTAATCGCCCAACAAGGGCACCGCAGCACCCTGCTTCACACCGGTGCTTTCATCGATGAGGACGGCGTAGTGCTTGCCGTATCCGTAACTGAGTGACAGGAGCTGGCCGCCGAGCGGGCCCCAGTTCTCTTCTTCGACGAAGACATGCCCGCTCGTCGAGCAATCGACGCCGCGCGGCACGTAGCAGATTGGCGGATCGATGGATTGCCCTTTCTCGGCGCCGAGCCCAAAAAAGCGACCATCCTTGGACTCCACGATCATGGAGGCGGGCGTCCACGTCCCTTCCTGCGGCGCCGTCACGACCATGCCGTCGCTGCGCACGCCGATGCCGTTGGGATTGCGAAGGCCGTTGGCGAGCGTTTCCCAGGTTTTCCCGTCCGGCGACATCTTCACGGTGCCGATGTGCTTGGTGGAAAAGTAGAAATTCCCTTCGGCATCCCGCTGCAAGTCGGTCGTGTAGTCATGCGCGCCCATGGAAGTCGGGAAGTCGCCGAAGCTCTCGAACCAATCCGCCTCGCCATCGTCGTTCAGGTCGTGAAGTCGCCAGAGGCGGTCCTTGCAGAGGAGGTAAATGACATCATCCACGATTTCCAACCCCAGTGGCTCATTCATCCCCGCCGCGTAGCGTCGCCACGTCACCTTCTTCAGGCCTTCATCGATGCCGGAAACAATCCAGACATCCCCCATGATTGTGCACACCGCAGCGTCGCCATTGGAAAAGAAGTCGTGCCCCGCAAGGAACATCATGGAATTCCACGGGTTCTCAAACGGGATGGGAATTTCGTCGATGACGTAGGGCCGGTTATTCTTCGCACGCTTGCCGGAAGCTTCAAACGTCCATTCCCAGTCGGGTTCGGCATTACGAATCGCCTGCTCCACCTTTTCACGCGACACCAGCCGGCGGACGATGAAACGATCATCTCCATTCTTCTTCATCGCGAGGCGCTCGAACAACTCCCCTCCCTCAAAGCGCGTGTGCAGGAAGTAGGTTTCGCCCGCCTTGAACCAGCCGAGGAATTCCCCCGACTTCGGAGTGAACTCCATCGACTGAACATCTTCACCCGCGTAGACATTCTCGACGATACCCCATCGGCGTTCGCCGAACTGCACTTCACCCCACCAGTACTTTTCAAAGGCCAGCGTTTCCGGATTGAAGACGAACGTGATGGGTTCGTCGTCTTCGATGAATTGAAAGGTGAGCGCCTTGAGATAGTTTTTACCGGCACCGCGAAGGGTACAGCCGATCACCCTCCCGCAGTCCATCTTCGACCACGAATCGTCGATGTGTTGATTCTGCGGCAATCGCCCCGAGTGCCCCCAAAGCCCGCCATCGAGTCCCGGAAACGCCGGGAGCACCTCGCTCTCTGCCGGGGGATTCTCCAGATACCACGCCGCCTGCCGCTGGTAGAAATCGTAGATGCGCGTCTCGTTGACCGGTGCGTCGGTGTATTGATGCGATTCGCGCCCGCCCGCCGGATCGGCGTATGGAAGATCGATGGGCTTGCCGTCCTGGGTTTCGGGGCGAGAAAAGGCGGTGGCCAGCGTGAACAGCCAGACGGCGAAGAAGGGGAGGTTTTTCATGCAGCGGTAGATTTGCCATTCAACCGCTGGCGGGACCAGCATCTTTTTCCCGGCTTGAAGATTCCGCCTCATCCTGGTCCATTTTGCGGAACGACATGATGGTGACTCGGTCACGGACGCGATCCTCGCATGCAGGGAGCCATCTCAGCTTGTCCCGGAAACGGAAACGACTTATCGACGGGCAATGCGCATCGCCTACCTCGTGCACCAGTACCTTCCCGGCCACATTGGAGGGACGGAGTTGTACACGAGGAACCTTGCCATCCGCTCACGGGAGGCAGGCCACGAAGTGTGCGTCATCACACACGAGGAAACGCACTCGCTCGAAGCTGCGGACTTCGGCATCACCGAAGACATTCACGAGGGCATTCCCGTCTTCCGACTGCGGCACAATCTCGGGGCAACTAACAATGTCGCGCTTTGCGAACATGACAACGCGGACACAGGGGCAATGGCGCGGGCGGTGCTGGAGAAGTTCCAGCCGGATCTCGTCCACGTCCTGCACTTGCTCAAACTCTCCGCCAGCGCGATGCGGGCGGCGGTCGATCTCGGTATCCCGTGCGTCGTGACCCTCTGCGATTTCTGGGCGGTTTGCCCCCGCCACAGCTTACTGCGATGGAACGGCGAGCTATGCAGGGGACCACGGCACCGATTCGATTGCATGCGCTGCTTCCACGACCTCCACGGCGTTCCACGCGGCCCCTTGCAGGATCTTCCGGAGCAAAAAATGTGGAGCCGCACACGGCGGGCACTTTGGTTTGGTCGGAGCAAGAAGACGGGCTTCCTCGCGGAGACGCGGGCTTTGGCAAAGCGGAATCATGTCCTTCGCCAGACTCTCCTCCGGGCCGAGCGCCTCATCGCCCTCAGTGACTTTCTCAAGGACATCATGGTCGCAAATAACTACCCGGACGAGCAAATCATGGTCTGCACCCATGGGCTTGAGACCGCGTCGCTGGAAATGCACCGCGGAACAAAGACGAAAAATGAAGTGCCGGTTTTCACGTTCGTCGGAGGCTATTCCGACTTCAAGGGCCTCCCGCTCCTGCTCGAAGCTTTGGCCGGAAGGCAGGACCTGGGACTGGAACTCCAGGTCTTCGCCTACGGACGTTCGCCACAAGGCAGCACTACCGATCCCCGCGTGAAGCACCGCGGCACCTTCCCACCCGAGCGGATAGGCGAAATCCTCGCAGGTAGCGATTTTCTGGTCGTTCCCTCGCGCTGGTATGAGAATGAACCGCTGGTCGTGAAGGCCGCACGTTATCTCGGACTTCCGGTCATCACCGGTGACATCGGCTGCCTTCCCGCAATGGTCGCGGGGGATCCTCAGTCCCGTCTTGTTCAACCACACGACAGCGCGCAGGCATGGGGTGAAGTGCTGGCCGCTTGTTGTGAGGATGTTCCGCGGGAACGGGTCCCGGGCAGCGTGAAATCGATCGATGAAAATCACCGCGAAATGCTTGCAATTTACGACGAGGTGGCGACGGAACGCCCGTGAGTTCGACCATCCATCTCATCGATCTGCTGCCCGAGGCGGAGATCTTCGCCTTTGCAGAAAGTCATGTCGAGGGACAGAAGATGGCGATCGGAAGGAGGACCGAGATGGCGATCTTCCAGCATCCGAATTCGGTGGTGATCTTTCCGGCTTTGCC
>JBCDLR010000128.1:0-10176 GCA_038745205.1 Verrucomicrobiota bacterium
ACGCGGTGACCGCTTTGTTCCCGCTGATGGTGCTTTGCTGGACGAAGACCGTGCCGCTTTGGCAAAGGATGCCCGCTCCTTCGAGATCGGCGCAGTTGTTGGCGATGGTGGAGTTGAGGACATTGAGAATCCCCGAACTGAAGATAGCGGCCCCGCTGGTCACAGCTGTGTTCTGCGCGAGGGTGGAGTCGCGAACCGTCAACGTCCCGGTGGCGTTGTTGAGAATCGCCCCCGCGAAGCTGTCGCTGCTGTTTTGGGTTAAGAGACATTGGTTGATCGTCGTCGTCCCGTCATTGGAAATGGCGCGCTCCGCATCCAATAGCGTCAGTCTGGTCAGAGTGGCATTGACTCCGTTGTTGATAATGAAAATCGAATCGCCTCCACCACTAATTGCAACGGTGACAGACAATCCCGACGCGTCAATGTTCACGTTCTTCGTCAGTGTGATCGGAGACCCTTCCAACAAGATGCTTTGCCCATCGAGGCTCGGGTCGAACGTGATCGTGGCATTCGGGGCTGCTGCTGCGGCGACGTCCCTGAGCGAACCGGCCCCACTGCTTGCCGTGGAAGTTACGACCTGCGCCACTGTCGTCGCTGAGAGAAAAGCACTGAGGAAAGAGAAGAGAATGCCGCGTATCATCTTTGCAGGAGAGAATGGCCACTTTATCCGGGCAATTCGGCGAAATAGAAAGCCCAAAGACCGCGCCGTCTGTTAATGAGGGACTTTTGGCTGACAGATTCCCCCTTTCCGGCTAACCGTCCGCATTGACCAACACGTTCTACAACGACTTTGACCGCGAGATCTTCGGCGGGACACCCCGTCGCGAGGATTACCGCACGCCGTTCCAGGTGGATCGTGACCGCCTGATCTACACCTCCGCCTTTCGGCAGCTGCAGAACAAGACGCAGGTGTTTTTCTCCGGGGAATACGATTTCTACCGCACCCGCCTAACACATTCGCTGGAGGTTGCGCAGATCGGGCGGTCGATTTGCCAGTATCTCAAATCGACGAGCGAGGACCTCAGCGGGAATTTCTTTATCGATGCCGATCTCGTGGAGGCCGGGTGTCTCGCGCACGATCTCGGGCATCCGCCTTTCGGCCACGCGGGGGAGCGCACCTTGCATCGAATGATGCAGCCCTACGGCGGGTTTGAAGGGAATGCCCAGACCCTTCGCCTGCTCACCGCCACCGTCTACGGTGACATCGGGATGGCGCCGTCGCGGGCGTTTGTCGACGGCACGTTGAAATACAAGACCCTCTTCGAGGAATCGCCCGACGCGCCGAATCATTTCATCTACGATGACCAGCGCGCGGTGCTTGATTTTATTTTTGACGGCGAGGATTTCGCGAAAGAACTCGAACCCGGAAAAACACGGAATGCGTTTCGGTCGATTGAATGCCAGATCATGGACTGGGCGGATGACTCGGCGTATTCGCTCAACGACATTCTCGACGGGGTGAAGGCGGGATTCCTTCGTGCCGAGAACATTCGTCAATGGGCGGAGAACGAACCGCTCGATGAAGACGAGGTGGAATGGATCGATGACTTGTTGAATGGCATCGGAAAAGGGCGCCTCGAAGCGCAACTTGGTCGCAAGATCGGTGACTTTATCCAGGCGGTGGAGCTGGTGAGAGAGGATTCAAAGTTGTTGGCGGGCAAGACCAATCGACATGCCTTCCATTTGGGCATCGACGAGGCTGCGCAGCGGGAAAGCGCGCTCTACAAACGGCTCGCCTTCGACGTCGTCTTCCGGTCGCCACAACTGCAGCAACTGGAATTCAAGTCCGCGCACTTGCTGGAACGCCTCTTCCGGACGTTTGAGGCGATTTTCGTGACGAGAACCGAGCGTGGGCTGCGGATTTTGCCGGAGGCGATTGAAAGGAAAGTGAAGGCTGCCGCGACCGAAAGCGACCGTGCCCGTCTTATCTGCGACCACCTCGCGAGCATGACCGACCGCTCTGCCACGCGTATCTCCCGCCGACTTTTCGACGCCGATTTCGGTTCGATCGTGGATTTGATCTAAGCCTGCGTGGTTGCGATCCGCACCCGAAAGCGCGATCAGTGCCGCCCGCTGACCATGCCGAAATCGAAGAAACCAGACCTCGCCCCCGCCGGTTCACGGGGTGGTTTCGGGCAGCGTCTCGCGTATCTGGCCTATCGAGGTTTCGAAGGGTTTCTCGGGCTGTTGCCCATCGGCGTGTGCTTTGGGCTGGGAATGCTCGCGGGACGAATCGCTCACTTGCTCCTCCCGAAATACCGGTCTTTGGCCCGCCGCAATCTTCGCATTGCTTTCGAAGGTGAGAAGTCTGAAAGGGAAGTTAAGTCGCTTGCGCGTCAACACTTCGGCAGGCTCGGTGCCAATCTCGTTTCCAGCATCAAGCTCGGCACGATGAGCGAAGACAAGGCGCAGGCGCGGCTCGATACCGACGATGCCTGCAACCTTGAAAAATTTGTCTATCTCATCCCACACATGGGCAACTGGGAAATCCTGACGCGGACACAGAAGATAGCGCCCTCAGCGGGCCAGATAGGCTCGCTCTACCAGCCGCTCTCAAATCCTTTTCTCGACGCCCTCGTGCGCCGACGGCGTGAAAGTAACGGGGTGAAGCTATTCGATCGACGCGACGGTTTTTTCGCACCCATCAAATGGCTTGGCCCGGGTGGGGTCCTTGGCGTCCTTGTCGATCAACATGCTGGTGACAAGGGGATCTGGGCGCCGTTTTTCGGGCGATTGGCCTCGACGACGAACCTCGTCGCCCTCATCGCACGCCGCGCGAAGGTGCCGATGATTCCCGTCGGCATCGTTACCGTAGGCTGGGCGCGGTGGAAGCTCATCACTGGAGACGAACTTGCGTCCGGTACGGACTCCGATGAAACGACGGCGCGCATGAACGTCGCCATGGAGAAGATCATCCGCCAATCGCCTGCCGATTGGTTTTGGGTACATAACCGCTGGAAAACGCCAAATCCCGCCTTTTTACTCCGCCGTTATAAACGCGGGATAGCCTTGGCTCCGAACACGACCACCGACGACCTCAAACCTTTTCGCATGCTGGTGCGCTCCCCGAACTGGCTGGGTGACGCGTGCATGGCTGTTCCCGCGGCCCGCGCCATCAAGCACGGGCGGCCTGATCTGAAGTTGACAGTCCTTTGCAATGCGAATTTGAAGGAGATGTGGGAGACCATCCCCGAAGTCGACGTGGTTCTGACGCGGGTGAAGAAGGAATCGCCGTTTCGCGTTGCCCGCACTCTCAAGGCGGAGGGACCGTTTGATGTCGCCTTGCTCCTTCCCAATTCCGTCCGTTCCGCGCTTGAAGTCTGGCTGGCAGGGATCCCGAAGCGGATTGGCTATGCCGGCCACAGGCGTCGATGGATGCTCAACCAGATTATTCCGGAACCTAAGAACGAGGGGCCGCCTCGTCATCACGCCGAGCGTTACATTCACATGGCGAAGCGGATTGGTGCGGACATGGGCGCCGTGCCACGGGAATCTCCAAAGACCCCTCAGGGGTGGGGATATGCGCCGCGCCAGCGTCTGGGTATTTGTGCGGGCGCGGAGTATGGCCCGGCGAAGCGTTGGTTCCCCGAGCGTTTTGCAGAGGCGGCAAAGCGAGTGAAAGCGCAGTTGCCGGGATGCGAACTCGTGCTCTTCGGTGGGCCGAAGGACGTGGAGATCGGCGCGGAGATCTCGCGAATGCTGGAGGGTGATTGCCGGAATTTGAGCGGCAAAACGACGATGCGGGAGCTGATTGACGAACTCCATCAATGCACTGCTCTCCTCACGAACGACACCGGGACCATGCACCTCGCTGCCGCGCTTGGCGTTCCAACCATCTCTATTTTCGGCTCCACCGAACCTGCCTGGACCGCACCGGCCGGAAGCAATCACCGCATTCTTCGCCACCACGTCGAATGCAGCCCGTGCTTTCTCCGCGAGTGCCCCATGGACATGCGTTGCATGAAGGCGGTGGAGGTGGAAGAAGCCGTCTCGGCTGTCATGGAGACCGTTGCGCCGGTGACCTGAGGAGAACTGCGAAAATCCGCGAAAGTTCCTGAGACTTCATCTTTTGCGCTATTTCGCGTCCTTTTGTCGTTTCCTACGTCTCCATTCGCGAGCACTCCAAAGAGCTGGGTAATAAGACAAGGTGATCCAGGAAAAAGGACCGACGCGCATGAGGAGGTGGATACAGACGTGGAAGGTGATGCCGATGACGGCCCACCAGAGGCGAAAGTCGACCTTGTTGAAAAGCCCGCGAAGAAGGCTTTTTCGATTCCGCGTCGCGCGAAAGTAGAATGCGAGCAGAAGAAGCGGCGCCGTGACCTCCCAAAGCCAGGTGACGAGCGTGCCGAATTGGGTGAGTGGATACCACCTGGCCGTGAGTTCGGTGACATCAAAACGCCGCCAGAACGGATCCTGCAGGATGTAATAGACTGCCGAGAGGTCACCGCCGGGAATCCAATCGGCACTCACTTTCTGCAAGCCTGTCGAGAAGTAGATAAGGACGAGTTGGAAAATCATGATGTAGCGCGGCCAGGCGGGAACGGGATCGAGGCTCGACCATTTCCCCGTGCGACGCCGACAATCGACAGACCACGTTGCTCCGGATCCGGCGAAGACGAGGAGGAAAAGCTGGTTGGTGAGGACGGAGTCGTAAGCGCTGCCGTCTGACGGATTGATGTGGATCAGATTGAGGAAAAGGATAAGTGAAAGAAGCGCACATACCCTCGTGAAAAAACCGACCAGCAGTCCGCACCCTGCAACCATTGTAATTCCCACCAGGGTCCAAACCTTGGCGGGGCTGGGTTCTCCGAGTAGGTTTACCAGCCACGCGTGTTCGCTGGCATACCACACGAGTCCTTCACGAGTCCAAAGAATGTTGATCACCCCTGATGGGATTATAATCGCCAAGGAGGACATGACGCCGATCCCAGCCATAATCCGACAGGCGGCCAGAGGTTCGGCACCTTCTGTCCGGCTAAGAAGGTTAATCCAGCCCTGCCATGAACGAGTTATCATGGAGACCGGTGTTCTCGAAAGATGTGGAGTGGGACGATCTCGGGGCCTCCCCAGTCGCCGGTTGAGAAAGAACGGGGTATCGGCGGATTGCCTGCTATTGCTTCAGTTTTTTTCAAAGCAGGTAAAACCTCGAAACCGACCTTGATATAGTCTGCGTGGGGAAATTGATCGGCCGCCTGGGCCATGACCCACATGCGGAAGCCGGTCCTGTCGATGCTTTCCCACGCCATTAAATTCAGGAGGGAGCGAAAGCGATCACGGTCGAAGTAGTCTGCAAGCCAGCTTTTCTCTTTCGACCCCATCAAATAGACGGTCTCCCATTTGCCGTCGGTTTGAATGTCGATGCGAAAACGCTTCGGGTTTTTCACGGCGGCGGGAAACATCCGCCAACGTTGGCGGGTCCCCAAGTAGTCGTAGTAGGGTTCAAAAGGTGCCTTCGCCGCAGATTGGAAATCGAGAAGCCCGTTGGCCAAAGACCAGGCGATGAGTTCCACTTCCTGGGCGGTCCAATCACCGCCCAACCGCTCAGCCCACTTCTCGAACTCCTCCTGTGCGACCGGATCCTGCCAGGCATCCTTGGTCATGGCCCGTTCGTCGACAAGGACGGGAATGGACCCGGCGGTAATGGCGATGACGTGGAAGAGAATCAAGGCGGCCCGCAGGTGGGGCCACCAGGGCTTGGCGAAAATCGCTTTCAATCATCGAGATGTAAGGCAGAGGCCGATCCTTGCCAAGATGGATTGAAGGGGATGGCCTGCGCTGTGGCCGGGGCGCTACTTGGTTCCTCCGGTCTGTGGAGCTCCACCGCCGTCCGGGTATCGCTGCCGCTGCAACGGGAAGATCCGCCCTACCACGGACGACCTTCCACGTAGAGCTTGTTGATTTCGCTTTCAGCGAGGGATTCGGTGAAGAGAATCATCTCATCAACGCGCCCCATGAAGTGGCGAGGCTGCTTTCCGCCGTGGGCGCTGTTGCCGAGTTGGACGCGACCGAGACGAAGATCGGGAGTCGTTTTCAGCTTCGATTCACCGAGAGCTTCGCCGTTGACGAAATGGGAAACGGTCTTCGTCTTGCCATTGATGACGGACGCGAGATGGATCCAGCGGTGCTGTGTTTTCTTCGTGAGAACGGGCTGTGAAGTGGCGACGACCTCTGAGGCTTTGCCACCCTTTGCTGGCATCTCGACATGCAGGTGACCCTTCGCATCGATGCGCCATTGAGGGACGCCGTCGCGCCGCTGGTCGGGAGACACGAGGTATTGCACGCGGCCGGGAGCACGGTCGAATCGCACCCAGGAAGCGAAGGTTATTGCTTCAGCGTTGCCGTCGACGTTGAAGCGCACGCGATCGCTTGACCGGGAGAAACTCAGCGCACTCTTGTCGCGCCACCGACCCTGCACCCAGCGGCTGCCGACGATGGCCCCGTCCTGATCAGAACTCAGTCCGGCATGGTTGAAGAGGGTGCGGTCGCTGGGTTCCTGGTCGTCGAACGTGTAGTAAACACGGACGCGGGGATCATTCATGAGATCTCCCGTGCTCGCGCGCCAGTCGCGGTATCGACTGTGGGCGCTCGCGCGGGAGGACTCGAGAATATCGACCCACGAAATGAATTCCTTGGAATCGGCATTTTCGTAATACACCGCAACACCGTCGGCCTCGACGAGGAGAGCATCGCCGGCATTATGGCTGACAAAGTCGCCCGTCGTCTCCGTCCGATAGTCGAGGCGCCCGTCGAAGTGGTGCATCTCCGTCGATTGCAAGCCTTCGACAGCAAGGGCGAACTCGCCGCCAGCGCTGACAAATTCGCCTTGGGGAGTCAGGACGCGGAGCGATTCCGCTTGGGGCGGGACGTCGGCGCGAAGGCGACCGGTGGTGAGAAGGACGCTGTCTTCATCCACAAGTTCAAGCTTGGCCGGTCCTTCGAGCAGAACGCGGGCCCCGTTGTACATTTCCAACTGGACGAAACCGCTCTCCAATTCGAGGGGTCCCGGTGCAAGGATGTCCCTGGCCTCCGGCTGGGGCGGATCTCCGAGAAAATTGGCTTCCAGTGTTCGCGCCATGACGGCCACGCCTTCTTCGGCGATTTCGGTGACGATGGGTCCATCAGTGAGAGGCTTGGTGTCGTTCCCGCCGGAAAGGGCGAAGAGGCCAACGATCATGCCCGTGATCATGACGGAGGCCGCGGCGCTGATCCACCAAGGGTTGTTCCACATCGTGGTCGCCACGCGCGGCGACTGCTGAAGGATCATCTGCGTGGTGCGCAGGACGAGTTTTTCCGGACGTTCGTCATCGGCCAGTTCAACCGGCTGTGCGGCGAAGTGCTGATCGAGCGTGGCGATCAGTTCCTGGTAGTTCAAATAGAACTCGCACGCCTCGGGGTCCCCGTGTAAGAGGGCATTGAGCTTGTCGTAGCGTTCGCGGGAACCGCCTTCATCCTCAATTTCAGCAAGGAGAAGCTCGAGTTCTTCGAATTTGTGCGTGGGTGTCATTGTCGGTTATTGGTTGGTAGGGTAACCGGGGGCAAAATTCATGGGAGCTATCCGGCCTGCAGTTGAGCCATCTTGCGTTCGATACATACCTGCAGTGCGTGGCGGATGCGGTAGAGCGTTTGAGAGATTGACCCTTCGGTCCGGTTTCTCTTTTCCGCCATTACCTTCACTGAACCGCCGCGCTTATACCTTTCCTCAACAAGTTCTCGCTGATGAGGTGGTAATTTTTGCAGGCATTCGGCCAAGGCCTGGGTCCGGTCGTTCTCGCCCTGGATGACCCGCTCCTCCTCGCGTTCGGCAAGATAGTCGAGGACCTCGTCGTCGAAAACATGGCGGTCGCGGGCCATTTTCCGACGAAAAGAGAGGACGTGGAAGTAGGCGATGCGGCACCCCCAGGCGGTAAAATTGGTGCCTTCTTCAAAATCTTCGGCTTTTTTCCACATCGTTAAGTTCGTTTCCTGTAGCAGGTCACGTGCCCTTGCCCGGTCAGGCACAAGGGTCATGACGTAGCCGAATATCGCGTTTTGCGATTCGGTGAGAAGTTTGACGAAATCTTCGGAATCTCTGTCCATAGTTAGGGTTATTTTTAAATGACTGGCGAGCCGGAAATCTCACCCATCCGAAGGACATGTGCAAGGTGGCTGACGCCTTTATTTGCGGGGGTTTTTGCCACCTTGGGCGCTCCATTCCAAGCGGCGGAGCCGAGGACCAAGTTCGAGGGTGTCATGGCGGCCGTCGACGCCCTCGCCCGTGGCCAGGGCATGGAGTCGGCGTCGCTCGGCGTCGTCGTGTTGCCGATCGCCGGGGGTGCCCCGGTGGTCGACTTCAATGGCCGCAAGTCTTTTGTTCCCGCCTCGACGATGAAGCTGCTGACCACGGGGGTCGCGCTTGATCATTTGGGGCCGGACTTTCGCTTCGAAACCTTCCTCGAACGGGCGGGCGACGATCTCGTCGTCCGTGGAACGGGAGATCCCACGCTCGCCGAGTACCGTTGGGACCCTCTTTTCGCGAAGTGGAAGACTGCGATGGTCTCCAGGGGGGTGACCGAGGTGCGGGGAAAGGTGATCGGCGACGACGCCCATTTCGCGTCGCAGCGGATTCCCGATCCTTGGGTGTGGAACGACATCGGCAATTACTACGCGGCAGGCACCAGCGGGCTGAATTTCTTCAGCAACCAGTATTTCGTCTATTTCAAACCTGGCGCGTCAACGGGTTCACCAGCGGCTTTCCTGCGGGCCTCGCCCGAGCCGCCGGGCGTGGAATTCGTCAATGAAATGCGCAGCGGTGCCGTTGGATCCGGTGATCAAGGCTACATCTACTGTCCGCCTCTCGGGAGCCGGGCCGTCTTCCGTGGAACCGTGCCCCGAGGGAACGCGGAATTCCGTATCCGCGGTTCCACCCCGGACCCCGCGCTGCTCTGTGCCACGTTGTTCACCGAATACCTTCGAGAAAACGGGGTCCGCGTGACCGGCGATCCGGCGACCCCGCGGTCGATGGCGTCGATGCCCTCGCTGGACCGCCGCGAGATCATTCACACGTCGCGATCGGAACCACTTTCCGAACTGATCCGCGAGACCAACTTCGAGAGCCGGAACGTTTATGCGGAGTCGATTCTCAAGTCGCTCGCGAAGGAGGAAGCGGGCGCTGGTTCAACGGTCGCGGGCACGAAAGTGGTCATGGACTGGATCCGGTCCAGGGGGATCACGACGACCGGATTGGCCATGCACGACGGATCAGGACTGGCGCGTGCCAATCTCATCACGCCTCGCCAAATCGTCTATATCCTCCGCGCCCTTGCGACGACCGCCCATGGTGACGTTTTTCTCGCATCGCTTCCGGTCGCGGGTCGCTCCGGCACCCTCGAATTCATCGGTGGCGGCACGGTCGCGGAAGGCCGCATCCGTGCGAAAAGCGGCACGCTCGACCGCCTCAAATGCTACGCCGGATTCTGCGACGCCCTGTCGGGTGAACGCTTCGCTTTCGCGATTTTCGTGAACCATTACGACGGCAGTTACTCGCCCGTGAAAGCGGGCATCACGCGGGTGATGTCGAGCCTGGCGAGTGTGCCGTGACCGCGGAGCGGGCGCCAACTGATCAATCCTTCGTTTCCTGCATCTTCCGCATTTCCTTCAGAAGCATCCGTTTCGGCGAGAAGGGAACGGCGGCGATCATCATCTTCTGGCCGAAGGTGAGTCCGGAGACGACGTCAAGTTTGCCGGCGAGCATGGCTTCGTAGCCGTCGCTGGCCACGGACCGGGCTGATGCCGTTTTCGCGAACAAGCCCGTATCCTCCAGACCGGAAGCTTTGGCGAATTCCGTTTCCGTGGCGCCGGGGAGGAGCGCGGTGGCGGTCACATTCGTGCCTTCCAGTTCGCCGGCGATCCCCAGGCTTAGCGAAGTGACAAAGGCCTTTGTCGCGAAATAGACGGCTTGCAAAGGACCACCGAGGACAAGGCTCGCGGTCGAAGAGACGTTGAGGATCCGGCCTGAGTCTCGCTCGACGAAACCCGGGAGGAACAGGCGGCAGAGCTCCGTGAGCGTGACGACGTTCAGTTGGATCATTGCCATGTCCTCTGCCCACTCCCGCTCGTGGAACTTTCCGTGCCCGCCGAAGCCGGCGTTGTTGATGAGGTAATCAATTTGAAGGCCCGATTTCGTGATTTCCTCGA
>JBCDLR010000129.1:0-10011 GCA_038745205.1 Verrucomicrobiota bacterium
ACGACACTTACGGCGACAATAAGTGGGACAATCCCGACGACCACTACGACCCTCATCACTACGATCACGGCAACTCCGGTTACTTTGACGACGAGTATCACCGCGAAGAGTTCAAGGAACAGATCGTCGACGACGTCCAGCGCCGCCTTCGCGAGCAGATCAAAGCCGACCTTCGTATCGAAATCGCCGAAGAGATCCGCGCCGAAATCGCGCGGCAATTGGGAGCGAAAGGCGACACGGACAAACCGATCGACGAGTAATCGTCCACTCGCTCTTTCACGTGTCTTCCACCCAAAAGCCCCTCGCCCAAAGCGGAGCGCCCGTGCCCTCACGGGCCCCGAAACCGATCTCGCCGACAGGCGACAATTCCATCCGGTTTGCTGGCAATGCATCCGATTGCCCGTGGGGGCACGGGCACTCCATCCTGCCGCGACCATGAGTTCTCCTCTCCATAACAAACGCGCCCTCGTCACCGGTGCCACCAGCGGAATTGGTCGCGCCGTGGCAGGGATGCTCGCCCAACACGGAGCCAACGTCATCGCAACCGGCCGCAACGAATCAGCTCTGGCCGAACTCGACGCGATGGAGAACATCTCCACGGTCGCCGCCGACCTCCGCGATACGAACTCCATGGATTCTCTTTTCGAAACTGCCGGCGATCTCGACATCCTGGTCAACACCGCGGGCGTCGCACCCTTCGCGCACATCACAAGCGGGAAGTTCGAGGATTGGAAGGAACTGCTCGACGTCAATGTGCTGGCCCTCACCTATTGCTGCCAAAAGGCGCTCGCTGCGTTTCCCGCTGGCGGCGGACAGATCGTCAATCTCTCCAGCCTTTCCGGCCACCGCGTCCCGCCGACCGGTGGCTTTTACGCCGCGACCAAGTTCGCCGTCCGCGCCATCACCGAATCTCTCCGCCTCGAGCTCGCCGCCCAAGGCAACCAAACCCGCGTCGCATGCGTCAGTCCCGGGTTCGTCGATACGCCACTGCTCGACGTTTATTTCAAGGGCCGCGAAGACGAACTCGCCAAGATGCGCAAGGAGATGCCGATGCTCACGCCTCGAGATGTCGCCGAAAGCGTGCTCCATATCCTGGAGTCGCCGCCTCAAGTTGAAGTCAACGACGTCCTTTTACGGCCCAAATCACAGGCAACGTAGGTGGATCGTGGCCTCCGGGCACGATGCCGGAATAGCCGAGCGAAGCGAGCACTTCCTTTCTGTTGCGCGCCATACCCATGAAGTACGGCCTCTCGGCCGAGGTGAATCCATCGTGCCCGGAGGCCACGATCCACCCATAGGCTATCCGAGCAACTCCTTCGCCTTCTCCAGCAACTCGTCCAACTTATCTACCTCTCCCCCGGCGCCGCGGGCCATCTCGGGTTTTCCGCCACCTTTTCCACCGACGATGGGTGCGAGTTCCTGGATGAGTTTTCCGGCTTGGAAGTCGCCGGTCTTGTCCTTCGCAACGAAGGCGCCGAGGTGGAGTTTTTCGCCGTCGTTGACGACGAGGAAGGCCACGCCGCCGAATTGCTTTTTCTTCAATCCGTTCAGCAGCTCTTGCAGCATCTGCGGCGCGCCCTCGAAGGACGCGACCAGGGAATCCGAAGCACTTTCCAACAACTTTGCCAATTCCGCGTCCGCTGCTTTCGCGCTTGAGGCGGCAGCAGCTTTCTTGAGGTTCTTCTCGGCCTCGATCGCCGTCTTTTGCATGACCTCAAGGTGTCCGCGAATGGCGTCAATGGAGTCGTTAATCGCTTCGATGCCTCCAGAAGCTTCCCGCAAAACTCCAGAATGCGAAGGGTCGAGGGTCGGCGCGGCCAGGGCGGTTTCGCCTGCTTTTTCCAAGAACGCATTGGTGGCCTGCAGTTTCGATTCCGCCGTGGAAATCCCCTCTTTCAGTTCGTCGGCCAATTCGGAGAGATACGTTTTCGCGTGATCGCCGCAGACGGCCTCAATGCGCCGGATTCCCGCCGCGATTGCCCCCTCGGTCTTGACTTTGAAGAGTCCGATTTCGCCTGTACGCCGAACATGGGTTCCGCCACAAAGCTCCATCGACCAGCCGTCCAGCGTCCCATCGCCACCTCCAATCTGCACAACGCGGACTTCGTCGCCGTACTTGTCGCCGAAAAACTGCATGATGTC
Source organism: Verrucomicrobiota bacterium (assembly GCA_038745205.1). Lineage (GTDB taxonomy): Bacteria > Verrucomicrobiota > Verrucomicrobiia > Verrucomicrobiales > DEV007 > JBCCWV01. The sequence goes on from JBCDLR010000129.1 coordinate 2,143, forward strand.
CTCGCGATCCGCGATCGACGCGTGTGTCACTTCTTTCGTGCTCACGAGGTCGTCGGCCGTCACCTTTTCGTTGGCCAGTTTCTCCACGGCGGCGATTTGCTCTGGCTCGAGCGCCTTGCTGTTGAAGTCAAAGCGCAACCGGTCCGGCGCGACAAGCGAGCCCTGCTGGGCCGCATCGGGATCGACGGCCTCGTGCAATGCCCAGTGCATGATGTGCGTGGCCGTGTGGTGTTTCTCGATGTCACGCCGACGATGCTCGTCGAGCTTCAGCGTGACTTTGTCGCCGGGTGAGACTTCCGACCCCGCGGGCACGCCGTGGGCGCGAGCCTTGCCGATTTGCTGCACGGCGAGGACCGGATAGCCGGTGCCATGGACGATCAACGTCCCCTGGTCGCCCTGTTGCCCGCCGAGCTCCGCGTAGAACGGCGTCTTGTCCGTAATGACAAAACGGAATTCGTCTTCCGAGTGCACCTCGAGGACCTCGGCTTCGGTTTCGTCGGCATCAAACCCGATGAATTCCGTCTCCGCCTCCGTCGCAATCTCAAGGGCGGTGATGACCTCACCGTGCTGCGCCTTCCGAGCGCGTTCCTGCTGCTCCTCCATCAACCGCTCGTATTCCGCCATGTCGATCTTCAAGCCCCGTTCGTCGCAGAGCAACTGTGTGAGGTCGATGGGGAAGCCGAACGTGTCGTAGAGTTTGAACGCCACATCACCGGGAAAGGACCTGTCCTTCAATTTTTTGACTTCCTCCTCAAACAGCGCGAGCCCCCGGTCGAGCGTCTGGTTGAAACTCGCTTCTTCGGTGGTGAGCGTCTTGATGATCGCATCGCGGCGATGCTCCAGTTCGGGAAACGCATGGCCCTTTTGCTTGACCAGCGTATCCACCAACTGCGGGAGGAGCGGCTTGTCGCCGGTGAAACCGATCTCGCGGCCAAAGCGCACGGCCCGGCGCAGGATGCGGCGGAGAACGTAATTCCGACCGTTGTTCCCCGGCAAAATCCCATCCGCGATGGAGAAGCTGAGCGTGCGGATGTGATCGGCGATGACGCGGAAAGCGACATCGACCTGCTCCTGCTCGCTGAGGCCCTCGCGCGTCGTCGGCATTGTCGCGGTGTACTGCTTGCCACTGATTTCCGTGAGCTTGGCAAAGATTGGCGAGAAGACATCCGTGTTGTAATTCGACGCCAGTTTCGAGAAATCCTTAAACCCGTCCGTGCATTGCATGATGCTGCACGCGCGCTCGAAGCCCATGCCGGTATCGACGTGCTTCGCGGGGAGTGGTCGGTAAGTGCCGTCCTCGTCGCGGTTGAACTGGATGAAGACGAGGTTCCAGATCTCGATGCAACGCGGGTCGTCGGCATTGACCAATTCGCCTTTCGTATCGCCGTCCGGGGTCAAATCAACGTGCAACTCCGAGCAGGGGCCACAAGGGCCGGTTTCGCCCATCGCCCAAAAGTTGTCCTTCACGTTGCCATTGACGATGTGAACATCGGGGTCAAGCCCGGCCTTCTCGAAGAACACCTTCCAATGGTCGTAGGCCTCCTCGTCGAAGGCCGCGGGATCGCCTTCGCCGGGAGAATAAACCGTCGCATAAAGCCGCTCCGGCGGAAAGCCCCAGCGCTCGACGACCAGTTCCCACGCCCAAGCGATGGCTTCTTCCTTGAAGTAATTGCCAAAACTCCAGTTCCCCAACATCTCAAAGAACGTGTGGTGATAGGTGTCGTAGCCGACGTCTTCGAGATCGTTGTGCTTGCCACCCGCGCGAATGCACTTCTGCGTGTCGGCGGCGCGCGGAGGATCGAAGGGAGCTTCATCGGTGCCGAGGAAGTAGGGCACGAACTGGTTCATGCCCGCATTGGTGAAAAGAAGATTCGGCGACGTCGGCATGAGCGAGGCCGAGGGCACGATGGAGTGCTCTTTCTCGCGAAAGAAATCGAGGAAGGACTGGCGCAGTTCGTTGGCGGTCATGAAAGGGCGAAAGCAGGCGTTTCGTAGCATTGGCACCGCTCCGGCGCAACGTGGCGTTCATGGGCAACTGGAGCGTTGGTCGCCCAAACGACCGCTACCACGCCAGCGCAGCTTCACTTCGTCCCGTGGACCCATGACCTTTACGAATCACCCATCGAAGAACGCGCGGCAGCGCCGAATTGGTCGGAAGTTCGCTGGAGCGCCGACGCTCCTTTCCGCCCCACCTGCGGATTCTTCTCGCCACCCGGAATTTCCCCCCTAGACTGAGTTGCTGACATGCAAGGACTTGGCACAAGGGTTTTGATCGGCGTGGCCATCGTGGGGGGATTTGCGCTTGGTCTAGGGGCAGCCTGGCTTTCGCAGGGAAAAGGGGACGGGGCCGCGAATTCCGAAACGACCCTTTCACCCGATCGAGGAGCCCCTCCGCTTCGCGTTTCCGGAGGAGGTGGTCCACAAGGCACGCCCTCCTCGGGAAGAAGGAGCACCGCGCCCGCGACCGGCACGCTCGCCGCCGTCAACGCCAACTCGAACGGCTTGCTCACCGAGCGCCTCCGCAACTACATGCGTGTCATCAACAGCGCCGACGCCGAGGCCTATCCCGATCTCATGAATGAAGCCATCCGGGAGTTCGGGCGCTATGGTCCCTTCTCCCATCTCATCATGCCCATGCTGGCGCAGCAATGGGTGGACGCCGATCCCATGGGCGCGTTCGAGGCCTCGTTCAGCGGGCAATTTGCCTCGGTGATCGGTGAGGACGACTGGGGAGATGCGTTCGGGCCGATTCTCAGAACAGCGCTGGAGAGTTATCCCGAGGAAGTGAAAGCCATCGCGCTCGCCAACCAGCATCTCGGCGCGGCGGAGAGGACACTCGAGCGCCTTGTTGTCGATGAAGCGAAGACAAATGTGGCCAAGGCACTCGAGACCATCGGCGCGATCACGAACTCGGAACTCCGCGACGAAGTCGTCGAGAGCTTTCTGCATCGTTACGCGAAGTCCGCGCCGGAAAAGGCGTTGGCTCTCGTGGAAGAGTTCCCCGGGGCCAGCATCCCGAGGAGAAAATTGCGCGACATTTTCACCGCCTTTGCGCAAGAGGATCCCGAAAACGCCCTTGCCAAGGTCGAAAGACTTCAAACTCGGGAACTACGGCAAAGCGCACTCGGCGCCATCGCACAAGCGTGGGGAAGAAAGGACCACGAGAGCGCGCTTGCCTATATCGAACAGATCGAGTCCGCCGCGACGCGAAGCGAAATGCTGAGGCAGCTCCATTCCAGCCTCGCCAACTCCGACCCCGAAGCGGCGGCTTACGGATCACTCCAGATTACCGACCGCTCGGAACGACAGCGCGCGATCTCCCAGAGTGCGAGCAAATGGTTCGAGAAGGACCCGGGATCCGTGCGGGCGTGGATGGATTCCAATCTGGGAGCAGAGATGTGGATGCGAACGGCGGAGCAGCTGGTCCAATCGCAACAGAATGAAGAAAAATTCGCTGCCGTCGCCCCCATCGCGGAATCCCTCGCCGGTGACAACGAGTCGCTGGAGAATTTCGTCAAAGCCTGGAATCGCCACGACGCCGAAGCGCTTGAAGCCTGGATCGGCACGCAAAGCTTCGAGCGGCAGAATACGCTTCGCGGGATTCGGGAAGCGGCTCAACAACGAATAGTTCCCATCGCCGAATCGATTTCTACCTTCCCAGAGAGTCAGTTGACGACGAGCTTTGAGGAAGATCCGGAAACCGGAAAGATCATCCAGGTGACCAAGATCATCGATCCGGAAACCGGACGAGAAGTGGTGGTGCAAATGATGGAATCCGAGTCGCCGTGAAACTCAAGCCTGTCCTGATCGCTTGCCTCTGCGGTCTCGCGACGGCCGCCACGGGGTATGTCGCCGGGAGAGTGATTTTCAACCCAGGACCAGCCGCTGACGACTCCACGGGAATTGGCTCCATCCCAAAGGTAAACGGAAGCCGCCTTTCGCGGAGTCCGGATGGCGGTCCCGCCATTCCCGGGTTGTCAGAGGACTTGCAGAAAGACGCCGACGAGTTGCAAGCCGCCCTCCGGAGGGGCGGGATCCGGGACTTCGTCGATCGCATGGAGATCGTCGAACCCGATTCCAAGCGCGCCCAACTTCTCCTCGAAGCCGCGGCGAACTTCACGAGCGACGAATTCGCGGAGTTTTTTTCCTTCATGGTCGAGGACAACGACCGCTACGGAGACTTGTTCGGCGATGAAGAACTCGCCATCTTCCTGATCGAAGACTGGGTGAACATCGACGCCGATTCCGCCATCGAATTCGGACTTCAACAGGAGGGCGAAATGATGTTCCTCTCCGCCGTCGGCCTCCTCTTCCTCGCCGCTCACGACTATGCCGCGGCGGAAGCGAAGATCGACGAGGTCCGGGAAATCCTTCTCGTCAATTTCAGCGAGCTCTACGACGAAGAGGCCGACATTGCGGAAATCAACAGCTTCGTCGCCATGGGTCTCGCCCTCGATGATCCGGTGGAAGCCCTCCGGCGCATGCGCGAGGAAGGACTGGAGCTCGACGATTACGACACGCTCTTCGAGATGAACCCCCGGATCGGCGCTCCGATGCTTGAGGAGATCCTGCTTTTTGAGGATCCCCAGAAACAAGGGGAACTGATGAAAGGATTTTTCGAAACCTGGGGCAGGAAGGACCCGGAAGCCGCGCTCGCGGGGATGGAAAGGTTGATGCAGAACAATGATCTCGCGGTCAAGAACGCGGACGGTCTTCGGTCTCAGTTGACGAAGGAGATCTTTGAACTGTGGGCCAAGACCGATCCTCAGAAGGCGTTGGAAAGCCTGGATCGCATCGATCCTGATGCAGAAAAGGACGACATTCTTTTCAACGTGGCAGGCGAACTCGCCAAGACGAATCCCGACAAAGCCATTCAGATCGTCGAGAAACTCCTGAATGAAAATTGGATGGAGTTCTTGCATTGGGACATTCCAACTTCCTTGAAGTTTGAGACCCTTGGCGATGCGATGCTGCAGGGCGACTCTTCAAACCTTCAGGGCCTCTCGACAAATGATCCATTTGGCAATGGTTGGGAGGAGTTGGTCCGCGAAGATCCTGATTTCGCTCTTCTCTGGAGTTTGGAAAAGCAAAACGGGCCAAATGCGGCAGCGGTCAACGACCTCGCTTACGAAATTGGTTACATTCAAGCTGAGTTGGACATGGATCATGCAGCTGCCATTCTTTCCGAACTTCCCAACGGAGACTTCAAGACACGGTTTCTATCGGGAATTTTCAACGGCGGCAGCGAAGAGAATCCGATCGAGCTCGCCGAATTGGTCTCCGAGGGAGTCATCAAAGCCGGAGACGTCGGGGAGAATGCAGAATGGTTTGTGCATGACTGGATCCACAACGACCCCGCCTCGACATTGCAATTCGTCCGTGAGGTGGGAGAACACCACTACAATATCGCCGTGGAAGAATGGGCGGAATCCGATATCACCACGGCTTTCAACTATCTCGCCGAGAACGGCGACCCTGCCGTCAGCCGGTTCGTTCAGGAGACCGAATTCCACGAACATTGGATCGAGCAAGATGCCTTCGGTGGCGCGGTAGTCATCGCGAACTTGCCGCCTGAAAACGCCGCAGAGGCCATGGCGGTTTATGTGACGCAATGGGCAGGTAAAGCGCCGGAAGAGGCCTCGGTTTTCATCAATGATTCCATTGCTCCCGGCCCGGTTCGCGATGCTGCCATCGTTTCGCTCGCGGCGAGCATTGCCGCTGATGATCCCGCTGGCGCCCGACAGTGGATCAACGCCATCGGCGATCCCACCCTCCGCGCCGAGGCCATGCATGCGGTGCAGACTCCGTAGCACGGACACTCCTGTCCGTGCCGGACGTCTGGCGACTCCCGGTTCCTGCGCGGGGAGGCGCAACAAAGGATGTTGAGTTTTTTTCATCCGGTGCCAAGAGCGACTTCGAGGGCGCGGTCTACTCTTCGCCCATTGCACTTCAAAGGCTTCGCGCACAGACAAGAGTGTCCGTGCTACGGGCCAAACAACTGCTCAAGCATTCGAGTTTTTAAGCTCTCGATCGGTCACTGAGCACCGAAAATAGTCCGCACCTCGTCCGCGATGATCCCTATCCCTTCGCGAACGACATCCTCGCTCTGGGAAAACGTCACGCGAATGCATTCGTGTGGATGCGCCCAGTCTTCATCCTCCGGCAATCCGAAGAAAAAATACTCCCCGGGAATGACAAGCACGCCCCGTTCCTTCAACCGGCGATAAAGCTCCATTGTTGAAACAGGCAAACCCGGAAACCGAATCCACAGGAAGAACGCCCCCTCGCTCCGATGGATCGCCCACGGCACCTCTTCACCGAACGCCTCCTGCGCGATCTTTCTCGCACGAACGGATCGTTCCTCGTAGAACGGCCGGACCACTTCCCGCGAGAGCCGGAATAGCTCCCGGCTTTCGACCAGCGGGCGCGCGATGGCCTGGCCGAGATTGTTGTTCGCAAGTCCGGTCACCGCCGTCATCGACGCCAGGGCGCGGCAAATCTCCTCGCTTGCAATGACGATCCCTGTCCGCGTGCCGGGCAAGCCGATCTTCGACAGACTGAGCGTGAGGATAATACGCTCGTTCCAGACCGGCGTCGCCTTGGAGAAAATCGCGCCGGGAAAGGGGAGGCCGTAGGCATTGTCGAGGATGAGCGGGATGCCGTTTTGCTCCGCGAGGGCCGCAAGCTTTTTCACCTCGACGTCGGTCAACGTATTCCCGCTAGGGTTGGTCGGGCGCGAGGCGCAGATGGCCGCGATATCGTCGCCGACTTCGAGATTGTCGAAATCGACGTGGTATTTGAATTCATGGGGGCCGGTCTCTTCAACGAAGGCTGGTTGCGAAGTAAAGAGGTCATCGCTCATTCCCTGGTTGGCATAGCCGATGTATTCCGGCATGAGGGGAATTAGAATGCGCCGCCGTTTTCCTTCGCGTTCACCGGCAAGCAAATTGAAAAGGTAGAAGAAAGCTGTTTGTCCACCTGTTGTGATGGCGACGTTTTTTTCCGTCAGATCCCAGCCGAATTCCTCGCGCAATGCGCAGGCTATCGCCCGGCAAAAAGCCGGACTCCCCTGCGGCGGATCGTAATTCACAAGCACGCGATCGATCTCGCCGGAAGCCGTGAGTTCACCGATTCGCTCCCGCCAGACGGCCTGCATTTCCGGAATGGCCGCCGGGTTGCCGCCTCCAAGCATGCGCATATCAGGGCGCGTCGTCATCGCCATCCCCAGGTCATCCATGAGTTCGAGGATGCCGCTTTTTGCGCTGAGCTTGCGACCGATGTCGGAAAATTCGGGCATGTTGAGTGGCAATAAGTAGCGGGAATCTGAACGTGTGCGCCCATATTTTCCCGTTGAATCGTTAGGAATTCCCTTTGCCTGTGGTATTCTGTGGTTCCAGCCGCGCCTAACCCCGATTCGATCGCAAGCGGCTTCGCTACCTCTTTTATGGCATCACCCAACAATCCTCCGCGTAAACGACCCCAGAAAAAAGGGCCGGGCCCCAGCCGTGTCAAAGGCAAGGGAGGCGGTCGCGGGAGAGGTCGTGGACGTGGCAGAGGCCGCGGTGGCCCTAGACAAACAACCACGAGCGAATCCGGGGAAGAGAAGTTTGTCGAAATCGAAGGCACCATTTCCGCCGTCCTCGCCGGAACCATGTTCCGCGTGAAGCTCGCCAACGGCCACGAAGTCCTCGCCCACATCTCGGGCAAGATGCGCAAACGCTTCATCAAACTCGTCATCGGCGACCGCGTGAAAATGGAGATGTCCCCGTATGACATCAGCAAGGCGCGGATGAGCTCGCTGGTCTTTAGCTGCTGCTGGATCTCGCCGATCTCGGCGACAAACGACCCCTTGCCTTGTTGCGTCACGAT
>JBCDLR010000130.1:0-9998 GCA_038745205.1 Verrucomicrobiota bacterium
ACGACTCAACCACACTGCTTTCCGAAGGTTTACTCAGCCCGAACTCTTCCGAGTTCGGCTACGCCAAGTCCCGAATCACGCGCGGATTCCCTGGGGAACCAAACTTCAGGCCTTAGAGCGGATGAAGTTGAAGTGTAGCCGAAGGTAGATGGTATTGAATGGAGTCGCGAAGCGACCTCATAACTTGTAGCCAAGGCGCTTTAGCCCCCGGAATGGCGCCCCAATGAGTCACGTCGCGAAGCGACCGTTTAATCAGCATTGGTCACGCGAGCCTTTAAGCGGTCGCTTAGCGACGCGAGAGGTTGTGCGGGCTACCGGACTTTGAAAAGTCCGGCTACAATTAAACCGTCGCTTCGCGACGGACAGATACCGGCTACAATTTAATTTAACCGCTCCAGCTCTACTCCGCCGCCTTCACCGTCGTCGCCTTTTTGCCGACGCGGTTGCGGAGGTAGTGGAGACGGGCGCGGCGGACTTTGCCCTTTTTGGTGACTTCAATCTTGGCCACCTTCGGGGAGTGCATCGGGAAGACACGCTCGACACCTTCTCCGCTGGAGATCTTCCGCACGGTGTAGCCGGCATTGAGCCCTGTGCCGCCACGCTTGGCGATGCAGATGCCCTGGAAGATCTGGATCCGTTCCTTGCCGCCCTCGACCACGCGAGTGTGCACCTTGAGCGTGTCGCCGACGCGGAACTCGGGGAGTTCGTCCTTCAGCTGCTCTTTCTCGATTTTATCGATGATGGACATGGTGGTGGTGATTTTGACGTGGTAAAAACTGGATGATTTGGAGTGGCGGAGCGGACGGGACTCGAACCCGCGACCTCCGGCGTGACAGGCCGGCGCTCTAACCAACTGAGCTACCGCTCCACTCCGAGAGCCCGCTTTTTCGCGGATGGCGATTCTAATCGACCTGCCCCCGCCGCGCAAGGGGTTTTCAGGGTTGGAAAACGGGAGCGCTGGCGCCCCCACCGACCGATGCTCTCACCCGCGAAGCCTCTATCCCATTTCGACATTGCGGCTCCGGAATGCCCCGAGAAGGGAGAAATGGCGGCTTCGCCACGGGGTTGGACGGTCGGTCGGGGCACCAACACTCCGATGGGGGGCCACCCCGCGAATCGCGCCGAGAGGGGCTTTCCCTCACTTGGAGAGGTCCCCGTAGCCGGAACCACCGGCACAATGGGCGAAAAGCTGCTCGAACACCTCTTCCGCGGGCAGAACGCCGTCTTCGGGCAATTCCGGCAAATCCCCAGCGATGAGCGGCCAATCCGCCCGGTCCTCCGGCGTCCGGCCGTGGGAGCCCCGCACGAGGGTAGCGTCGAGCGGGATGACGTCCATGAGCATGCGGAAGCCGAGCGCCTTCCTCGCAAGTTTGGTCGCCACCTTGAGCTTGGGCAGCGGGATCTTCGGATCGACGAAAAGCTCCACGGGATCGTAGCCGGGCTTCCGGTGGATATCGACGCACCGCGCGAAGTCCGGGGCCACGCGATCGTCCTCCCAGTAGTAGTAGGTGAACCAGCTCCGCGCGTCGGAAACAGCGACGATGTCTCCCGCCCGCTCGTGATCGATGCCCGCGCCACGCAAGCCGTCGCCGTGCAGCACCGACTCGACGCCTTCGGTCCGCTCCAGGGTCTTGATGACGTCGGGAAGCAGGTCGGGTTCGTTCACGTAAACGTGCGCCACCTGGTGGTCGGCAATGGCGAAGGCTCTCGATGCGCCGAGGTCGAGAATTCCCCGACCGAGTTCGTCCTTGATCGTGATCCAGCCCTTCTCGCGAAAGACGCGGTTCAAGTGCACGGGACGATCGACCTCCGTGATGCCGTATTCGGAGAGCAAGACCAACTTCACGTTCCGCTTCTCAAAGAAGTCGATGAGATCGCCGACAACCGCATCGATGGCCTCCAACTCTTCTGCCATTTCCTCCGCCCCCGGACCGAACTTCTGGAGTCCGTAATCGAGGTGCGGCAGGTAAACGAGATTCAGGCTCGGCCAGTACTTGTCTTCGACCCACTTCGCCGATTCCGCGATCCACTTCGAGCATCCGATCCCGGCGGCCGGCCCCCAGAAATTGATGAAGGGAAACGAGCCGAGGTCCTTCTTGATCTTCTCCCGCAGTCCCATCGGATGCGTGTAGACGTCGAACACCTTGCGTCCGTCCGCGGGATACATGGGGCGCGGCGTTATCGAGTAGTCCGCGCTGGAATACATGTTGTACCACCAGAAGAGCTTCGCGCAGGTGAAGTCCGGGTCGGTGCGGCGCAGGGCTTCCCAGAGCTTCTCGCCGTGGACGAGGTGGTTCGACTGCTTCCAAAACTGGTGCTCAGCCAATTCCCGGTGATACCAGCCATTGCCGACGATTCCGTGGTCCCGCGGTGGCTTTCCGGTGAGGTAGGTCGCTTGGGCCGTGCAGGTGACACCGGGGAATGCGGGCTCGATCTTCGCGGAGCATTTTCCGTTGATGAAGGCAGAGATACGGGGCGTTTTTGCCCCAAGGAGGCGGGAACTGAGACCAACGATGTTGAGGACGGCGGTGCGCTGCATACGAAACGGTCCCACCCTATGGCCGCGCCCGAGCCTCGTCCAGAACGCCAGCGAAGGACAAACTCAATTCACCCGCTTTGGCTGCTCCACGTCGCTCTTCGCGGCGACGGCTTTACCCTTTCCGCCTTCCTTGGCTTCATCCCAAACCTGGGCGGCGATTTCCTTATCATTCGACTTGTACTCCCAGACGACTTTTCCGGCCGCGTTCTTTGCCCGCAACATGAGTCCAGCCATCCGATCCTTGTAGTGCTCGTCCCCGTAAACGTAGAAGTATTCGACATCGTGCAGCTCAAAGGGCTTCGTCTTGACGTCGAGGGAATCGTTGTAACGCATTGCGGCAGGCAATTCGACCGAGCCGTTGAGCGCGAACAATCCAACCTCGGAACCTGAAGCCCGGTGATCACTTTCCGCTTCATTGTACATGAAGGCACGCCAATCAAAGGTAAGCCCGCTCACGACGTCGCGGCTGCGGTTCGTAATCTTCACTTCGTAAATGACGGTGTTGGTCTTGATCCGCATGTAGGACGGGCGACGCACGTCGGTGTCACTCCGGTCCTCCTTGAACTCCACGAGGAAGTTGTAATCGATCGCGGGTGGTGTCTTCTCGATCCAGTCCTTGATCATCTGCTGGTCCAGCTTGCCGAACTTGGTGATGGGCAGGGTGTATTCCTTTCCGCCCTTCATTTCGATTTTCACCGTCCCGTCGCCCTTGTGGGAGAGAAGCTTGGCTTCAATCTTCCGCCCCTGTGTATCAAAGAATTCCTGGTAGTCGCTGGCGGCCACCGTCGCCATGAATATCCCCTGCGCGGCAAGCGCAGCCCCGATCAAAAAGCATCCCCGCTTGTACATAATCATCAAAGTTACCTTTATGACACCGATCGCCAAGCGATTCTTAGCGATAAATCCGTCAAAATTGAATTTTCAAGGCCAATGCCTGGTGCAATCTCCGTAAATACTCCGCTTTTGGGACTTCCACGGCCCCAAAGGTTTCGAGATGGGGCGTTGTCCACTGCGTGTCGAGAAGTTGAAACCCCCGCTCCCGCAGCCGTTCGACGAGGGCGACCAGCGCCACTTTGGAGGCGTCGGTCACCCGGTGGAACATGGACTCCCCAAAGAACGCTCCTCCGAGCGAGACTCCGTAGAGCCCGCCGACCAACTCTCCCCGCTCCCACGCCTCCACCGAATGCGCGTAGCCGCGATCGTGCAGTTCAAGGTAACTGGCGCGGACGGTATCATCGATCCACGTCGTCTCCCGCTCGGCGCATCCGTCCATGACCTCCGCGAAAGCCGTGTCGAAGCGAATTTCGAATGGCTGCTTCCGCAGGGTCCGCGTCAGGCCGTGCGGCACGTGAAAATCGTCGAGGGGAATGATCCCCCGGGGGTCGGGCGAGAACCATCCGATCTCGCCGCTCTCCTCCATGGCCATCGGAAAGATCCCAAGCCGGTAGGCTTGAAGGAGGAAATCCGGATCGATTTTGGCCATGGGGTGCATTGTTGCGAGGACGGTGCCCGATTGCAATCGGAGTCCCGCAATTTGACGCGGGCCATGCACCGTCGAAGATGAATTCGTCCATGCGCCGCCTTTGGGTTCCCCTCGTCCTCTTTCTTTCTCTCACGCTTCCCCACCTCGACCAAGGCGACTTCAGGCGCGACACCGCCCTCTACGCCGCGGTGGGACACTGGATGTGGGAGAGCGGGAATCTCGCCTCGCCCTATGTCCATCCGGAAGTGCCTTATTTCAACAAACCGCCGCTGGCCATCCTCATTCACGGCCTTGGCATGCAGATCGGCGGTCGGGACAACCTCATCGCCGCGCGCGTGCCCTCGATCCTCGCCGGATGCGGCGTGCTCGCTTTTTCCATGCTTATCGCCTCCCGCCTCGCCAACTCTGCCATGGGGCTCACGAGCGGAATCGTCCTCGCGCTCAGCTACGACTTCTTCCGCCGCACCCGCGAGATCTCGCTCGATTTCTGGCAGCTCTTTTTCCTGACGGGAGCAACCTGGTTGGCCTTGCGAGCCCTCGAAAGTCGCCAACGCCTGCTTTGGTTCTTCGCCGCCGGGCTGCTCATCGGCCTCGGACTCCTTTGCAAACCACTCGTCGCCCTCGTCCTCCTTCCCATCCTCGCCCTTTGGATGGCGGTCAGTGGACGGCCGGGCCTGATCCTGCCGTTCCTTGCCATGGCCTCCCTCGGGGCGGCGGTGTCGGCCTTACCGTGGCACCTGCACATGGTTTCAACCTTCGGAGATTCCTTTCTCTCCGTTTACTTCGGCGACCAGATCGCCAACCGCATGCGTGGCGACCACGGCAGCGCTTCCTGGACCTACTACGCGGAAATGCTCTTCAACTACAAGTGGCCATGGATCCTCGCCTTGATTTTCACCGTCGTCACCGCCGCGCGAAAACGCCTGCCTGCCGAGACGAGCCAGCTTCTCCTTCTAGGCGGCACCTGGCTTCTCATCGCCCTTCCCGCGCTTTCCGCGTTCACCGACAAGCAGCCCAACTATGCCCTTCCACTCTTTCCAGCCCTCGCGTGGATTTGCGCGGGTGGAATTCACGCGATGAAATGGCCACGCTTCGCGGCTTGGAGAGACGGAGGCTATCGCAGGCTGGCACCTCTTGCGGTGATCATCTCCCTCGTCGTCGCCCTCCTGCCCCTTCGCACCCAGAAGGATCCGGATTCGGATTTGCTGAAGATCACCCGCGTCCTGGAGGAGGAAGGCATCCGCGCCGACCGGGTGGCCGGCATCGGACTGCAGTCCAAGGAAATCGCGCTCTTCTACGTCCTGAACGGCGTCTTTCCCGTGATCGGCAACGAAGCCGAAATCGAGGCTGCCATCGTGAAAAAGCGGGTATTCCGTTACAACCATCCGGTGCTTTTCGAGGGCGATCGGCTTCTTCTATTCCGCCCCGTTGATCCACCGCCCGATCAGGGCTAAGTCATCGCATCGGTATCCCCATGCAACGCGCCGTCTATCCCGGAAGTTTCGACCCCATCACGAACGGTCATCTCGACGTGATCTTTCGTGCGACCCACCTCTTTGCAGAAGTGGTCGTGGCCGTCGCACCCAACGAACAGAAAAAACCGCTTTTCGACGTCGAGGAACGCATCGCCCTCGTCGAGGAGGCGACACATGAGAACGAGCGCATTCGGGTGACACAATTCGACGGGCTGCTCGTCGACTTTGCCATGAAGGAAAACTCGGTCGCCGTCGTCCGCGGCCTGCGCGCCATCTCCGATTTCGAGTTCGAGTTTCAAATGGCGCTCATGAACCGGAAGCTCGAACCCAGTCTTGAGACCGTCTTTCTCACGCCGCGCGAGGAATTCTCCTATGTCAGTTCCCGGCTCATCAAGGAAGTGGCCCGGCTGGGAGGCGACATCTCCGAACTGGTCCCCGCAGGCGTCTCGCGGGCGCTCAACGAAAAGCTGGGGGAATCCTCATGACGATCGATCTCGCCGCCATCCATCCCACGCAGATTCCGGACGAGGGCGTCCGCATCGTGGGGGAAATCACCCGCGACATCTTTGAACTCGACCCCAAGGACGCCCGCCCCGCCGGCCCGGTCCGCTACGAAGGGCATCTCTCACTCGTCTCTGATTCCGCCCTGTTCCAGGGGGCCGTGAGCGCGGATTTCGACGTCGAATGCGCCCGCTGCCTCGAGCGATTCGTCTATCGGATATCCCTCGAAGGGCATGCCCTCCATGCCGAGCTGGACGGGGCCGGCACGATCGACTTGACGGAATCGATCCGGGAAGATATCCTTCTCGCCCTTCCGGCCTACCCACGATGCGAGGAAGGGGTGTCCCCGATGGTTTGTCCGGCGGAAGGAAAATTTCCCTCCACGTCCGACTACAGGCCGATCGACAATGACGAGAGAACCCGGAGCGGCGACGTTTGGGGCGAACTCGACCAACTCAGGGACATCAAAGACTGACTTGATTAGACTGATAAACTTTCCAAGACCATGGCTGCCCCGAAAAGACGCACCTCCAGTATGAAATCGAAGCTCCGCCGGCAAGCGAACCGCTGGCGCGCTCCGAAGCTCAACAAGTGCCCGGAATGCGGTAGCACCACGCCGTCACACATTGCGTGCCCTTCTTGCGGCTACTACAAGGACCGCCAGGTTCTTGCCGTGGACAACTTCTAGCCCGCACCGGCGCTAGAACCCTACCGTTTCGCGAAAGTGGACGTTGGGCTCCTCGTTGGAGACGATCAATCGTTTCACGCCGTCCCGGAATTTCTCCACCCAGAAATTCACGATCAACCCGGTTTCGATCCCCGCGGTGCGCAGTTGGCTCGCGAGGATTTCCTTCTCCAGGCCGCCCACCTTGCTCGCGGCGACGGTGCGAAGAATGACGAGTTCCTCGACCACGAAATCCAGTTTCGCCGTCGTCGCGATCTCCGCGCCCTTGTAAGAGACCTTGAGCGGCTCATCCCGCTTAAAGAGGACCTCTCTCATGCGCAACTCGTGGGCAAGCGCTTCGCGATAGGCCTCGACCGCGAAACCCGGCCCGAGTTCCTTGTGCACCTCCATGCACGCGCCAATCACCACGTGCGGGAGCTCTTCCTTGGTCAGTTGCATCGGAGGAATGGTCCGGTTTCGAGGCCGCCCGGTCAAGTTCGCCGAAACGGGAATTGACAATTCCGGCCGTCCGGCGCACGAAACCCGCATGGATAAAGTCAGACTCGGCATCGTCGGCCTCGGCAACATGGGGCTCGCGCATCGGCAAAACATCCTCAACGGCAGGGTTTCCGGCTTGGAGGTGACGGCCGTCTGCGAGATGAGCGGCCGCTTTCCCGACCCCGCCGACGGCGAGAAACGATTCACCGACACCGCGGAGATGATCGGCTCGGGCCTCATCGACGCCATCCACATCTGCACCCCGCACTTCTCCCACACGACCATCGGGCAACAGGCGCTCGAAGCCGGGCTGCATGTCATGGTCGAGAAGCCGCTCGGTGTGCACAAGGCTGATTGCGAAAAACTCATCGCCGCCTGGGAAGCCACGGGTCGCAAGCCCGTCTTCGCCGCCATGTTCAACCAGCGGACCAATCCCCTCTTCTGCAAGTTGAAGGACCTCATCGACGGCGACGAACTCGGTGAAATCCGGCGCATCATCTGGCAAGTCACCGATTGGTTCCGCACGGAATTCTACTACGCGAGCGGCGGCTGGCGCGCGACCTGGAAGGGAGAAGGCGGCGGAGTCCTCCTCAACCAGTGCCCGCACAACCTCGACCTCTTCCAGTGGCTTTTCGGCATGCCTGACAAAGTCACCGGCTACTGCAATTTCGGCCGCTACCACCAGATTGAGGTCGAAGACGACGTGACCGCACACCTCCAGTGGAAGAACGGCACGCATGCCACCTTCATCACGAGCACCGGTGAAAGCCCCGGTGTCAACCGACTCGAGGTCACCGCGGAGAATGGCCTCGTCATCCTCGAAAACGAGACCCTCTCCTTCAAACGCAACCGCACCCCCGTCAGCGAATTCAGCGACAAGTCCGAAATGGCCTTCGCCACACCCGAAGTCTGGAACGTTGAAGTGCCTGTCGAGTCCGGAAGCGGCGGCCAGCATGTCGAAATTCTTCAGAATTTCACGAACGCCATCCTCCACGGCGAAACCCTCATCAGCCCGGCCGAACAGGGCATTCACAGCGTCGAACTCGCCAACTCCGTCCTCTTCTCCGCTTGGCAAAACAGCGCCACCCTCGACCTCCCCATCGACAGCGCCGCCTACGAAAAGGAACTTCTCCACCGCGGCGAAACAAGCACGTTCAAGAAGCGGGAAATCGATCCCAACAAGAAGACCTCAGCCGCCGATTTCTCGAAATCGTTCAAGTAGAGGAACGCATTTCAAGTCTTGCGCGTTGCCTTGTAAATCACGCGCGATAGCGACTCCAGATCGTATGGCTTCGCAATCATCGCATTGAAACCCTCCCGGAGGATGGATTCGTCATCGTGGCTATCAAAGTAGCCGCTCGAGGCAATCGTCACCGCAAACGGATCCATTTTTCGGATCTCGTGCGCCGTCTCCGACCCGCTCATACCGCCGGGAAGAGTCATGTCCATGAGGAGACAACTCACCGGTTTACCTTCGCTCATGCGGCGCTTGTACAGCTTGATGGCATCTTCGCCTTCGGGGGCCTCCAGCACTTCATAGCCCATCCGCTCGAGCATGGCGCGCGCCACGACCCGCACCTCATCCTGGTCATCGAGAACGAGGACCGTCCCTTCTCCATGCTTGACCTCCCCGGCCTCCTTGTCCGCTTGTTTTTCCCGCACCAGTTCGCCGGTCGCCGGAATGTAAACGGTGAACTCCGTCCCCACGCCTTCTTCGGAATCGACCGTGATGAGCCCGTCATGATGCCGCACGATCGTCTGACAAGTGGACAATCCGATCCCTGACCCTTTCTCCTTCGTCGTGTAGAACGGCTGGAAAATCTTCTCAAGGCCGTCCTTGGGAATTCCGCAACCGTGATCGATCACTTTCAAACGCAGGTATTTCCCTGGCGGCAATTCCAGTTCCGTGTCCACGTCGAGTTCGACGTTCTCCACGTTGGCCTGAATCACGCCTTCGTCCTTCATCGCCTGACGCGCGTTGATGAGGAGATTCTGCACGACCTGCATCAATTGCGTCGGGTCGACGACACACTCCCAGATGTTGTCGGCAATGTTGGCGTCACAACGGACACTCGCGCCGTAGGTCGACAGCCGAACTGCATCCTTCACGATCTTCCCAAAGTTCGCGTTTACTTTCTTGGCCTTCGTCCCGCCCCGTGCGTAAGCCAGTAGTCGCTCCATGAGGACCTTCGACTTGTCGGCGGCATGCATGGCGTCGTCGAGACGGTCAATGAGGTCGTCCTCACCCTTGGGGTCGAGTTTCGCCAGCGAGATATTGGCGATGATGCTCGTCAGCATGTTGTTGAAATCGTGGGCAATCCCCCGCGTCACCAGTGCCAGCGACTCGAGGCGGCTCTGTTCCTTCATGCGCTCGTCCTCGCCATTCTCCCCGGTCAGCCCCTCATCGACCACTTCAACCGGGACCGCCTCCTCCATCCCCTCACCGGCGGTTCGCACCGGCAGGTCATGGATTCCCTTCGGTGCCGCCACCGTGAAGAGGAAATTGGACAAGTGACCATTCAGATCCATGGCCGCACGCAACTTCCACTTCACCGGCATGGCCCGGTCGGCGCCCAGCGGCATCTCCACGAGAAAGCATTTTCCCGACTGCGCGACTTGCGGCAAGCGGGCGATGATCCCCTGCAATTCCACCCCTCCGAAAACCTCTCCCATCGGTCTCCCCACCAGTTCCTCGGCTTCAACCTCCAGAAGATCGCAGAGCCCGTGATTCGCAAACGCGATCGTCGGCCCCATCCGGCTGTCGAGTTGCCCATCCGTCACAAGCACCCCCTCCTCAACCTGGTCAAGGACCAGGCGCAGATGGTGATTGATCGTCCT
>JBCDLR010000131.1:0-9918 GCA_038745205.1 Verrucomicrobiota bacterium
ACCGGAGGGGAATCAACACGATCATCCGGAAGGCGGACGCTGCCGGGGTGAAGGTGATCCTGCTTACGCCATTTCCCTTTGATGCGGTGGCGGCAGGAAAAAAGGGATCCCTGGCGCAGGAAGGCGGCGAATTGCCCGCGGGATTCAAGGCGATTTACCCGGACTACGACAAGGTCCTGGAGAGGTACTCGAAGTGGATCTTGAAACAGGGAGAAAGGGTCTCGAAGGTCGTGGATATCCGCACTCCCATCACGGATTACCTCGAGGAAAAGCGGAAAGAGGATCGGGACTTTGCCTTGTCCAGTGACGGCGTCCACATGAATGCGGAGGGGCAAGTGCTGACGGGCAAGGTTCTCTTGAAGGCATGGGGTTTACCTGAAAAGGTGGCGTTCCCCGAAGGCTACTATGAACTTGTTAGGGCAAGAATGGGAGTGCTCCGCGACGGCTGGCTTGCGCACGTTGGCCACAAGCGCCCGATGAACAAGAAACCGCCGACGTTGGAGGAAGCTTTCGCGACGGCGGCGGAACTGGAAGAAAAGATCAACGCGAAGCTCGGGGCCGTTGCGGGACCGGCTACTCCTTGACGCGGAATTTGTAGACGCACTTGTGCGTGTAGGTCTCGCCGGGGCGGAGGACCGGGCTGGGGAAGTGCGCGTTGTTCGGGCTGTCCGGGAAGATCTGTGTTTCGAGGCAGAAACCGGTGCGGTGGTCGTATTTCTTGCCGCCCTTTCCTTCGAGGCCGTCGAGGAAATTGCCGGTGTAGAATTGGACGCCGGGTTGGTCGGTGTGGACTTCGAGGACGCGGCCTGATGCGGGATCGGTCACCGTGCAGGCGTGGACCATGGAGCCGTGGGAGGTGCTGTCGATGACGAAGTTGTGGTCGTAGCCAAGACCGAATTTGATCTGTTCGTTGTCGGTCTGATTGATACGCTCGCCGATGGTGTGCTCGGTCGTGAAGTCGAACGGTGTGCCCTTCACGGGACGTACTTCTCCGTAAGGGATCGCGGTGTCGTCGGTGGGCGTGAAGTGGCTGCAGTTAAAAAGAGCGACATGGTCGAGGATCGTACCGGAGCCTTCTCCGCCGAGGTTGAAGTAGGTGTGGTTCGTGAGATTGAGGACGGTGGGCTTGTTCGTCGTGGCCTCGTAGTCGATGTGCAGCGCGTTGTCGTCGGTGAACGTGTAAGTGATCTTGCATGCCAAGGCGCCGGGATAGCCTTCCTCGCCGTCGGGGCTCGTGCGGGAGAAAACGAGTTTGTTCCCGTCGATGGTCGCTTCCCACATTTTTCTGTTAAAGCCGGAATCGCCGCCGTGGAGGTGATTGGGATCGTTGTTTGTCGCGAGCGTGAACTCCTCGCCGGCGATGGAGAACTTGCCCTTCGCGATGCGATTCGCGTAGCGGCCGGTGATACAGCCGAAGTAAGGATTCTTGTCGCCCTCGTAGCCCTCGACGGAATCGAATCCAAGCGAAATGTCGGCAAGATTCCGGTCGCGGTCGGGGACGTTGATCGAGACGACGGTACCGCCGAAATCCGTGATCGTGACACTCGCTCCGCTGGAGTTCTTGAGGGTATAGAGGCTGGCTTCCTCGCCAGCGGAGGTTTTTCCAAAAGGAGATTTTTCGATGCTGCTCATGGCAGAATGGGTAAGGAGGCCGCAAAGGCACAGGGACAGGGGGAGAGTTTTCATGGGTTTTGGTGGAAAGTTCTAGGGATTTACACCGGGAGCGGCAAGAAAATCGTCCGAAATGCCCTGCAAAATCGGGCGAGGTCCTTTTGGAAATGGATTCCTTCCACAGTGGAGCGGTCCCGAATCGGAAGAGGAGGGTCGGTTTCGAAAATTTTCAAATCTACGCTCTCAAATTCGCAAAAATTTATTAATATTTCTTTACCTTTTAGGTTTCTGAGTAAATTTATCAAAACTATGAGGGAATTCGCTCCCTTGAGTTGATTTGCTGATTCGTTGCATGAGAAACCGACCGCTGCTCGCTCCCTCCTCGTCTCTTGGAAGCCTCCGTGCGAGGGCGAAAAGTCTTGTTTCCGCGCTCCTGGTGTTCCTCTTCGCGGGTGGGATTGCTGTTGGGAGTAGCCAGGTCATTCAGATCGATCTGGGAAGCGATCCTTCCGGGAGGCCTGATCCGACAGCTCCCAACTGGAACATCATCTCCGACGGGGCTCCGAGCGGGACAACAGTGAATCTGGTGGATTTCAACACGGGATCCTCCACCGGGGTGACGATGGAGCGGACAGGGTTCGGCTTTCCGGCGGCCTCGCCTCTGGCGTGGTTTGGCGACAATGACTGGGTGGAGACGGCGTCGGCCTATGACGGGTTTGTCGTCTTCGGCGGCAATGATCCTCTCAATCCTGTGGTGGGGACGGTAACTTTGAGTGGACTGGACAATGCGGCCCAATATCGTGTGGAACTCGTCGCGGCGTGGGGGGTGCCGGACTTGGGGGGAAATTTTGATTTCACCAACTCTCAATTCTTCGATCAAACGGACTACGAAGTTCAAGGCCAGTGGGCGGATCGAACCTTCAACGATCCAAACCCGGTCCCGCCGACGGTGGGGCTCGACTGGAGTCCTGTCCTCGGAACGATCCAGTCGGACTGGATGATTTGGGATGACGTTTCGCCGACGGCGGGTCAGATCAGCATTGTGGTGACTCCCGACACGGCGAACAACAACCAGGGCATTCTCAATGCGATTCGCATCACCCAAACGGCGGTGCCTGAGCCGTCCGGAGTCTTTCTGATGCTCCTGGGATTGGTGGGATTGATCTGGAGAAGGTAATACAGTTCCCGAGTGGGTGAGGGTGGAGGGATAACCCGCTTGTGAGGAGGAGGTTGCGGAAGTGGGAATTTCAACTTTGCGAAATCGAAATTATAAATTTCGCAAGAGTGAACTATTTACTTTACTGTTTTATCAGGTTACGAATACATAGGCGGAGAGAACTGGGATGGAATTCCAGTTCGCAAGACCCCCAACTCCGCCATGAAAATCCATCAGCCTTGCGCGATTTTCGCGCCCTCGATTTTTCGATTCTTCGCCCGTTTTTCGGGAACTTTGGGAATTCTGGCCTTGGTCGTCACCGGTGAGGGGGCGACCGTTGTTCAGGTCGATTTCAACGACAATGGCGATTCCATTTCCGCTCCTCCGGTGGCTGGGGATCCTGGCGGGAATTGGAATGTGATCCCGCTCGTGAATTCGGGTTCTGTGGCCAATCTAACCGATTTCCAGACCGGTGGTGGAAGCGGGGTTTCGATGACCTTGACGAATTTCTCACAGTCGGACAGCCCTCCGAATGGTGATTCGGTCTTTGGTTGGACGTCGACGGCTTGGGTGGACATAGAGGCAGGAGCAGACGGGGTGCAAGTCGTTGAGGATTTGAGCACCCCAGGCCCCCCGAGCATTGTGTTCGGGGGATTGAATCCCGGGAGCCTTTACCGAGTGGAAGTCGTTGCCGTCGTCCCGTTTGGGCAATCGATTGACCAGTTTGACGGCTCCAGCTTCGAGGTCAATGGCTCCGCTGCGACGCGGAACTCCAATCCTGGATTCCCGTTCGACAGCACGGATTGGAATCTGCAACTCGCTACCTTCTTTCAGGCCTGGATGATTTGGGACGATGTGGTGCCGAGTTCCGGGGAAATCACGGTGGACTTGATTCCATCGGGTGCGGGTATTTTCGAGGACGTGACAATCATCAATGCCATCCGATTGGAAGAATTCGCGATTCCGGAGCCCTCGGCGTCGATCTTGCTGCTCTTCGGTGGTCTCATGGGGCTCTCTCGTCGAATTCGCCGTCGACGGTAGAGAATCCGTCGGGTGAGGATGGGGGACTTCAGGCAGTAGTCCGGTGCCGGGTGTTGAAGTGGTCGAACTGCTGAATTCCTGCCCGGCAATTCCCGTCAAACCCCGAGAAATGGACGCCCTGTGCCCATTCATTCGCCTTGTCGGTTCACCAATTTGAGTAAAAGTTCCCCGCCATGCATCGTCGAATCCTCGCGAAACTACCCTTTTGTCTTTCCATCACCCTCCTGCTGCCCTTCTTTTCGACCGCTGAGCCCCAGTGGTACTCGTGGCGGGGGCCCAACCAAAATGGAACAAGCACCGAGAAATACTCGGAATGGTCCTTCAATGAAGAGCCGACGTGGACGTATTCGTCGCAGGGCCGGGGAACTCCCGTCGTAGCGGATGGACGGCTCTACTCGTTCGGATATCGCGGTGAGGGCGCAGACTTTGCCGAGTTGTTGACCTGTCTTGATGCGAAGACGGGCGAGAAGATCTGGGAGCACGAAATTTCGGACTACATCAGTGACACGATTTACAGCCGCTACGGGATCGGCGCGCCGACCGTCGACAAGGAGACGGGCAACATCTATCTCGGGACGACCAACGGTCATTTCATCTGCGTCGACCGTGACGGGAAACTGTTATGGGAACACTCGATGATCGAGCGTTTTGGCCGTCTCACCTTTCCAAACGGCCGGACCGGTTGCGTCATCATTGAAGGGCCGAATGCGATCATTCGTGGCATTACGAGTTACTGGGGCGCGCAAGGGCCGGCGCGAGATCGCTTTTATGCCTTCGACAAGCGCACGGGCGAACCCGTCTGGTCAAGTACGCCGGGGACGGCGCCAAAGGACAGCTCCTTTTCCACGCCGGTCGTGGAGTCGCGGGATGGTCGCCGCGTCTTTTATGCGGGAACCGGTTGCGGGAACATCGTTTGCGTGAACGCCCGCAATGGTGAGCCTCTCTGGCGCTGGCGCGTGAGCTATGGTGGGGTGAATTCAAGTCCGGTCCTCTATGGGAACAAGCTTATCAATATCCACGGTCGGGAGAATCTCGACACGACGGAAGTCGGCCGCATGTTCGCCATCGAACTTCCCACCGATCTCGATGAAACCGGTGCTGTCTATGACGAGGCTCTTGGCGGTGCGCCCGCCTTGCCCAATAGCGTGGAAGCGTGGAGAAACACGCTCAGCATGTTTACGAGCAGCCCGACGCTAGTGGGTGATCGCGTCTATCAGCTGACGGCCACCGGCATTCTCGCTTGCGTCAACGCGGATAACGGGGAGATCCTCTGGGAGAAGAAGCTTGCTCCGGACAACATTCATTCCTCGCCGCTCGCGGTGGATGGGAAGCTCATCATTCCGGTTCATGAAGGAAGCGTTTTCATCATTGAGCCGTCCGATGAGGGTTATGAGGTCCTCCACGAATTCAAGCTCGACGGCATTTGTCTCGGCCAGCCCACCGTGTGGAATGGCCACCTCTACATCCACAGTTCGGAGAAGCTTTACTGCTGGAAGATGGGGACTGGCGAGGTCTCCGGCGGCGAGTGGCCCGAGGCGGAGATTCCGTCCGTCGGTGAGCCCGCGAGCTTGGCGTCGATCCCGGGCGATGTTCTCCTGCAGCCCGGCGATGAGCAGTCGTTCAGGTTGATCTCCCGCGATGCCAACGGGTTCGTGACCGGTGACGTGGAGAAGGCCGATTGGGCGAAATTCATCCCTCCGACGGCAAAGGTGAAGACGGAGATGGATGCGGGATTCAATGATGCAGGGGCGCTCATGGCCGGGGAAGCCGCAAAGACCAGTGCCGGTGCTTTCAAGGGAACCTCGGCAGATCTCTCGGGCATCATGCGCGGACGCGTCATGCCGAACTTGCCGTTCAATGAGGATTTCGAAGGCTACGATCTCAATGTGGATCACGCGACCGCCGGCGTGAAGTTCGCTTATCCCCCACTCCCGTGGATCGGTGCTCGCTTCAAGTGGGAGATACGTGAACTCGAAGGAAACAAGGTCATGGAAAAGACCTTGGACCGCATTCTCTTCCAGCGCGCGACGACCTTCATCGGGCATCCAGACTCCTCGAACTACACCTTCGAGATAGACGTCATGACGGACGGAAACCGTCGAATCAAAGGCGATATCGGTGTCATCAACCAGCGCTACGCCATTGTCCTCAAAGGGGGGCAGCGCCGGCTGGAGGTCACGTCGAACCATGATCGAATCAAGGAAGCCGTCCCGTTCAATTTTGAGCCCAACAAGTGGTATACCCTGAAAACCCGCGTCGACGTCGCGGAAGACGGAAGAGGGGTTGTTCGCGGAAAAGCCTGGGAGCGCGGCACGGACGAGCCCGAAGCATGGACGATCGAGGTGAAGCACAATAAGGCACATAAGAAAGGCGCTCCTGGAATCTTCGGATTCTCCCCGCAGAGCCTGAAGCCGGTTTACGCCGACAATATCAAGATCACGCCCAACTAAGTCTGACTCCTAATCCAAACAAGAAGGGCGCATCGCCCCCTAGTGAAATGAAAAAACTGATAATTCTCCTAGCCACTGTCTCGGTTGCCTTCGCGGGCGATGCCCCCCAATGGGGCGGCACACCGGAAAACAACATGGTGACCTCCGAGACCAATCTTCCCCTTGATTTTGACGGCGGGAAGAAGAAGCGGGGCACGGATGAGATCGACATGACGACGACCAAGAACGTGAAGTGGGTCGCCAAGGTTGGTTCCTCCACCTACGGCACGCCCACGATTGGCGAAGGCAAGGTCATCGTCGGAACCAACAACGAGTCCCCGCGCAACGAGGCCATCGTCGGCGACCGCGGTGTTGTCATGTGTTTCGACGAGGAGACTGGAGAGTTTCTCTGGCAGCTCACCGTCCCGAAGCTCGGAGCCGGAAAGGTCTCCGACTGGGAATACCTCGGCATCTGCTCGTCGGCAACGATCGAAGACGGCCGCTGCTACATCATCACGAACCGTTGCGAGGTCATTTGCCTCGACATGGACGGAATGGCGGACGGAAACGACGGTCCATTCGAGGACGAAGGACAGTACATGGCGGAAGAGGGCAAGCCGCCGGTTGCGGTGGGGGACACCGATGCGGACATCATCTGGGTCTATGACATGCGCGAGGAACTCAGCGTTTTCCCGCACAACGTGGCGAGCAGTTCCATTCTCAAAATCGGTAACGAACTCTTTGTTACAACCTCGAACGGGGTGGACTGGTCTCATGTCAATGTCCCGATTCCGGATGCGCCTGCCCTCATCAAGCTTGATGCGGAGACCGGTGAACTGACCGGTGAAGAAGACGCTTTCGACGGGAACACCATCATGCACTGCAACTGGTCGACCCCGACGCAGGGAGTGATCGACGGCAAGCCCGTGGTCATCTTTGGCGCTGGAGATGGTTTCACCTATTGCTTCAGCACGGAAACCGAGCCGAACGAAGATGGATTCGACATTCTCAAGATGATCTGGAGCGTTGACTGCAACCCTCCGGAATACCGCCACGACGAGGACGGCAAGCCGATCAAATACGCGACCTATGAGGGGCCGAGCGAAATCATTTCCACTCCCGTCGTCTACAAGGACAAGGTCTATGTCTGCATCGGGCAGGACCCCGAGCACGGCGAAGGTGTGGGCATGATGACCTGCATTGATTTGAAGACCGGAAAGCCTCTCTGGACCTACAAGGACATCGAACGGTCGATTTCCACGCCGTCCGTCCTCGATGACATTGTCTACGTAGCGGACTACCGCGGCCAGGTGCACGCGGTCGATGCCAACACGGGCGAACCTTTCTGGGTCTTCGACACGAAGAGCCATATCTGGTCCTCGACGCTCGTCGGAGATGGCAAGGTCTACATTCCCAACGAGGATGGCGAAGTCATCATCCTCGCCACCGGCAAGGAGATGAAGGAAATCGGGCGCGTGGAATTCAGCGCTCCCATTTACACCTCGGCGGTCGCGGCCAACGGGGTTCTCTACGTCGCCTCGATGACGCACCTCTTTGCCTTCAAGAAGGGTGCGGAAACCGCCGCGAACTGACTTGAGAAGGCGCTCTTGAGGGCGCCTTTTTCCTTCCCATCCCGCCCGTTATTGACCGGTGTCATTTGCCGGTCCAGAGCGACACTCCAACGACCGACTTCCATGAAAATCCTCGTCGCCGCCCTCTTCTTGATCATGCTCTTCATGCACCAGGACTTCTGGTGGTGGGAAGATGATTCCCTTGTTCTCGGCTTCATGCCGATTGGTCTCGCCTTTCACGCGCTCTTTTCCGTCCTCTGCGCGGTTCTCGGCGGCTTTGCCATCCTCACGATTTGGCCCAAGGAACTGGACGAGTCCGATCCGGCGCCGGCTGCAAAGAAGGAGGGTGACGCATGAATCCCGGAATCATTGTCCTCATCGTTGTCATCTGCTACCTGGGTCTCCTGCTCGGCCTCGGGTTGTTCAGCGGGAAGCTCTTTCGCGGTACGAGCAAGGATTACTTCGTCGCAAGCCATTCCATCGGGCCGTTTCTCCTCCTCATGTCCGTCTTCGGGACGACGATGACGGCTTTCGCCCTCGTTGGGTCAACGGGGAAAGCCTTCGAGCGGGGGATTGGCACCTATGGGCTGATGGCGTCCATCAGCGGTCTTATCCATGCGGCGCTTTTCTTCGTCATTGGCGTGCGTGTGTGGAGCCATGGTTATCGCCAGGGATTCGTCACGCAGATCCAGCTCTTTCGCGCGCGCTTTGAGTCAAACGGAATCGGATACCTCCTCTTTCCCATCCTCGTCGGGCTGGTCATCCCTTACCTCCTTATCGGGATCATCGGGGCGGCGAAAACGATTCAGCCGGTCACGGCGGGGGCGTTTCCGGGGCTCTTCGAGCATCCTTCCCCGCTGATGGACGGCGGTATTCCGCCCTGGCTGACCGGACTGGTCGTTTGCGCAGTGGTCCTGACTTACGTCTTCGCCGGGGGATCGCGAGGCGCCGCATGGGCGAACACTTTCCAGACTCTGGTTTTCATGGGCATGGGAGTGGTCGCCTTCATTTTCATCACCAACAGTCTTGGCGGCCTCGAGAACGCCGACAAGGTTGTGGCGCGGGTTACCGACAAGGGGACTGTGGTGCAGGAATACGGGGTGAATCCCGAGACGAAGATGGTCGAGAAACTCGATTCGCCGAAGGTCGTCGGCAAGCTGGTGCACGAGGACGAAATCGCGGAATTTGCAGGCAAGCAGCCCCATCTCATGCGGGCGCCCGTTGAGGTGGAGTACAAGAAGAAGAACCCGGTTACCGGTGAAGTGGTGACTGCGGAAAAGCCGCGCGAAGTGGGAATTCCCTTCATTACTTTCGTTACCTATCTGTTCATCCCACTCAGTGTCGGGATGTTCCCGCACCTCTTCCAGCACTGGCTAACCGCGAAGCGGGCGAAGTCGTTTCGTCTCACCGTTATCGCGCACCCCCTGTGTATCATGATTGTCTGGGTGCCCTGCGTTCTCATCGGGACGTGGGCGACGGGCATTCTTCCGTGGGGGCTGCCGGAGGCGGCGGTCCTTTCCAACATGCTCCGCTTGCTCGTCGACAACGCCTTCCTGACAGGGCTCCTGACCGCGGGCATTCTTGCCGCCATCATGTCCTCCCTCGACTCCCAGTTCCTTTGTCTCGGGACCATGTTCACCAACGATATCGTTCTGAAGGCTTTCGGGAAGGACAAGTTCAATGACAGGCAAATTGTCCTCATCGCCCGCTTCTTCATCGTGGCGATAGTGACTCTGATTTACATCATCGCGATGAACTCGCTCGACGCCAATGTCTTCGATCTCGCGGTCTGGAGTTTTGCCGGCTTTGGCAGTTTGACGCCGCTGGTCATCTGCGCGCTTTACTGGAAAGGGGCGACGAAGGCCGGTGCCTACGCATGCGTTCTCGCGGCCTTCGGAGTTTGGCTCTTTTTCTTCTGGCAATCCGGATGGGGAGGCGAATACACCGTCTTGGGCGGAATTCAGCCTGCTGCGCTCTCCTTTACCGCCGGACTTGTCGCCATGATCGGGGTTTCTTCGG
This sequence comes from Verrucomicrobiota bacterium, assembly GCA_038745205.1. Lineage (GTDB taxonomy): Bacteria > Verrucomicrobiota > Verrucomicrobiia > Verrucomicrobiales > DEV007 > JBCCWV01. The sequence continues at coordinate 9,828 of JBCDLR010000131.1, forward strand.
TCACGAAGAAACCCTCCGAGGAGACAATTCGTAAGTTCTTCCCGGACTCCAAGTAGTCTACCACCATTACTCAAACCCGTCCCGATAAACC
>JBCDLR010000132.1:0-9879 GCA_038745205.1 Verrucomicrobiota bacterium
ACGGGGCCCCTTTTTCGTTCGAACCACAAAGCCTTCCGGAAAGTAAGGATTCCAACCCTTGCATGATTTCCACCCTCAGGTGAGCATAGTGCTCAATGGGTAGGAGAATAGTGATGCGGTTTTTTGTTGTTTTGTTAGCGTAATGCTCTTCATTCAGGCGGCGACCGGTGTGCCGTGGAAAAAGACCGTCGTCCTGGAGGTGGCGAAGCCCAATAATGAGGGTGGCCGGATCCTCCTTCCCAAGAAATGGCGCGGGAGCGAATTCCTTGCGACGGCCGTTTTGCTCGAGGATGGAAGGGCGCTTCCTTACCGCATGAAGTCAGTCCGGCGCGTGACGGAGAGTGACGGCGGCGGGCGATACCGGATTCGTGACAAATATATCTACTTTACCTCTTCCGACCGCACTTCCCCGGCGGAAAACGGGAGGGAATACTCGCTGCGCGTCGGAATGAAGCCCAGTGATGGTGTGCTCGTCAGTGTCTTTACCCTCGCCCTTATCACCATGTGGTTCGCCATGCGGGGGACACGTCGCGAGATGGCGATGGAGATTCGTGACTGGCTTCCGTCGCCGGGCGTGGTCGCATGGGGATTATTCTCCGTGACGGTGGTCATCGGGAGTTGGTTTCTCTGGTCCGGTGTCGGTGGAAATGACGGCTTCCAGGTCGTCAATGGCATTCCCTACAGCGACTCGCTCGGTTGGTGTGAAACGGCGGTGAACATGAAGGAGGGCAATGGATTCGAGGGAGCGTTTCGAGGCCACCGGCCGCTTTATGCGATCTTCCTTGCCTCCGCGTTTTCCGTTTTTGGAGACCACCTCCTCGTCGCGAAATGGGGCAGCATTTTCCTCTGGGCCTCGACCGTGGGATTCGCCTGGCTGCTCGGACGCAAGCTGGCGGGATCGCTTGGCGGGTTGGCCCTCGCCTTGTGGTTCATTCTCAATCCCGAGTTCGGTTTCGCCGTGCATCGGCCCTTGACCGAAACGCTGGCCATGGCCCTCATGGTTCCCGCGCTCTATGTCCTCGTCGTCGGGATCGAGCAGAACAAGCTTCGGTGGTTGTTCTTCGGGGGCGTGCTGCTCGCGCTTTCCAACTTGAGTCGACCGTTCGCGCTCTTCGGGATCGGCGTCCTCGAGGTATTGCTGGTGTTTGTCCCGGTGATCCGGAAGTCGCGGTGTTGGAGTGGCGCATTGCGGTCGGCGACCGTCTTTATCCTTGGTGCCTTTGTCGTGCTTTTTCCCTGGTGCCTCCGGCAGAAAATGCAATTCGACACGTGGTCGCTCTCGACGAACAGCGGCACGTTGCTCTACGCGATGGCGAAGGGGCAGTCGGGTGACGAGAACGGGTGGAACGCCGCGCAGGAACTGGAGGCGGACGCCGCCGGTCTCGCCCGCGATGATGTGGCGGGGCGGGTCCACTACTTCAACACGAGGTTCGCCGCGGCAGTGATGGCGGATCCGCTCGGCTACTCGCAACGAGTGGGTGCCGAGTTCATCGAGCACTTCTGGTTCTACGTTCCCGACGACGCGTGGGAAATCGCGTGGGTGCTGCTGGTTGTGGGGATGGCCGGTGTGTGGGCCTCGATCCGGCGGCGCAATCCGCTTTGGCTCCTCGTCCTTCCGGCCATGTGGGCCATCCTGCATTTCGACGCGCGCTTTATCTTCCTTATCCCGCTCATCGGACTCCCGGCAGCCACTTTCATCTTCCGTGGGATGAGCTGGTCGGGAATTGCGGTCCTCGCTTCGATGTTGATTGGGGCGGCGTTGATGAACGCCATGGTGGGGAACTTTGGCGTCAATCGCGGATCGATCATTGTCTTCTGGGCCGCGCATTTCCTTCTCGTCCTGCCGATTTTCCTCGCCGCCCGCGGAGAACTTCGTCGCGAGCCGGCGAGGCTCGACGTCAGCAGGCCTTTCTGGGTGCCGGTGGCGTCGATGCAGCTCGCCCTGCTTGTCGTGGGCTTTGCCCTCATTGGCGTGCGGGCATTTTGGCCGGAACCGGAGCCGACCCCCTCGGTGGGAGTCGCCGATGAGCCGGAAGACGATCCATTCGTGGTCGTCGCCGATGTCGAGATGACGGGCTACCGGGCGGTGTTCGGTCCGCATGACGACGGCGGGCATTGGTCGCGATCGTTTGAATCCCGCAACTACAAGCGGGTCATCTTTTTTCCGCGGCATGTCAGTGGTCCCAGTCGCGGGACCCTGTTCGCTTCTTGTGTCGCCCCCTACACGGAGGAGTTTCCCGTCGAGGGGCGCTTTCTGCTCGCGGGGGAACTCAACCGGAAGGAAAACACGCCGCTCGATGACGGGAAGGAACTGGTCGAGGTGGTTTCGATGACGCCCGTCGATGAACGGACGGGCGAGTTGATTTTCGACCAGCGCATCCTCTTCCCGCGCTACCTCGATAGGGGTTCCGTCAGCGTGGAGAATTAGAGGCGCGGGGATTGCCGAGGCGGAAAACGAAGTGGTTGTAGTCATCGTTCTCGAGGCCGGAAATCTTCCTCACACGCTGGAATTCGCCCGATGTCTCCAGCCGTTTGATGATCTCGCCGTGGGTACCGACGGCTTGTCCTCGTCGGGCGAACGTGATGTAAGCCGCATCCGCAGCCCGGGCGCGAACGAGCCACTCTTCAAATTCCTCAACCGTGAAGATCGGCAGGAGTTCGGGATCGTAGACCCGCGCCTCGCTCCAAAAGCCCGCGGTGAGTATCGACTCCGCATTGTCGAAATCAGGATAAACCGCCCCGCGCATATCCGTCACCACCTCGCGGATGTCTTCCTTGGGATGCAGGAGGTAGGTTCGCAGGGGAAACTGGCTCACGAGGAGCCACATCCCGAACGCAAGAACGGCAAGCGGGGTCGCGAATCGTCCTTTCATCGGGGTACCGCGGGCAAGGACGACGAGCACGAAAGGAAGGGCAAAGATGACGTACCAAAAGTGAAGAATATTGCCGCTGAGGGTGCAGTGAAGCCATGCAAAGGGAACTGAAAGCAGGGATCCGATAACGAGAACGGTGCCCGCCAAACCATCCCGGACGAATTTGAAACTGCCAAGAAGAACGAGGACCACGACCACCCCGATGCCGGCGACACCAATGACAAGGGACAGCTTCTCCATTTCCAAAAGACCGGTCAACGAGGACGAGGACACAAGAAAAGAAGCAAACGCCGGGTTGATCGCGCTTGCGGGCGCCTGGTTGAACCACGGCATGCCGAACCCGAAATACGAGCCGATGTCGATCCACCACGATGCCGGGATCGCCCCGCGCAGGGTCACGCGTTCGCCGAGCGCTTCAAGGAATTGCGGCACGGCGGGCCCGAAGGTCTGCGCGAGAAGCATGACCGAGAGCAGATTGGCGACGAGGAGTCGGGGAATGCGCGCACGGTCCTTCCAAGCCAGCGCGACGAGGGCGATCAGGTTCAATCCGGCCGCAAGATAGACAGCCGCGGGATAGGCGTAGAGGTAGGCGAACTGGGCAACGGCGAAGAGGATCCACCACCGCCATTCCTTTCGCTGCAGGGCGAGGTAGAGGGCGAGGAGCGCGAGCGCGGCGAAGAGCAGGACGAGGCCGTAGGCGCGCGCCTCGGTTGAGTAGCGAATGTGCCACGGGTGCAACGCGGTGAAGGTCGCGGCGAGCCAGCCGGTGAGCGCGGAACCGGATTGAAAACCGAGGAGACCAATGACGGCGATGGAGAGAACTCCGGCCACGTAGGCCGGGAGCCGCAGGGGGATTTCCCGCACTTCGCCGTCGACCGCATCCGTCGCGTCGTAGCAGAGTCGCGCGAGCAGGCTGTAGGGGATGCCGTTGTTGCCCGCCTTGTTGAAGAAGGCGGTTTTCTCCCAGGTGACTTGTCTCCATTCACCGTCCTTGAATTGTCCGGCGACAAAGCGACGGAAAGTGTATTCCTCGTCGTTGTAGAGACTGAGGTCCATGCGCGGCCAACGGATGCCGGCGCCGAGGAGGACGAGGACGAGAAGGCCCCAGAGGAAGGTGCGCGTCTGCGTGCCGCGGTCCGGCGTGGCTGCCACGGCGAGGGAATCGTTGTTGCAGACCCACCAGCGCCGGGTGACGAACAAGCCGAGGAGAAGGAGAACGTTGGCGAGCGCGACGTGCCAGATAATCGTGCGGACCTCGTGTTCTAGGCCGACACTTCGATTCTTCTCCAGCCGGTCGGCGACAGCAAGGCGCCAGTCATCGCCGGTGAAGTAGAGAAAGGCCAGCGTGGCGACGATGCCGGTGAGCAAGGCGACCATCCACACGCGCTCGGCCGGACTCCGGGCCCCGAAGACCCTCACGCCGATGTCGGCGAGGCGTCCGCTCACGGAAACGGCTTGAAGGGCGGTTCGTTCTTCTGGAACCAGCGCTCAGGGAACTTGCCGGGCGTCGAGCGCTCGGGATGACGCCAGGGGAAGCGGTTCCCGCGATCGGGCTTGAGCGGCATGTTCGTCCCGCGGGTTTCTACCAGCAACTGATGCAGGCGGGCGTTCATTTCGATCACGCGTTCCTCCTGCGCCGAGTCTCCGGCCAAATTGGTGGTTTCGTAAGGATCGTTCCTGAGATCGTAGAGTTCATCCGTGTCCCAGATCCCGTGGTAGCGAATGTACTTGTAATCATCGGTGACGAGCGCGTGCATCGTCGGCGTTTGCGGGTAGTTCGGCTCCCAGAAATACTCGTAGAGGACCTCCTCGCGGAAGGGGATGTCCTCCCCCTTGGCGAGCGGAAGGAAGCTTACGCCGTCCATGTTGTCCGGCGCGGCCACCCCCGCGGCATCGAGCAGGGTGGGGGCGATGTCGATGTTCGCCACCGTGCGTTCGACGACCGTGCCCGGCGAAAACATCGCGGTTCCGAGAATGAGGAGCGGCACGCGGATTGAGGACCCGTAGGCGACACGCTTGTCGATGAGGCCGTGGTCACCGAACTGGAATCCGTTGTCGCCCATGTAAACGACGATGGTGTTTTCAAGTTCGTCGTTGTCGTCGAGCCACTTGAGAATGCCGCCAACCGAGTCGTCGAGAGCGAGGACCGCCTCGCAATAGCGGCGGTAGTAGGCCTTCACGTCGAAGTTGTCGAGGTTGTAGCCAAATTCCATGCCGTGCCGGCTGTTGCGCTGGTCCTTCAACCAGCGGGGACGGGTGCCGTAGTTTTCCTCCGTGTCGGCCATCGTCGGCGGTTCGGGGAAGGGCTTGTCCGTGTAGCGGCCGAGGTGACGGTCCGCGGGCACGAAGTCGGAGTGCACGCCCTTGTGGGACACGTAGAGGAAGTAGGGCTTGTCGCTTTCGCGGTTCGTGAGCCAGTCGGTGGCGTAGTCGGTGAGTTCGTCGGTGATGTAACCCTTCTGGGGCACGCGCTTGCCATTGATGTTGAATCCGTCGTAACTCGTTTGCGGGACCTCGCGCAAGGTGCCGCGGCCGTCCGGCCAATACGTGCCCTGGCCCTTGAAGGCGGCCCAATGGTCGAAGCCGCGTTGCGGGTCATCGACGTCACCCATGTGCCACTTCCCGATGAAGGCGGTTTCGTAGCCTTCCTCTTGCAGGAGCTGGGGGAAAAAGACGAGGTTGGGATCGACGGGATTGTAGTTGTCGGAGACGAGGTGGTTGTGCGTGTAGAGCCCGGTGAGGATGGAGGCGCGGCTGGGCGAACAGAGGGAAGTCGTGACGATGGCCTTGGGGAAATATACCCCTTCCTTGGCCATGCGGTCGAGGTGGGGGGTTTCAATCCATGGATGCCCCGCCACGCCAAGGCAGTCGTAACGGTGATCGTCGGCGAGGATGAGTACGATATTGGGCTTTTCGGCGTGGGTGGCGGTGATGCCGACGGCGAAGAGGAGGGCGAGGATTCTAAGCATGGGACGGATGCTACACGGCATTCCCGGGGATTGGCCATCGCATTTTTTCCCGATTGCGTGCAGATTGCCGGCCATGTCCTCCACCCCCGATCTCGTCGATTATCTTCGCAAGGCCCGCGCACTGGGCGCCTCGGATGTGCACGTGGCAGTCGGCGCACCTCCGGCCGCACGGGTCGATGGCGTCCTCCACCCGCTCGACGAGTTCGACGTCACTCAGGAAATCTCGAAGGACCTTGTCTTCGGCATTCTCACCGAGGCACAGCGGGCGCGACTGGAAGAAGACCTCGAACTCGACTTCGCCCTTGAGGTCGAGGGCACAGGCCGCTACCGGGGGAATGCCCATTACGCGCGCCGATGCGTGGAAGCGTCCTTTCGCTATATCTCGGAGGAGATTCCCAGCTTGGAGAAGCTCGGTCACGGCGATCCGGTGAAGGATCTGTGCAACGCCCGGCAGGGACTGGTCCTCGTCACCGGGATCACCGGTTCGGGCAAGTCGACGACGATCGCCTCCATGATCAAGAAAATCTCCGAGGAGCGGTCCTGCGTCATCATCACGATCGAGGACCCCATCGAGTTCGTCTTCGACCACAGCTACGGGTTGGTGAAACAGCGGGAGGTGGGGAACGACAGCCACAGCTTCAGCGATGCCCTGCGCGCCTCTCTCCGGCAGGACCCCGATGTCATCGTCGTCAGTGAAATGCGCGACCTCGAAACAATCCGCACGGCCATCACCGCCGCGGAAACCGGTCACCTCGTCATCAGCACCGTGCACACGATGGATGCGCCGAAAACGCTCGACCGGTTGATCGATGTCTTTCCCGCCGAACAACAGCCGCAGGTCATCACCCAATTGGCCAATGCCCTTGTCGGCATCGTTTCCCAGCGCCTTCTTCCCGCCAAGGTCGGCAAAGGCCGCGTGCTCGCGAGCGAGGTCATGAAAAACACCCACCCGATCGCGGCCGTCATTCGCGACCAGAAATTCGCGCAACTCCCGGGCTTGATCCAGATCAGTTCCAAGGACGGCATGCACACGATGGACGACAGTCTTATCTACCTCGCCCGCATGAACGCCATTTCCGCAGAGGAAGCGATCGCGAACGCAAAGGAAAAAGCCTACGTCCAGCGGGAGTTGGTGAAGGATGCCGGCACGCAGAAACCGCGGTAGCCTTCCGCGTCTTTATTCAGGCACCTTGTTCAGCCGAATGTAGAGGCGTCCTGCGTTTTCGTCGGCTTCGAATGTCTGCTGAACTCCGCGGATGTTGCCAAAGGATGGATTGCTGAAGGCGTTCTGCCATCCTCCGAGGGTATTCGACCGTTGAAAGTGGTGGCGCAACCCTTGGAAGGCATGCCACCAAACGGTGAACTCGCCTTCGCTCGGGCCGGCGAAGAAATTCGCGACGTAGGGGAGCCGCGACACGTCAATGAGGCTGGAAAACACCTCGATGGTCACGATTGGCCTATCGGGATCGTTGGTTTCGATCCTGACCGTCGTTGAATAGGTTTCGCCCGGTGCGTTCGGTGCGGGGTCAAAAACGACCCTGAATTGCTCGCTGGGGAAATTACCGGATCCGCTCCATGCGTTGATCGACTCCGGTATGTCTTCCACCCGGAAGAATGGCGAGTCGGTCGTGATGGAATTGATGAGGAGGGGGGCGCGTCCGCCGTTGCTGATCCGGTTGAACCGTGAACTCGGCGCATCACCGGGTTCGATTCCCAGAACGAAGAGAGGTTCCCCGCCTTCGCCATCGACGATGGCCTCCGCGCGGTCCGGCGGTCGGTTGATCCCGCTGACGTTGACCGTGAACGTGAAGGGGCTGCCGGCCGTGTTCGTGGGGATGTTCACCGTGGCCTGACGGTTCCCGGCCTGCGAGGGGTCGGCAATCAAAGTGAACTCGAAGGTTTCCAGAGGGTCGAGCGAGACGGGTGAGGAGAAGCCCTGCACGCTCAGGTCGGCGGCAGCGTCACCGGAAAAGTTCGGCGGGCTTATGGTAAGGGTCGGACCGCCGATGTTCGTGATGCGGTGAACGACCGGGATCTGCGTATCGTTAATGGATCCGCCAAAACTGGACGTGTTGTTCGAAGGTGTGATGAATTGGCCACCCGCGAAAAAGCTCATCTGCGGCACGGGCGCCCCTCCAAGGTCAACACCCTGGCCGTAGACCGTGAAGCGGAATTCGTCGAAAGGGATCGGCCCATCGGTGCGGACAATGACCGTGTTCTGGAAGTCGCCGACGGCGGTGGGTGTGATTCGGGCAAAGAGGGATCCGAAAATGCCACCCTGTGCGTTGATCGTAAAGGGTGGGACGAGCGAATGAAGCGCGGTGATCGGATTTGCGCTGGAGGTGTCCGATACCGTGATTTCAGTGATTTCAATGCTCTGAAAACCGGGGTTGGTCATCTCGAAGCGAAGATTTGCCTGCGTGTTCAGATCCACCGGGCCGAAGTCCGTGAGGCTTTCGAGGCGCAGAGAGGTGTTGTCGGACAGGGGGACCGGGTCGGTTTCACCCGCGGGTCCGGTGGCTTCGATCTCAAGCAGCGATGTTCCCTGGGTCGTTTGCGCGGTGAGGGAGAACTGAAAGATGGGGTCTTCCTCGTCTTCGGTTCGCGTGCGGAAAGTCGCGGTTCGCGTTCCGGAGATCACGCCCGGCGTGAAGGTGATCGTGAAGTCGGTGAAGGAATTCGGAGGTATGGATGAGAAACTCGTTGGGCTGATGGAAAACTCGGATGCTCCCGTCAGGTTCGGCTGCTCGAAAAAGACAAGCGAAGAACTGTTCGAGAGATTGTAGAGCCGGAAGAAATGCGTCCTTGGTGGCGACGAAACGGAGATGTTGAAAAGGCCGTAGTTCAGGCGGCTCACGAACTCGTTGGGTTGTTCGTTGTTCTCAATCGGTTCGATTCCCCGGGCTGCGGAGTTTGTGGCTCCCGTGATATAAATGCCGGGATTCGGGACCGCTTGCCCGCTGAGGCAAACGACGCGTGTCGTCGTCCGGTTGGGATCCTGCTCGGTTGGCGTCGGCCACGTGATCGCGAGGAAGGCGGTGGACATGGGAAAGACGTTCGGATTCCCGTTGAAGAAAGGCTGGAAATTGACGAAGCCGGTCGTCGACTGTCCGGCATTGAGGGCGTTCGAGATGGAGTCGGTGAACTCGGGAACGTTGTTCTGAAGGTTTTCGTCGAGCGCCCGGATGTTGATCGGCACGATCCTGCGGGTGCTCGTGTTGGTGAGCCGAATCTGGATGCGGGAGACGCGACCAACACGGGTGTCGGGGAAGTTGATGTCCGTGATGAAATCAGGCTCCTCGAAGTCATCGCAATCCTCCGTGGCGGGATCAACCAGGGTCATTTCCTGATAGAATCCATTTTCGTTCCGAACCTCGAGGAGCAGTTCCGCCGACGCGACTCCGGCAAGGGCGAAGCCAACGAAAAGGCCGAGGGTGATTCCACGTCGAAGAGGGAAATTCCAAGTGAAATTCATGCGCCCAAACTTACGGAAACTCGCAAAAAATAAAGTCTCTTTGCAAGTGTCTGATGGTTAGGGTTTTCGATTGGAGGAGCGAAGAATGGGGAGCCACGAAGGGCGTGAAAGTTTGGGTGGCTGATCGGTGAAGGTGGATCGGAAACTCCGGTTACGATCCCGGAGATGTCGCGCGGAGCACGCAAGTTTTTGTGGCGATGTCGATGGCAAATTGGTGCTGTTCCCGGTATGTGGGTACGCACCTTCGAAGGGTAAGCATGCCTTTGGCACGGGCAGGAACCATCGCACCCGGAGCCTGCGCGCCGTGGCGGGGCACGATCCGCCGCCGCCGAAGGCGGCAGAAAGTGGGACGCCTGCGGCGAGGCGTCCCTACCGTGAGAGGCGCAGCTTTGCGCAGTAGCTGCCGTCGACGCTGTCCTCGTGGGGGAGGGTGCGGCGTTCTTCTTCGAGGGTGAGGCCGGGAGATTGATCGACTAGCAATTTCACCAAATTCTCGTTTTCCTCGCGTTCGATGCTGCAGGTGGAATAGACGAGAGTGCCGCCGGGTTTGAGGGCAGTGAGG